>NZ_JAYMEU010000085.1:0-520 GCF_037029575.1 Alteromonas sp. CH_MED4-4 | reverse complement strand
GGGGTTCTAGGGATTTTCCCCTCTAAAAAGACATAATCCTCTGTAGACCACACCAATAAATGGCTGCGGAGGTGGTTTACTTTCAGCTTGGAGCCTAATCATCCACTATCGGCCTTGTTATTTCGCCAATATTGGGCAATTTCCCAGTATTAGTGAAGTTATACGTTCCGCTTAAGTTGATATTTTGCCACGCAACGGGCGAAACAGCACGAGTGATACCCGCTTTCTCTTCAAATCATCTCGATTCACATTGACCCAGAAGATTACTCAGTATCGCGGAGTTGAAGTAGATGATCGCGTTGGCAAGCAATCTTGCACATTCATTCCAGATAGCGATTTCACTCTCGTTTTTGCCTCGGAACTGATCGCCATTCACCGACGCAATAGCCCGTCTCAGGAAGTGCCACGCTTCTCCCCGGTTAAGGGCACGCTGAACGTACTGCCGCAAACTGGCATTGTCTATGTAATCCAGTAAATATTGCGCTTTGACCAGTCGATTATACTCCGTCAGCGCCTGTAA
>NZ_JAYMEU010000084.1:0-537 GCF_037029575.1 Alteromonas sp. CH_MED4-4 | reverse complement strand
CTGACGGAAACCTACGGTTTCGAGGGTGCCACAGGATTCAAAACCGTAGGTTTTCGTTCAAATGCCCCCGCTGGTCCAGCTTAGCCCAGTTTAACTTTCCAAATATTGAGGAATAAATCATGTCACGAGACCAAGCTATTGAATTATGTAGAATCCACGCCCTGATTGCCGGTGAAAAAGACCAGCATGCCTATTTACCTAAAACGGAAGAAGAGGCAAACAACTGGGAGCCTCATGAGTGGGTAATAGGGGCAATCATGGAAGCCGATTTTCACGGTACCATGAAGTAAAGTGTTGGGAGAATAATGTGAACAGAGCAGTAATTGAAACCGTGCTGAGGGCAGCGAGAAAGCATAATGTGGCGTTATTTAGGCATAATGACAACTTTTCAAGAGAAGAAAAAATTAGCGCCATAGCGTTAGAAATTGAAAGCTCTGTAAACGATGCCTCTGAAGCATCTTGGGGTTCTAGGGATTTTCCCCTCTAAAAAGACATAATCCTCTGTAGACCACACCAATAAATGGCTGCGGAGGTGGT
>NZ_JAYMEU010000083.1:0-629 GCF_037029575.1 Alteromonas sp. CH_MED4-4 | reverse complement strand
CATGGGATTAAACTAGGTCGAGATGGCTTTTTTACTTACTTAAGGAGCGAGGGACTACTCGTTAAGCCAAAGAAAAGCTTTACCAAAACTACATTCAGTAAACATTGGATGAAAAAGCATCCAAATTTACTTAAGGAAGAAGGGCTTCATAATGCTGAGCATGTCTTGGTTAGCGATATTACTTACCTTGAATCTGACCAAGGCGTGCATTATCTATCGCTGGTGACCGACTCTGGTTCCCGGAAGATTGTTGGCCATCACTTAAGTTCAGACATGAAAGCTGAGAATGTAGTGAAAGCACTAAAAATGGCCGTTAAAGATAACAGGTATAAAGGCAACGCTGTACACCACTCTGATAGAGGGCTGCAGTACTGTTCGGCTATTTATCAGAAGGAATTAACAGCATATGGTATTCATCCTTCAATGACAGATGGATACGATTGTTACCAAAACGCATTGGCAGAGAGAATCAATGGCATACTCAAACAAGAGTTCTTACTCTACCGATGTAAAACCATCGAAGAGTTGAAAATACTCGTTACCGAATCAATTAATATTTACAATGAAATGAGACCGCACTTAGCATTAGATATGGAAACGCCTAACGCAGTGCATAATAGAAAAGGCCA
>NZ_JAYMEU010000082.1:0-724 GCF_037029575.1 Alteromonas sp. CH_MED4-4 | reverse complement strand
ATAACGCTAAGCTTTGGGGCGCTAGCACGTGGGCTAAAATCCGAGCGAAGCGAGTCAGCCCACGTGTTAGCGTCCCAGCGACCGAAGGGAGTGCCAACAGCGTTTTGTTAGGCACGTTTTTGTGCGACCACGTATAAATGTTTGTTTGGAAAGTCATCATTTTCCAAGTGTCGACACACGCAGTTGTGACTTTCCAATAACTTTAAAAGTGCTGGAATGCCAAGAGCTGCATGATATAAGTCTTGACCTAAAAATGGATTGCTACCATCACCTTTTTCATCGACCGCCCCACTTGTAAAAATTATTACGCCATCCACTTCCAGATGCTCAAGGAGTTTACCAATTACACTTTCTTGGTTTTCTAGGGGCACATGCCAAATACTATCCCACGCCGATATGAACGCATATTTGTTACTTGGAACCCAGTTGCAAATATCTGCATGATGGAATATGACTTTAGGATGCCTTATTTTAGCAAGCCTTAGCATCTCGGCTGAAAGGTCCAGCCCCTCAACATCATATCCATACTTTAATAATAAATCGATTATACGTCCGCTGCTACCGCAACCTATATCAATAGCTTTTCCCGTCTTCGAGGCAAAGTTAAGCGCTCTCTTATGCTGAGAAATACCATTTTCTCTATTGAAGCGATCGCTATTCCAATGCTCTGCAATCTTATCGTAATTGGATGCTTGCTGTATGGGATTCATATAAAGTGCCTAAC
>NZ_JAYMEU010000081.1:0-740 GCF_037029575.1 Alteromonas sp. CH_MED4-4 | reverse complement strand
CTTGTGTTGCTAAGTCTAGATTAGTCTAGGATCTTAGATACAACACCAGCACCTACTGTACGACCACCTTCACGGATTGCGAAACGAAGACCTTCTTCCATCGCGATCGGAGCAATTAGCTCAACTTTGAATTTAAGGTTGTCACCAGGCATTACCATTTCTACGCCTTCTGGAAGCTCTACAGCACCAGTTACGTCAGTTGTACGGAAGTAGAACTGTGGACGGTAGCCTTTGAAGAATGGAGTATGACGGCCACCTTCATCTTTAGATAGTACGTATACTTCTGCTTCGAAGTTAACGTGTGGAGTGATTGAACCAGGCTTAGCTAGTACTTGACCACGTTCAACTTCATCACGCTTAGTACCACGTAGAAGAACACCAACGTTCTCACCTGCACGGCCTTCGTCAAGAAGCTTACGGAACATCTCAACACCAGTACAAGTAGTCTTAGTAGTGTCTTTGATACCTACGATTTCTACTTCTTCACCAACTTTTACGATACCTTGCTCAACACGACCCGTTACAACTGTACCACGGCCTGAGATTGAGAATACGTCTTCGATTGGAAGAATGAACGGCTTGTCGATTGCACGCTCTGGCTCTGGGATATATGAATCAAGCGCTTCACCAAGCTCGATGATTTTCTTTTCCCACTCTGCGTCGCCTTCAAGCGCTTTAAGAGCTGAACCTTGGATAACTGGTAGGTCATCACCTGGGAATTCGTATTCGTTAAGAAGTTC
>NZ_JAYMEU010000080.1:0-799 GCF_037029575.1 Alteromonas sp. CH_MED4-4 | reverse complement strand
TGCCAAGG
Organism: Alteromonas sp. CH_MED4-4; assembly: GCF_037029575.1. NCBI lineage: Bacteria > Pseudomonadati > Pseudomonadota > Gammaproteobacteria > Alteromonadales > Alteromonadaceae > Alteromonas > Alteromonas sp. CH_MED4-4. Next base: position 791 of record NZ_JAYMEU010000080.1, on the reverse strand, counting down.
CATCCACCGTATACGCTTCGTCACTTAACCATACAACCCCAAACAGCCTTTTGACTTCTGTCTAAGTTACGCTGCATGAATGACAAGCTAATCGGAAGAATTGCCTTGCTATCAAATCATCGATTGATAACAAGCAATTCAGTCAAGTAGAGTAAAAATTCATCTTTCGATTTCTCAGTTACTCAATTTTGATTGATTACTATTAATATCAGCTTTCCAAATTGTTAAAGAACATTCGCAAAATGACGAGTCATTTCACTTTAGAGTAAAAAACCCTAATCAATCTTTACTGAAACAGTAAATATTCATTAGGATTTCGGGTCCAACGTGACACAAAAATCAGTTTCCACCTTAGCCTTTGACTACCGCTAACTTTAGCGAGTAGAAAAACCGTCAGGAAGGTTCCCTTCCGGTTAAGCGGCTTTTTCACGACCACTTGCGAAGCAAGTGCAGGTGAATGGTAGGCTTGGGCAGACTTGAACTGCCGACCTCACCCTTATCAGGGGTGCGCTCTAACCAGCTGAGCTACAAGCCTTCAGTACTTCGCTTATGCAAGCTCAGTGTCAAGTAGATGGTGGAGCTAAGCAGGATCGAACTGCTGACCTCCTGAATGCAAATCAGGCGCTCTCCCAGCTGAGCTATAGCCCCATAAACTTGTGTCGTTCTTCATTTTAAACAAGACTATCTGTGTAGGCACTGCATCAAGTGCGTCTATCGACGTAATGGTAAGGAGGTGATCCAACCCCAGGTTCCCCTAGGGTTACCTTGTTACGACTTCACCCCAGTCATGA
>NZ_JAYMEU010000007.1:0-172905 GCF_037029575.1 Alteromonas sp. CH_MED4-4 | reverse complement strand
TCATGTTCATCTGCCTATCCTTAACTCTCTATAGAGTAAATTGAGATAGGCAGTTACACAAAATTAGTTACAGTCTCCTGAGAGACCTATATGGTCAGTATATAAATCTATTAGTTTTTTCTTGTCATGAGTTCTATAAAGGCTACTCAAAAATTCATATCTTTCGGTTAATTTTTGTTCGCCACTACTAACTAAATGAGAGAATACTTTTATAGTGTCTGTGACTGTAAAACCAAATATGTTGTTAACTTCAAAATCAAAATATGTGTAGAGCTCCGTAATTATTGTTTTAATCTGAGAGTTAAAACCCCAATTACGGACTATTTGAGTATGTCCTCTTAGCAGCTCCTGAATGGTAGATATTGCTTTTTCTTCATTAGACTGATTGAGTTCTGCTGTTCTATATCTACTTAGAGATGAGTTTTGTTGAATTTCTTTTATTAGCTCAAAAACAACTTCAATATCTCTATTCGTAGGCATTTTTGTACCTAACGAATCTTTAGGTATCGTCAGAATTAAAGCTTGTAGTAACTCCACATGAAATTGCTCAACCCCAATAGGAGATTCTTTATTAACAACCCCATCGTCACTGACACCCTGACTTAAAGAATAAGTAGAGACAATTGATAAAGTAGTTAACGGACAGTACTCACAAAGGAACTCCTTTAGGTCATCGATTCCTTCTTTTAGCTTAACTTTACTCTCAGAAGAAATTTTTTCGATTAAAGACTCTTGTTGTTCTCGAGTCAACGAGGATAGAGGATTTTCAATGCTAGTTAAGACTGGACCTCCATCTGATTTAACCTGAGTTGGGGAGAAGTTTTTATCTACGTTATGATTTTTGTTCTTTAACTTCTTTTTCTTCGCGTCACGTCTTGCTTTACTTTTTTTACTCATGGCATTCCTTTCGAGTATTTCCTTAAGGATATTATCGTAAATGACTAAACCTGTTGTGTACACTTACTTACGGTTACCTATGATTCTCTAGTTTTTCTAGATGGTTACTCTCATTGCTGTACCCTTAAGCTTCTTCCCAAGTTGATTCTCTGGATATAGTCAAACCTAGTTCCTGTCCTCTAACAGTCTTCCTTAGGGCTTTCCTAAAGACACCTGCACCATAATATTCAGTCATATTATTGAAGCTCTCCACGGCTTGTTTAACCTGATGATCGGTTTACTCCTAGCCACCTTCGATCGAAGACTTTACATTGCCTATACGCCGTTTGAGATTTTTATTATGAGAAGTGGTATCGGCCATTGAAATGTATACTCTAATTTGTAGTCAAATATAGAGACATTGTTTATACAAGTCCTTTAAATACAAAAAGTTTGGTCTTGGGAGGTTAAACTAACGGCATGATGTAAACATCTCCCAAGCTTAACGCTTAAAAGAAAGGCGCTGCTCATAGAGCAGCGCCTTTTTTAATTGTATAGCAAATCTAGAGCGTAGCAGGGCTATGCGCCCTGTTTTTCTGCAATATACTCGTCCACCAACTCTTCAAGAATGGCAAGTGGCACGGCACCGTTTTTAAGCACCACGTCATGGAAATCGCGTAAGTCGAACTTATCGCCTAATTCTTGTTTCGCTTTTTCACGAATTTCTAAAATCTTAATCATGCCTACTTTGTAAGAGGTGGCCTGCCCCGGCATAACAATATAGCGCTCAATTTCAGACGTAACGTCGCTAAGTGCCATACCTGTGTTGCGTACCATATAGTCAATTGCTTCTTCACGGGTCCAACGTTTATCGTGAATGCCCGTATCTACCACCAAGCGCACGGCCCTGAACAGTTCAGCTTGAAGGCGCCCCAAGTTATCTAGAGGTTTATCTTGAAAGCCCATCTCCCATGCTAAGTATTCTGAATACAAAGCCCAGCCCTCGGTGTAGGCAGTAAAAGGCGACATTTTGCGAATAAAGGGCATGCCTTCCAGTTCCATCGCCAAGGCTACCTGGAAATGATGGCCCGGAATGCCTTCGTGATAGGCCAATGTACGCATGCTGTACTTAGGGGTTGCTTTAATATCATATAAGTTGGCATAAAATCGTCCCGGACGAGAGCCGTCAATAGCGGGCTGCTGGTAGTAGGCGCCAGGAGCAGTTTTCTCTTTAAACTCCGGAATACGTACCACTTCCATGCCAGCCTCAGGGCGAATTCTAAATACATCACTTATACCTGCATCAATCTCATCAAGTATGGTTTGGTAATCTTTTAGAATTTGCTCGCGGCCTTCATCACTGTCTTCGTAATAGTGAGAAGGATCGGCGGCTAACGCGTCCATCGCGCTAGAGAAGCCCTGAGTTACGTCGTAGCCTTCACCAGTAAGAATAGTCAACATTTCGCCCTGAATTCTTGCTACCTCTTTTAAGCCTAGGTTGTGAATTTCATCGGCAGTCATGTCGGTGGTAGTGAAAAAACGCAGCGCATTGGCGTACACTTTGTCGCCGTCAGGTAAATGCCAGTAGCCGTGGTCATTGCCAGCTTTGGCTTGAAGCGTGGTGAAGTAATCTATAAATAGCTGGTAGGCGCGGTCAACGTCATCACCTATGACTGTTTGAGCTTCAGCTAAAAATGCGTCTTGCTGTTCCGCAGAGATTTCTTCAGCCTTAGACATCTTTTCTTTCAGTGAGCTGTAAAGAATATTCTCTTCTATTGGCGAAGATATAAAGCCATTCATTTCATCTAGTACGCGGTCTATCACGAAGCGCGGAGGGATAATGCCTTTTTCTTCACGAAGCTTAAGCCCTTCAAGTACTTGCGCAAATTTTTCATCTACAGCACGCAAACGGCTTAAGTAGTTTTCTACGTCGGCGGCATCATTAATTTGATGCTGACCTTCCATAAAGCTTGGAAACCCGTTTTGTACACCGAAAAGCTGGTTTACTGGGTAGCTGTGATACTGAAATGGCTCGTTACTAATGAGATAATCAAGCAAGTACAGCGTGATTTCTTTTGAAAGCTGCTCATCGTCGTTTAAATCTTCGTCGTCATACGCTAAAACCCTTTCGCGTATGTGGCGCGCTTTGTCGAACAAAGCTGCGTTTTTCTCTATGCTAGCGTCATCAAGTTCGGCGTTATGACCTTTAATACCCACTGATTCTAAGAAACCGAGAGAGGTTAAGGTTTCAGGGCTATCAAAAGCTACTTTCACCATTTCACGGTTAAGTAGGTTATTAAAGTAAAAGGGTTTATCCGCATACCACTCGTGCGCAGCAAATGCACCGCCTGCTAACAAAATTATCAGTAAGCCGGTACCAATCCATTTAAAAAATCGTTTCATCGTTATTGTTGTCCGAATTTTGTCCAATGTTTACGTTAACGGAAAAAGTTAATAAAAGTAAATGGTAATAATGAACTCGATATAAAAAGAAAGGCGCTGCTTATACAGCAGCGCCTTTGTTATTGTTGTTAAACGTTTTTAGGCTTAATTTAACGGAGGAATGTCATCGGCATTCTGGTTAATTTTACCTACGCCCGAGTAGTTGATAACTCGCTGCTTAACCACGTCGGCATCATCTAGTACGTAGTCGTACGGCACTTCGTAGCTGGATGTTGGCGTGGCATCAGGTCCTGCTACAACGTCACCATCAGCTGGCGTTGTCCAAGTTACGCCTTCGCCAAACAGGTTGCCTGACGTGTTCCAATATCCAATAACGTCTGAGTAGAAAGAAACAATTGGGTTTTGCGTGTTCTCAAACACATTGTTTTCTACCTGTAGCTCTGCACCAATTCTTGAATTGATTGCCGTAGAGGATATCTGATTGTAATAGTTGTTATACAAGTGACCGTGACCGTAGCGGAATAACGGTAAACGTGACTCGATATTCTCAAAGCGGTTGTGGTGGAAGGTAATTAAACGCTCGGTATTATCACTGTCTACATCATTCTCAGTGTGGCCGTGTAACGAGGCTTTCCAATGATCATGAAGGTAGTTGTAAGAGATAGTGATGTTTTTCGCGCCGCGTTTACTATCTACTAACCCGTCGTAGAAATCCTTGTCCACAGACAATGTGCTGTAAAGCTCATTGTGGTCAATCCAAATGTTGCTGGTGGTAGAGCCGTCGTTATCACCTTCAATAGAGATAGCATCTTTACCATCAGTAAGCACGTGGTGGATTTTCAGGTTTTGAATGATCACGTTATTTGCACGTCGAATTAAGATGCCAATGCCGTCGAATTCGCCTCTGTCTGCAACCCCGATAATTGACACATCGTTCATGTCTTTTATTTCAATCGGTGAGCCCGTACCGCCATTGTTTGCGTCGGTAATGGTGCCATCTACATAAACCGTCACTGGGGTGTTGCTGTTCGCTGCGCTATCTAGTGCCGCTTGCAGGTCTGCGCCGTTATCTACGGTGACTACTGTACCGCCAGTACCGCCGGTTAATGCATAGTTGTATTGCGCAAAACCGTACGCATCAAGCGTTGGAGCAGGTGCTACATTCGGTAAGTTAGGCTCGCTTGGCACCCAGCCTTCGCCGTTATTAAAGTGAGAGAATATTGCCGTTCTGCTGGTAAGTTCAGTCACTTCGCTGTCGGTAAGAATGTGGGCAAACTGACGGCTTGAAAGATCAAGCGGGTTACCCTGCATATCCATGCTGCCGTATTCACGCCATCCAGCTGCTGCGGTTGCAGGGCTAGGGTTTGGTGCAGGTTGGTCGCGTACTCCTTCGCCCGCCCAGCCGATAGTGGCAATGTGGGTGTCGAAACGGTTATTAATAAGCGTAATATTGTCGAAGTAGCTCGCGCTGCCGCCACTTCTTGCAATATACGTAGAGTCGTCGAGTACACCGTTACCAATAGGGCCTGGGCCATTGGTGAAGCTGCTGTTTAAGAAGATAAACCCTTTATAAGAAATATCAGGTACGCGAGCTTGTAGAATGTAGCCGCCCGCTGTGTCTTCGTCAGGGTTGCCATTTTTAGAGTCGCCAATGGTGCGAATTTCGCTGTTTTCAAACAGTGCGGTATTTACGTAACCCCAAATGAAATCAACGTTGCCGGCAATCAATGAGTTGTAGAACCAACTGAAGCCTTTTAACAGCAGCGTATCTTGTTCACTCACAAAGTTCATATCAACGGCAGTTAGACGACCTGAATCACTGTTAAAGTAAATCGTCTCAGCTTGGTTAGAGTAGTCGTTGCTTCTGATGTGTGAGTTTTTCAAAGTGAAGTTCGTTAGCGTCAGGTTATCTACGCCTTCCACTAAAAATACGCTTCTTCCGCCTGATGGCGTGCCCGCCGCAGGTGCTTCGCTCTTGCCGCTACCGCTGTTAAAGCTTTCAAAGTTATCGTAGTACACCACGGTATTGTCTCGGCTCTCGCCTTGAAGCGTGACATTGTTGTTACCGCGAAGGAACAGCATTTCCTGATACTCGCCGTCACGAATCGTAATGCGAGATGGCGTATCGCTACTTACGTTTTGCATCACGTAATTAAGCGCACCTTGCACCGTGCGGAAATCCGCTTCGCCGTCATCATCTACGGTAACATTCGCGCCAGAAGGTGCAGCGGCTCTTGTTGCAAAGCGCCAGTTCGCACTCTTGCCAATACCACTAAAGCTTTCACCATTTAGCGTTGCGCCGGTTACCGTACCATCGCTAATGGCTACGTAATACGACTGACCATATTGAAGAGCATTTGTATGAGGCTTAATCACTAATTTGTTGCCTACAACTGATGCTGGGCGGTAAGCCACTTTGCGCTGTCTGTCTTGGCCTTCAAAGCCAATAAAGTCTTCATCAGCTGCAATATTGATAACGTCTACCAGGGTGTCGTCTGTCGCATTGTAAATGCGCACTTCACCGCTACTTCCTAAGGTGGGTTCGCTGTCGAAGGTTAACGAGAGTAGGGTATCGGGATACGCATTGTTATTGCCCGAATACGGTGTGGTGTCTGGGAATAAGTCGCCATAGGTGGCGGTAGGCATTGTGAAGCCTTCGCCAACATTAACGGCAATGTGTTTGCTTAACGTAGGGTCAGAGCCAGAAGTAAAAGTTACCATTGCGCTGCCGGCAGCGCGAGGGGTAATGGTAACTTGTGGACCTTGCTGCTCTACGCTGACCACACTCGCATCACTGCTGGTTACGGTAAACGTGTCTTCAGTTATACCGTCGTTTTGTACTGCGGTAACGTAAACGAACAACGGATCGCTACTGGTGGTGGTTTCCCACTCTGTTTCTTTGAAATCTAGAGTAAGTTGAACTGGTTTAACAGCGGGGTCACCCACTTTTAAATCGTCCAGCTCGAACGAGCGGTTATTAGTGAAGAGGCCAATCAGTCCCGCTGCACTATAGGTTGTATCTTCTGCTGTACCCATGTTCTCGCCGTCTAAATAAACGGTGAGTTTCTCGTTTTCCATTTCAAAACGTACGCGATACCACGTGCCGTCTGTACCGTCTTTTTCACCCAGTACAATAGGTGACTTAGCTTGGACAGGGCGAGAAATACTACCTTCGGTACTTACCGCTACTTCCACTTGTGTACTGCTTGATGAGTTTTGTACATTCAAACCACCGCCGTACCAGTTTCCAGCGCTATCATAACGACCTAGAAGGAAGATCTGTTTGTTTCGCGTGGTGCTGTTTTGTCTTGGACGAATGCGCGCTTCAACAAAGTAATTTCCATTTTCTGGCAGGTTGCTTAGCGCAGACTCTTTAACCAAGAAAATTTCGCCACCTTCACCGCCAGCGGTGTAGCGCATCACTTTGTTGCCGTCATCTTCTACAATATCAAACGTGCCTTGTGGGCCGTTTGAGCCTGCGTCGTCTGAAATAAGCGTGAAGTTATCTAAAGAGCCCGAAGCAAAATCGTCGCAGAAGTAAAGCTGTGGTTCATTTTCACAGCTAAACTTGCTGTCATCTGGCGCTTCACCCACATACGATATAACAAAGTTATCGATAACTACTTTGCCGCCACTTTCAGTACGTAGCTGTATGAACGAGGTGGGTGTACCAATAAATCCATCGATAGTTAGGCGTTGCCCTGGCACAAGGTTATTAACCAGTTCGCTGTAGAATTTAGAGTCGCCGCCATGTATCGATTTGCTGCTACTGCTGGTGTTGTTATCTACATATATCTGGAAGTTGTTGTCGCCTTCACTGTCTTCAACCGCAATGATGTCCATACTAATGGTATATTCACGGCTTAAATCTAATATACCCGTGGTTACAGTGTCATCAGCGGTTGTGTCTGTATCAGGGGTACTGTTGCCCATGGTAAAGCGTGCACTGTCGATGGCTAGTTGGCCTTCGGAGATCACTAAACCTGAGCCGCCGCCCGTTACGCTATAAAACGGTGTCGCACCACCATCGGTCGACTTGTATTCAGGGCTGAAGAAGGTGTCAGCGTCTGTTTCAAACGTCTCCTCTAACAGGGTGTTTTCATCAATATATTCAATGCGAATATTGTCGATGACCACAATAGAGCCACTTTCCGTTCTAAATTGAAGGTACGAGTTAGGCGTTGCTATCTGTCCTTCTACTGTCATAGTGGTTCCCGGTACTAAATCGAGCACAGGCTCATTAAAGAAACGAGAATCTGAACCTAGGTGTGAGTTGGCGCTGCCAGAAGTATTGTTATCCACGTAAATCTGGAATTTGTTGTCGCCTTCGGAATCTTCAGCAGAAATAACATCAAAGATAACCTTGTAAGGACGGCTCAAATCCAGTGCACCGGTTGATGATGTATCGTCAGACGAGCTTTGGGTATCAGGTTCAGTATTACCAAGGGTAAAGCGTCCGCCGTCAAGCTGAATACCAGTGTCAATTTGCGTTACCGAGCCACCGGTAATGGTAAACATGGCGACTTGCTCACCCGCTGCATTTTCAATCGCGGCAAAGTTTGTCGAGAAAATATCCTCGCTTTCGCCTGCAAAGGTATAGGAAAGCGGCAGCGGTACACTTGGAATAACTTCGGGCTCTTCAGGCTCGGTAGGCTCAGGCTCAACCGGAGGCACTGGGTCAACTGCGTCAGCTACCGTTTCAATTTTTAAGTTATCGATAGTGATAGTGGCACTCGAATCTGTGCGCAATTGGAAGAAACTATTGGTTACCGAGCTGTCGAGAATTTTCGCGTCAGGTGCACTAGGATTGCCGCCACCAATATCGTCACCTGGCTCATAGGTATAGGTAAATCGCGTGCCGGGTACCATTGTGCCGTCCGCTAACCCTTCGCTTACAAACTTAGAAGCAGCACCGTGTACAGAGTTATCTTGCCCTGTGGTGTTGTTATCTACATAAAGGCTAAATGTACCGCCGCCATTGTGAGAAATAACGTCGAAGCTGATGGTAAAACCTTCGCTAAGGTTATAAATACCCATGCCTACCGTATCTGATGCCGACGTATTGGCACCTGGGTTGGCTGCAGCATTACCTATGCTGAATCGATCGCCTTCAAGGGTAAGTTGACCTGTGGTGGCGTCGACTAGTGGGCTACCACCTGTTACATAATAAAGCGCGCCAGCATCTGGCTCTTCACTTAAACGCTTGTACGACGATGAGAAAAACGTATCGGTGTCGGTATCGAAATTCTCTTCAAGCGCTGCCTGGATAGAATTCGCTGCTTCCTCTAACTTTGCCAGTTCAACATCTGCTTGTTCTTGGGTAAATGCAAACAGGTAGTTCTGTGGATCTTCGTTGGCAAGGCAATTTTCAACATGCAGCACTAGCGGCATAGACTGAGCGTTATCTGGGGATATCACGCACAGGCTGTATACCTCGTTAACCGTGTTGAAAGCACGGGAAATAAGATACTCAGTTTGCTCACCGTAGCTAAGGGCAATAACTTTTCGTCCAAAAGAGAATTCATAGCTACCTGTTGTGCTTTCCTCACCGTGCACTCTTACAAAAGTACCTGACAAGTTCGTTTCGTCGTCTGGCGTAAAGGTGTAAGTGGCTTGCGATACACTTCTGCCTTCCAGTGTTGGTGCGTAAATGTCGCCTGTGAAGCAGGTTACATCAAAGGTGTTAGGGAAGAGCGTGCCTAATTCGGCTTCAAGGTAATTTACGAAATGGCTGATAGCCTGTGCTTTATCCACAAGCGTAGCACTGGCTCCGCCAGCGGAACCCAGCCACACCTCTACATCGGCTGCAAAATCTGCATCAGATTGATTAAAGAAGTCTTCAATGGTTTGCCCTTCGTCTAGCGTAGCTACCGCCACATCGCCAGCACTGGCGCTTAGCGATATACCGTTACTTGGGTCGCCATCGGTATCGAGGGATTGTAAAAGTCGAAGCGTGTTTACGACCGACTGGTTAAAAGGGTTGTCAGTTGCGAACAGGTCAAGAGGAGAAATAACGCTTGATGCCGGTGTTTCTGGAAACGTCAGCTGGCCTATGCTGAAAGCGAGCTGCTCGCCTCTGAAGTAAGAGTATTCACCCTGCGCATTGGTAGTGCCGTTTTCCACAGAAGCAGAGGAATAATTGATTCCTTCAACGGGGCTATCAACAAATACGCCAGTAAGTGCTGGGTCGGGGGGGAGGGTTACGTTGGTAGAGCTTTTCTCGCCGCAGGCAGTAACGAGAACAACACCACCCATCAGGGCAGCAATTTTCGTGAGTTTCATGGTACTCAATCTCCATATTTTACTGGGCGTACTACCGCACTACATGTCCGCTCCAGCTTTATTATGTGGAAAAGGCCGGGTTTCCCCGGCACAGACAATTAGTAGAACTTGATATTTACACCCAGCTGATAGCTGCGGCCGTACTCTTCTTTCTGGTACAGAATATTACCGCCGCTTAACGCGTTACCCTGGAAGTAGCGAAGGTCTGACTCCTCGGTAAGGTTGATGGCGTCAAAGTACAATTGTGCGTACTCGGTAATGTCGTACTGAAGTTTAAAGTCTAAGCTTTTAACCGAATCTTGATATTGGTCACCCCAAATCTTGCAGGACTTAGGGTCGTTAAGATCGGCAGTAATTGGGCATGAGCCAATTTGTTCAAGAACTTCAGAACGCACGTTACCAATTAAGCGAGCTGAGAACGTTTCGCTCTCCCAACCAAATACAAGATTGAAGGTGGTATCAGCTTGGTCGGGCAGTGCCACTTTGCCTTGACGAATACTGCTATCCAGCGTGGCTTCACTATCTAGGATGGTGGCGTTACTTTGAATGAATAGACCATTTTCAAAGTACTGGTTGTAGCTAAGCTCTAACCCGATAACCGAGGCTTTGTTGCCGTTAACGGTAATGTTTATCTCGTTAAGATATAAATCTTGCGGAATAACAAACTCAGTCACCTGGTTTACCGGAAGCGTTAGCGGCAGGTCATTAAGCGCCATGCCAATTCCGTTTACATCTACGATAAAGTTGTCGATGTCTTTATAGAAAACTGCCGCTTCCATAAAGAGGTTTTCGCTTGGATACCAGCCAATTGACGCATCGTAGTTAATAGATGTCATTGCAACGAGGTTAGGGTTACCCACATCTAGCGCATTATCAGAACCCAACACGTACTGGCTTAACTGTTGAAGCGATGCGCCACCTTGACTGTCATCACAATCGTCAGAACCAGGAGGACAAAGCTCAATATCGCTGTCAAACACTGCAAATGCACGGGCTTGTTTAAACGACGGGCGAGTAAAACTCGTCCATGCTGCGGCACGCACTAAGAAGTTTTCACTCGGTTCCCATTTAATGTGTGCACTAGGGAAAAACTCACTGTATTTAATAGACGCTTCTGGAAGAGGGATAGCAATATCCAATGCACCAGCCCCTGCGCCATTAAACTCAAAGTCATCGTTCTCTAAAGACAAAAAGCCGGTAGAAGAGAACTCGGTTTGAGTCCAGCGAACGCCGGTTGTTAGTGTGGCATCTGCGCCTAATGGCAACTCTGCCATTGCGTATACAGCTTGCGTATCTTCGGTAATGCTGTAGTCGCCCTTAGTGCTTTCTATCGACACTTCACCATTTGTGGCAGGCTCAACCGTTTGACGAGTGGCATCAACAATTTGGTCGACAACTGCGCGGCTTTCAAACGGCAGCTGGAATGCACTGTTTGAAGGAATCTGGGTGTCATAGTCGGCAAGGGTAGAATTCACTGCGGCAATACATGCGTCGTCGCTACAGTCGCCGGCAGAAGGGTCGAAACTCCAGCGGTCCTTGTCACGCACGTGATCGCGCTCACTCACCTGCACACCAAATTTAATGGTGTTTAACCAGTCATTAAAAATGTCGGTTCGCAAGTTAAGGTTCACTGTCTTAATTTCATCAATTCGCGTTCCGCCCTCTAAAAACAGGTTATCGAATTGATAATTTGAAAGGTCAGAACCATCGCCACTACCCGACGTTCCAAAAATACTGTTTTCCGGGTCGTAGGTTAGACCTGCGATTTCGGCAGCTTCCTGAGGGCTTAAAATGCGGGCGTTAATGTTGTCGCGACCGCCTTGACCATAAACAATCAGGTCTCGTTCACGGAATTGAACGCGGCGGTCACCAGTGGAGTCTTCTTCAGAGCGAGATTGAGCGTATTCGTAGTCAAACACGAAGCGTTCAGCAATACGGTTTTCGCCCCCTAAGCTGAACGTGATGGTTTTGTTCTTACTTTCTTGTAGGAAATGCTGGTGGAATACGTCTATATCGCTAAGAATAAACTCTTTCGTAGCGCCGTTTACGTATACAATTTCATCGTTTCCGACAGAGCCAGCATCTTGAAAATCGTAAAATTCTCGCTGTGCGCGATCATCATCTTCAAACTGAGTGAACGTGCCTTTGGCATAATAGTAGGCGTCTGCAGAGGGCTTGTATTCAAGGTTTAGTGCTGCTGCTTGACGAGTTCTTCCTGCAATTTCGCGACGAACTTCTAACTGAGAAGGCGCAAGAATTTCGTCACCCTGGGCAATTTCTTCTTCTGTTTTACCCAAGTCGGCGGTATAAAACTTCATTTCGTTGGTGCTGTGGTGGCGCGTTTCGTCTATCTGGGTTTTGCGGTCTTCGTGAGAGATGGCAAAGCCAATACCAAAGGTGTTGTCGAGGAAAAACTGGGTGCCGTCTAAGCTAAATTTCGGAGAGTGCTTTTCGCGCGCTTCTGAATATGCGTCTTGAACACGCATTTTTAATGTGTTTTTGCCGCGATCGAAAGCTGAAATTGCTTTAACGTTGACTGTACCGCCAATGGAATTTAGGTTTTGGTCTGGGGTGAGTGTTTTCAGCACTTCAATGGTACCGAGAAGGTCAGCAGGAAGTGCGTCTAATCCCACTTTCCGTTCTTCGCCTGCACCAGACATTTGTGCGCCGTTCATATTTATGGATACGAAGCCGGGTCCTAAGCCCCGTACGGTGACAAACTTACCTTCGCCTTCAGAGCGCTGTAGCGTAACACCCGGCAGTCGTCGAAGGGACTCCGCCACGTTCTGATCAACAAAATTGCCTAAATCATCGGTAGAAATAACAGAGCTAAAGCCGCTTTTCATGCGTTCTAAGTCACGCGCTTTAAGGTCTGCCTGTTTAACACCCTTTACTTCAACTACTTCAATTTCGCTAGGGGTCTCATTTGTTTCAGTTTGCTCGGTATTTTCCTGAGCGGGTGCAGTTTGCGCCATGCTGGAAAACGCCGTGGACACGGCTAGAGCGAGGGCTGTCCATTGAAACACTTTCATGTTTTGAACTCCTAAATTCCAAAATCGACATAGCTGTAGTATTTGTATTTTGCTATGCCACCGGTGGCATTATTGATCTTGTCAGATAGGAATGCACTAATATTTAACGTTTATTTCACAAATTATTAATATATGAATATTTAGTGATCACAGTGTTGGGACTCCTGCGAGTACCCGCCATGAGTTTTCTTCATGAAAAGTAAGAGAGGGCGCGGGGTTGGCAGTAAAGTAGCTGCTGTAAATTGACCAGTCAACCACATCTAATTCACTATCAATTATCCCATTTTTGCTTGTGTACTGATTGCTTTGTATTTGCTTAAGTATGCGCGAGTCTACAGGGTCTAGATCTTTACCTGTGCGGGTGAGATTAGCACCTACGTCTTGGTTTTCAATCAAGCTTGTCCATGTTTGCTGTGCAGTAAGTTGCGCATCGCCTAATTTATCTATTTCATTCTGATGAAAAGGCGACGTTGAAAGAGAACGAGTGATTACGTCTTTTTCTTTCTTTGAACCGGTTTTGGCGCTCTTAACATCTATGCCTTTACTGTTGTCCTCAGACATGTCGCTATAGCCCTTCATCACGTTTTCAGCAACATAAAGTCGAGTGAGTGATTCCTTATCGTCCCATAATTGGAAAAACCATAGCTTTTTCGTAGCGGGGCCTGGGGCATAAATATTCCCAACCAGATTTGCGGTGCCGTTTTCGCCGCCATAAGCTGAGTTTTTTTGCCAGTTGGCAATAACGTTATTTTTGATATCAACGAATTCTTGCTGCTGTGGGTAAGGCGGGTTCAGTCGCCATCCGTTAATGCGCGGGTTTCTACTGGTATGATTGGCCAATATATTGCGCAAAAAGCTAGCATTACTGCCACCCCAAATGCCGCCATAGCCATGGCTACCTTTGTGATGACCCGCGTTGTTTAAACTCTCTGATAGTATGCTGTATTGCAGTGTAAAGCGTTGGTTATTGTAGAAAGAGCCTACCTCGTCTTTTGACCAACTTAGCGAACAATGATCGATAATGACATCAGTGGTATTTCTAACGGTTACTGCATCGCCTTCTTCACTGTCTTTCCCCGGCCTAAAGCGCATGTGTCGAATAATGACCTGATTAGCTTCAACGCTTGTTGATGCGCCAGAAATTACAATTCCGTGGGGAGATGTCTGTCCTGCAATGGTGACGTTGCCATGTTTTATTTCTAACTCCTTTTCTAGCGCGATCACGCCAGACACATTAAAGACAATCAGTCTGGGATAGTCTTGCGCAATAGCCCATCGCAATGTTCCCTCTTGTGGGCTTTTGGCATTATCAGACAAAGAGCTAACAACTAACACTTTTCCTTGGTTTCCACCTTGCGTGTATTTTCCGAACCCCAGCGCGCCTTCAAACGCCAATGATTGTGCGTGACAGTTAGACAAGGCGAGAAACGCGACGAAAGCGACAATCAGTTGAATTGGAATATGTTTCATTACTGCATGTCCTGCTCGTAAGGGTGGGCACCGGTGGTTGGAAGGCGGGCGATGTCTTTGAGTTTAGCGCTCCATGCTTGGAGTACCTTAACATCGTGGATCATACCCTCTAGTTCTACTGCTAAAATTGATACAAGCTCTCCATCTCGCATGAAGACTGGCACGGCAACAAGCGTTACGTTGCGTGGTGCGAAGTGGCTGACGGCATAGCCTCTGGTACAAGTTGTTGCTCGTAATTTCGCGGCTTGTTGTTCATCAAAGTTTGCGGGGTGTGAGCTGTCGTTCATGTTTTGATACTTGGGATGGTAGGCCAACATGACATGACCCGCAGCAGATTCAAATAAGGGCAGTTTTGTCCCTGGCCTTATTGTTGTTATTTGCTTTTCTCTGGCATCTAAAACGTCAATAACAAACGCGCAGTAGTCGCCTAATGTACAGATAATTGCGCTAGCGTTGGTTGTAGCTATAAGTTTCGAAAGCGCAGGTGCAGTGATTCTCTGAACGTATCTGCTGCGCGAGTTAGCGGCGCTAATTTCGTAAATGCGTGTGCCATAGAAGTATTTTGTACCACGCTTTTCGACTACCCGTTCGCTGGTCAATGTTCTAAGTAACCTAAATACTGATGTGCGGGGAAGTTTAAGCGCTGACTCAATTTCAGAGGCACTTAACCCCGAGCGAGACTCGGCGATGGCTTGACATAGCTGCAGCGCCTGCATAACACTGGGAATAACATACCTTTCCATCTTTTTGCGGTCCCGAAATCAAGATAATACTGCTCGATATTAACACGAATTAAACAAAATGCTACCGGTGGCATTTTAAATTATTGATGATTTTTAAATCAATCACATTGAGAAAAGAGAGAAAACTGCCGTGCAACTCATCGCATCTATAAGAAGGTTAACGCTTTATCAACCGCGTCCGGTAAGCGGTTTAATTTTGTATATTTAAAACAAAAAATTAACATGTGTAGGTGCTGCCGAGGTGCAAGTTGAAGGCTCAGCGAGCGAAAAAGTGAATGAATGCCTGACATCTACGCTAAGGGCGACGATAAATCTGTGGAAGCAGAGTCTTACCTTTTGAATGTTAATAAAATAGTCATTTGTGTCTGGTGCTTTAATTACTAGGTCTTTTTAGCCTGTCGATAGGTGGCTTGTACTTGTCCTTATTTGAGATTACTCTGCCACGCCTGCTTTCTCATTCTCATTGGAAGCAGCGTTAAACTTAGAGCACTGTTCTTGTAAGGCATTACATTCTATATGGCACCACGTTCTTTCGTTTTTTTAGACGAACTGAATTCTTCGATTAGACCCGCAATAAACTACACCAGTGGTGTAGGCGCTATGCTGTGGTTGGCTAATCTGGTGTTACTGCTGAACATTGCGCTAGTTATCAGTGGTACCTTGGCTGACTCGGCAGAATTTGTCAGTGCGTTTAATGAAAGTTTGGTTGTAGAGCCTTTTTTCATTGCACTGGCCAATCACACGCTTTCGCAATTTATTGTTCCCACTATTGCATTAGTGTTAGTTGGTCTCTTGGTTAAAGCCACGGCTATAGCAAAGGCGCAAATAACAAAACAGCGCCGACCTATTCCTTACCTTTGCCCTACATTCCCCCAGCCTTTTGTTCAGACGGTTGGCAGTAGAGCGCCCCCACTTTTTAGTTAAACGTCTCCGATTTGATTATCTAACGCCGAAAGCGTTGCGCAGTATGTGTGACAAAGCTTTACCGGTGTGTTTTTCGATGCTGTAACGCTGCCATTCTCTATTAAGCGGCCCAGTCATCGCCGTTTAACTTGTGGGTTATAGGAACTTGTTTTGTCTATTCGTAACCTTTTTACTTTAATTGTTGCTGGTGCAGGGCTGACGTTGGCCGGTTGCAGCGGTGGCGTGCTTGACCCTAAAGGGCAAGTGGGTATGGATGAAAAGAATCTGATTATTCTTTGCACTATCCTCATGCTGATTGTTGTTGTTCCCGTTATTTTTCTTACGCTTTACTTTGCGTGGAAGTATCGCGCTAGTCGCGATTTCGAAATTTATACCCCTAAATGGGCACATTCGACCAAAATAGAAGCGGTGGTGTGGTCCATTCCAATTCTCATTGTCGTGTCGTTGAGTGTGATCACCTGGCGCTCTACTCACGCACTCGACCCTTATGCACCGCTAGAAGGTCAAGGAGAGCATCTTACTGTTGAAGTAGTCTCGCTTAACTGGAAGTGGCTGTTTATTTACCCTGAACAAGGTATCGCAACGGTCAATGAATTGGTGTTTCCAGCCAATAAACCCGTTGCGTTTAAGATTACTTCTGAAAGCACCATGAACTCGTTTTTTATTCCTCAGCTAGGAAGCCAGATTTATTCCATGGCGGGAATGGAAACCAAGCTTCATCTTATTGCCGACGAGCCAGGTACGTACAAAGGCATTTCTTCAAATTACAGCGGTGCGGGATTCACTGGCATGAAGTTTAACGCTATTGCCACACCTACCGAGGATGACTTCGAGGCGTGGGTTGCCAGCGTTAAGCAGTCGCAAACATCGTTAACGTCAGGTGCCTACGAGCAGCTTGCTGAGCCAAGCGAAAACAATCCGGTGACCTATTTCAGCAAAGTCGATGACGGTTTATTTCATAACATTGTTATGAAATACATGAAAGATCACGGCTCCATGGATTTCTACAACAAGCCGGAAAATGCCGCCATGGGCGAACATCACGCCATGCCTGAAATGCAACACAGCCATCACCAAGAGGATGCACAATAACCATGTCTTTATTAGGTAAATTATCTATTGAGGCCGTGCCCTATCACGAGCCGATTATTATGGTGACACTTGCTGTTGTGGCAGTGGTGGGTGTGGTCATAGCCATGCTTATCACCAAGCACAAACAGTGGGGAACCCTATGGTTTGATTGGATAACGTCTGTCGACCACAAACGTCTTGGTATTATGTACATTGTGTTGGCTATGATCATGCTGCTGCGTGGCTTCGCCGACGCTATTATGATGCGTACTCAGCTTGCAATGGCAACCAATGGTGCGCCCGGGTATCTACCGCCAGAGCACTACGACCAAATCTTCACAGCCCATGGCGTTATCATGATTATCTTCATGGCGATGCCGTTTATGATTGGGTTGATGAATATCATTTTGCCACTACAAATTGGTGCTCGCGATGTGGCGTTTCCATTTTTAAATAACTTAAGTTTTTGGCTGACCGCAGGTGGCGCAATTCTAGTAAATGTGTCTTTGGGGTTAGGTGAATTCGCAAAAACAGGGTGGGTTGCTTATCCGCCGCTAGCCGGGTTGGAGTTTAGTCCCGGGGTTGGCGTCGACTATTACATATGGGCCCTGCAGATATCCGGGCTCGGTACGCTGCTAACCGCCGTAAACTTCTTAGTTACCGTGTTTAAAATGCGTGCGCCTGGCATGAAGTTAATGCAAATGCCTATATTCACATGGACCTGTACGTGGGCAAACATTCTGATTGCTGCTTCGTTCCCTATTCTTACGGCTGTGCTAGCCATGCTAACCCTAGACCGCTACATGGACTTCCACTTCTTCACGAATGAAGCCGGCGGTAACTCAATGATGTATATCAACCTGTTCTGGGCGTGGGGACACCCTGAGGTTTATATTCTGGTACTGCCTGCATTTGGTATTTTTTCAGAAGTTATATCTACGTTTACCGCTAAGCGCCTGTTTGGCTACAAGTCGATGGTGTATGCGTCGGGTGCCATTGCCATTCTTGGTTTTATTGTTTGGCTGCACCACTTCTTTACCATGGGGTCGAGCGCCAATGTGAATGCCTTCTTCGGCATTATGACCATGGTTATTGCCGTACCCACGGGCGTGAAACTGTTTAACTGGCTATTCACCATGTATCGCGGTCGCTTAATATTGAGTGTGCCTGTACTGTGGACGTTAGGCTTTATGGTGACCTTCACCATCGGCGGCATGACAGGGGTGTTACTTGCTATTCCTGGTGCTGACTACGTACTTCATAATAGCTTGTTTCTCATTGCGCACTTTCACAACACCATTATTGGTGGTGCGGTATTTGGCTATCTGGCTGGCTTTGCGTTTTGGTTCCCGAAAGCCATGGGCTTTAAGCTTGACGAAAAAACCGGAAAAGCAGCCTTTTGGTGCTGGCAAATTGGTTTCCTTTTGGCGTTCATGCCCCTGTACGTGCTTGGCTTTTTGGGTATGACACGCCGCTTAAATCACACCGACAATCCTGACTGGAATATCTGGTTATACATTGCTGCATTTGGTGCGTTTGTTATAGCAATTGGTATTTTCTTCCAGCTACTTCAGCTGTTTGTAAGCTTCAAAAACAAAGAGAAGCTTAACGATACAACGGGCGATCCGTGGAATGGTCACACGCTAGAGTGGTCAACGGCGTCACCGCCTCAGTTTTACAATTTTGCCAAGATACCTCACATCAAAGACATTGATGCGTGGACGGATATGAAGGAACGCGGCGAGTCGTATCAACGCCCTGAAAATTACGCGCCTATTCATATGCCAAAAAATACTTCAGCCGGTGTGTTTATGAGTATGAGTTTTACTCTAATGGGCTTTGCCCTTATTTGGCATATCTGGTGGCTTGCTGTTGTCGGTTTAGTGGCGGGAATAGGAGTATTTATTAAGCGTTGCTATACCTCGGATGTTGATTACTACGTGCAGGTAGATGAAGTTGAACGAGTTGAAGCTACGCACTTAAGTGCCAATACAGTGGGAGGTCGCTCATGAGTACTATTGCAACATCAAGCGCCGCATCAATGCCGCATGAACACGCACACGAAGAACATCATGAAAACAACACCGTGTTTGGTTTCTGGTTGTATTTAATGACCGACTGTTTGTTGTTTGCTTCTTTCTTTGCCACCTATGCCGTTCTGTTTATGAATACGGCAGGGGGCGTGTCTGGCAAAGATATTTTTGAACTCAACTTTGTGGCTGTGGAAACAGCTGCATTGCTTTTAAGCAGCATTACCTTTGGCTTTGCCATGATATGTGCTCACCGACAAAACAAGTCAGGCGCCCTTGCTTGGCTGGCAGTGACATGGGCACTGGGTGCGTGTTTTATTGGTATGGAAGTGTACGAATTCCACCACCTTATTGAGCATGGCAACGGGCCGCAGCAAAGTGCGTTTCTAACGGCGTTTTTCTCGTTAGTGGGACTGCACGGACTGCACGTTACAGCGGGCCTTATTTGGATGACAATCATGTTTATTGAAGTAACCCGCCGAGGTTTAGGTGAGCAAACCGTTACTCGACTTAGTTGCTTAAGTCTGTTTTGGCACTTCCTCGATATCGTATGGATATGTGTATTTACCGTAGTGTATTTAATGGGGGCAATGTAATGGCGTTACACGATGCAAAATTAGCTTCAAATACGGACGGTCACGCTTCATCGACCCACAATAGAGATGACGCACATGGCGATGTGAAGTCTTATATTATTGGCTTCATTCTATCTGTGGTACTTACCGCTATTCCGTTCACTCTAGTGATGAATGGCGACCTATCTAAAGTTACCACGATTTGGAGCGTGGTAACTTTGGGCTTGGTTCAAATTTGGGTGCACCTTAAATACTTTTTGCACCTTAACTTTGTTACTGAAGAAGGCAGAGCCAATACGTTTTCATTCTTATTCAGTGCGCTTATTATTTTCATGGTGGTTGGGTTATCCGTTTGGATTATCTACGAATCAAATGCCATGATGATGTATTAGTAAATCTCTGTATATGCGTGGTCTAGCCTGACGATCATGTCAGGCTTTTCAATGTGATTAATTCATCGCGGTCAGTACGTTAAGCCCTCATGTTTCGCCCCTCTATTGGTGCAACCTATTTTGGGGGCAACATTGGGGCTTCTCAGTACACCTTGATACGCGTCTAGATGGGCGTGTTCTAAATTTGGATTTTACCCATGACCTCTACTTATAAACGTTACCTCTCAGTCACCAAGCCCGGCATTATTATGGGCAATGCTATTTCGGTAACGGGCGGTTTCTTGCTCGCGTCCCGTGGCGATATAGATTATTGGCTATTGCTCGCAACGCTCATCGGTTTATCGCTGGTGGTGGCTTCAGGTTGTGTCATTAATAACTGCATTGACCGAGATATCGACGGCAAAATGCAGCGCACGGCTAACCGGGTTACGGTAACAGGCGAGTTACCATTACTTACTGCGATGTTGCACGGTGCTGTGCTGGGTATTGCAGGGTTTGGCTTGTTAGCGCTTTACACCAACCTTACTGCCGTATTTTTTGCCGCTTTTGGCTACGTCATTTATGTGGGTGTTTACAGCCTGTATATGAAGCGAAATTCTGTGTATGGCACCTTCGTTGGCAGTTTGTCGGGGGCCGTTCCGCCCGTAGTCGGTTATTGCGCCGCGAGCGGTCAGTTTGATATGGCTGCAGCTATTTTGCTGGGTATGTTCAGCATTTGGCAAATGCCCCATTCCTATGCCATCGCTATCTTTAGATATAACGACTATAAGGCGGCTGGCATTCCAGTATTGCCTGTATCGCAAGGTATCGCGAAAGCAAAACGCCATATTGTTCTTCATATTGCGTTATTTGCTTTAGTGGTAATGCTGCTTCCACTTAGCGGTTATACGGGGATTGGCTTTTTAACAGTAGCTTTTGCAACAAGCCTTTGGTGGTTATTGATGGCACTGCGCGGATACAGACCCGACATCAACGTAGAAGGCTGGGCAAAACGTGTTTTTGGTTTCTCCATTGTGAATATAACGCTGTTATCTATCGCTATGTCATTGGACTATCATACGTCAGTAACGAGTCTGTTTGCGCTCTCGTTCTAATTGACGTGTTTCGACTCACTCGACGAGGTTGGCTTGAAAGCTTCCAATGCAGTGTGCGTATAGCAACGCATTCACTTTGAGCAATTAGGCCTGACCGAGTGCTTTTTGCCCTCTGTACAAGCGAATAATGGTGAAGCTATTAACTGCCAGTAGCGTAGCTTCAAGCAAGGTGCCGCCAATAGAGCCGACAATAATATTGTTGGTTAGCCAACATATAGCGCCGCACAAAAACGCTAAACGCATGCGTATTCCCGACAAACAAAACAAGGCATAAGTGCCTATACACGTGCCCAAAATAGGGAATAAGTCGTACCAAACTTCGGCCAAATACAGCCCGGCTGCTAGCGATATTAATATAAATAGATAGGCGACACTGCGGGAGCGGGTTTTAATTGAAATGCCTGTTCTTACCACTGAAAGCAAGGCACTTAAGCATGCGGTTACGGCACCAAGTAGCGCAAAATGCAGGGCGTGATTTAAATTCATCACCACCATCATTATTCGCAGGTGCTGATCATCACGCTGATAAAAGCACAAAATGCCAAGCGCAAAACTCAGCATTCCTATCGCTTGGGCCAAGTCAAATTCTGGTAACAAAAGGGAAGGCTCGTCAATGATTGATAAAGGTTAACGATACGCAGTTTTTAAACAGCAGAGTAGCCTTTACATCGCTTTTTTAGCCCAACACATCACATTGACTAATGGCAGGCGGGTTGTTCACTAGGGTATACTTAGCGCGCACGATATTATTCTTAAACCCCGAGACAAATTAGGTCCTTTCCATGGCAACGGCATCCGCACTTCACATTTTGGTTAAAACAGAGAAAGAAGCGCTTTCTATTTTAGAGCAGCTTAAAAAGGGTAAGGATTTTGCGACATTAGCAAAGCGTCATTCTAAATGTCCGTCGGGCAAGCGTGGCGGCGATCTTGGTGAATTCCGTAGAGGCCAAATGGTAAAAGCCTTCGACGATGTGGTATTTAAAAAAGACGTGCTAAAAGTACACGGGCCGGTGAAGACCCGTTTCGGCTACCACCTTATTAAAACGCTTTATCGTAGTAATTAAAACCAGAGCCTTTTAAAACCAAAGCCGCTAAAGGCCGAAGTAAGCCCGATCCATTCAACAAGCGTTTAAAGTATGTCCTAGCTAATTACCTTGTTAATTGCCCGGCTCCCACTTTTCACCGCATACTGAATTTTTGGTAAATATGGCGTACGGGCTGTTGGTGTCGTGCAGTGAATTGCGTAGCGCTGCGCCGTGATCTACCGTAATAAAAGCTGTGTTAGAGGCCTTACCTTGTTCATCCAGCATAAAGTAGTCGCTGGAGTAGCTTGTTAGCATCATGCGATTGTCGTAACCCATATCGCTTAAGCGAACCCGGGTAATGGCTTTAAATTTAGCATCGGGGTTAGAAAGGCCTACGATTTTCTTAAAAAAGTAGCCTTTATCAGACTGCAGCTGGGAAAAACCATTTAACGTGTTTATCAGGGTTTTTAAATCTATTGCTTCGCGCTGCAGCATGAAGTCGTGCTGGATGGCATTGCCATCTTTTCTAAGGCTGTCTTTCGACGGTGCTTTACCAGCAGTATAGGCCTGCTCTGCTTCCATTGAAGAAAGGTGCGCTTGCCCTTCCTCTGTATAGTGAATCAGTGCGCTCGTATTCATGTTTACGTAGTAGTCGCTGATCCCCGCAGGTACCACTTCAAATAGCATAACATCTGGGGTTACGGCGCCTCGCTCTTCGGGCGTTTGAGGGCCTTTAGCCACGCACTTGTCAGAAATGAAATAGTAATATTGGCCAGCTTCAATGGCGAAAGCTGTATTAGATAGCACCGCGCAGGTGGCCAGAAATAGTAGCCTGGAAGTGAGCTGCTTAATTGCCGTTAAAGTACTGCCTATTTGCATATCAAAGACGCCTTATTGTTTGATGCATTTATCTATCATACCAATGCATGCCGACTGGTATAAGGCGTCATTGTAAGGGGGAGTGGGTAAAAGCGCGAGTTAAGCTTTAGAACGCGCTTTGTGTTTAGTTTGTAGCTCAATAATGCTAAGTAAGAACTTATGAGCCAAACCCACTGTTAACGGGGGCGAAGGACAATAGTGTCGCTAGAGTAGTCTGTAGATATCTGTAAATTGTCGGCAAGGGCGGCAATAAGCGCGTCTACATCATTGGTGTTGAATAGCCCTGCTACTTGCATGTTAGCAAGCGCGGCATCACCTAAAACGACCGTTTTATCCGTATATCGGCTTACTTCTTCAATCACGTCAATTAATGGCTCGCCGCGAAATACAATCTTGCCCTCACGCCAGCTTAAATCATTCGCGATATCTTCATCTGACACGGTCTCAACGGTGCTGTTAGGCAAAGATAAAAGTGATTTTTCACCTTGAACTAACGTCAATGGCTGAGCCTGCGGTTTAATAATTGGATCAATAATGCTTTCGCCATTCGCTTTGTTAAGTGTATAACTGGCGACTTCTACCACGCCTTCGGTAACTACCAGTTCAAGGTCGCCGCGGTGATATTGCACATTAAAAGCAGTACCAACCGCCTGTATGGCTTTACCTGCTGCAAGTACATTGAGCGGGCGGGATTTGTCTTTCGCCACTTCGATATGAAGCTCACCTTTGACAAGTTGAATAATCCGTGAGGTTTCAGTAAAAGCGATGTTCACTTGAGAGTTGGTATTAAGCCATAGTGTACTGCCGTCCTCTAAGCTAATGCTTTTGTGCTCGCCCGGTTTGGTCGAAGCTTGTAACGAGTAGCTTGCCATTTGTGCAACAGGTTCGGTTTGGTTAGACGGCGAGAATAAATTTAGCCCCTGATAACTTAACAGCCCGACCATTAAAAACGAGGCAGCAATGGCCAGCGGGCGCTTCCAAGTCACGGTGTTGTTTGCTTTGTGTTTGACGCTAGGCTCAGGTGTATGAGGTACGATCTCAGCCAGTTCGCTAAGCACCGACATCTTGTCCCACAAGGCTACCATTTCGAGGAAGGTGTCTCGATGCAAAGGCGTTGCGAGCCATGTTTTTAGCGCTTGCATTTCTTCGGCATCAAGCCCTTCGTCGAGTTTCACTAGCCATTCGCTAGCGGCATCAAGCACACGCTCATCGCTATTAAACTGTACAACGTTGCTATTGGTACCTGACTTAGCGTTTTTTGTTTCGTTTGTTGAACTATTCATGGGCGTCTCTCTTTACATCCGCCGTACTGTGTTGCCCACCACTTTGATAAGCATTCGGCCGTGTATGCGACGTCGTTTGTCGTCGCATAAACAAAGTGCATCTTTTTATTCCTTCAGCAATATGCTTTTCCACGGTTTTTTCGCTTATCTCTAATTCTTGGGCAATCTCTTTAAGAGAGTATCCATACACTTTCTTCAATACAAATGCGCGCCTGCATTGCTTGGGAAGGGCGCGCACTGCGTCACAAAATAACTTAAACTCTTGCTGGGTGGCGTTGTTGTGAAATGTTTCATCTTCAACACCGCTAATTGCGCTTTCCAGTGCTGCCGCAACCTCTATGCTGTCGTCTACCATGCGTGTTTCTGCACGCTTCAAGTGATCGTAGGCCAAGTTTTTTGCGGTTTTAAACAAAAACGACTTGGGCTCTTTAATATGCTCGGTAGATTTCGCCTGACACAAGCGAACATACGTATCCTGCAGTATGTCATCCACTTCTTTAGGCGGCACAAGGCGCGATAGCATTTTGGCCATCGAGCCGCGCGCCGACATATAGGCATTATGTATGGCTGTTTCTATGGGCATATTGTTATTTTTTATCGTTGTTACTTACTAAGACGACAGCCACGCTATTTTCCCCCAGTATTTTCAACATTATCGCTCAAAAATTAAATTTGTTAATGGGTTGTATATAATGCGACGCTAGTTTAAAACAACACCAACAATAACGTGTAGGGTGACGCATACGCATCACACACTCTAATAATCAATAATAACAATAGCGTAAAACCGAATATGCCTGTGGCAAATGAACCATTCGACACAATAATCATGCTGCCTTTTAAGCCTAAAGCTTTAACGGTTGCACTGTGCATGATGTCGTTCGGCGCAAGTCACACTGTTATTGCACAGTCAGTGCTGCCCCACCAACAAGCAGAAGTGATTACACAGAATACATCGCCGCTCTCCGCAATAAATTTCGCTATTCCTGCACAAAGTGCAGACGAGGCAATCATCGCGTTTGCCAATCAAGCCGAGCTGACTGTGGTCTTCCCCTTCAACAAAGTCAGGCATATTTTTGCAAATGAAGTAAGTGGTAACTATACGCCACAAGTAGCAATAGAAAAGCTTTTGGCTGGTACAGGCCTGAGTGCTGATATTGTCGATAACAACCGAATAAAAATAGTGCCTGCTAGCGATAGTGATGAAAACAATCACTTGCTTGGTCGTCTTTTTAACGCCATTACCGCACAAGACGATAGCTTGGTAACCGTACCTGACGAGCAAGGTAGTTACGACATTGAATACATTGAAGTAAGGGGATTACGAGCGCGTGTTGCTCAATCGGTGGGGATCAAACGCAACGCGAACGTCATCATTGATACTATTCAGTCGGTGGATATGGGCAAGTTTCCCGATCAAAACCTCGCAGAAGCGCTGCAGCGTGTCTCTGGCGTATCTATCGACCGCGCAGAAGGTGAAGGTCAACTTGTTACAGTGAGGGGGTTTGGGCCGGAATTTAATCGGGTGTTATTAAACGGCAGGCCTATGGCAACCGATAAGCTCGGGCGCGAATTCAGCTTTGATACACTGGCCTCTGAGATTGTCAGCAGTGTTACCGTGCACAAACAAAGCCAGGCGACTATGCAGTCAGGTGGCATCGGCGCTACGATCGATGTTCACACCGCTAAACCTCTTTCTTTCAAGGGAATGCGGGCGGCTGGCAGCATCAAAATGCAGTACGATACTAACTCGCAACAATATGCGCCTTCTACCTCTGCTATGTTCAGCAACACTTATTTGAACAACTCGTTTGGCATTCTAGCCTCTTTTACTCAACACAAGCGTCAAGCGCGACTAGAAGAAGCCCAAATTGATGGTTGGTTGGTAAATACTAACGTACCTGAAAGTGAGCTATCTGATGACGTTTCTACGCTATATGTGCCCAGGAATTACGATCAAAGAGTGCGCTTTGACGATAGAACACGAACGGGGTCTGCGCTCGTTTTACAATATCGACCTAATAACAAGCTCGAGCTTACGGCTGATTATCTGGGGTCAACATTCGATGTTGAAACCTCGGCAACCTCAATGGGACATTGGTTTACATCGAGTAACCTTGAAGATGTTACGGTGGATGAAAACGGCACGGCGGTGGCTTTTTCACAAAATAGCGGGCATGCCACCGACTTTCACGCGCGCACATTTAACCGTTCATCGACCTTGAGAAGCTTCGGTTTTACAGCGAACTACATCGCAAGCGATAGCGTAATTGTTGATGCTGATCTGTCTTACTCAATGGCTAATGTCGATGACAACAATGGAGAGGGGAATTCTCTCTCGCTTATCGGTTATCTAAATCGCTCTTCATTCGATCATCGTCAGTCGAATATATTGCCCGCAATATCAGGCTTTGAACAAGCCAATCCCCGTCAGGTAAATGCCTTGGGGGAGCCGGTTGGCGTGTCCCATTACTTAGATCCAGCCAACGGCCGTTCCCACGTGATGTTGCGCAGAGGGTGGAGTATTGATGACGATATAGGGCAAGCAAAAATCAATGTAAGTGTGCTTGGGGATGAAAACTGGTTTAGCAAAATTGACGTTGGTGGAGCATTAACTCAGCGCGAAAAAGCCAACGAAAGAAGAGACAACGAAGCAGACGCAAGACACTGCAGTTTTTGCGGCTATTTTGATGCACCAGATATTCCCGATAGCTTCCAAACCATATTTGACGCAGGCGACGATTTTCTAGGCTCAATTAGTGGGCATGAGAACATACCTCATCAGTGGCTGCGTCACGACGGTGATACATTATTCCGTTACTTAGAAAACGCTGGGGATGTCAGTCTAGCCGCTGAAACACGGGGAAGCTCTTTCGCTGTTAAAGAAACAGTGTATGCGGGGTATATTCAAACCGCTATTGAGAAGGACTACGCGCCTTGGTTTATCGATGTGCATGCAGGGCTACGTGCTGAGTACACTGACGTAAAGGTAAGCGGTGTCGATGAGCAGTTATCGGCGTTAGTTATTTTAGACCAAACCGAACTGGGGCAAGAGTTTGGCGCCTCGGTAAATATTGATAAATCGTCAAGCTACACCAATCTTTTACCCAGCGTGAGCGTTAAAGCCAGCTGGTTAGATAGTTGGGTATTTCGCGCGGCTTATAATCACAGTATCACCCGCCCAACCTTAGAACAGATGGCACCAGGTGTAACTTACACCACCACGCGACAAGGTGGCGACCTGCGGGCGCGTATCGGAAACGCACAGCTATTGCCCTTTGAGGCAAAAAACATTGATTTGGCCATTGAGCATTACTACCAGGAAAATAGCTATATATCGGCAGGTTACTTTAGAAAAACGGTAGATAATTTCATTGTTAATGAAAGCAGTACACAAACCTTTAATAACGTGACTGACCCTAGCACCGGCACAGATCCAAACGCGGTTGATGATGCTGATGCATTAGCGCAGTTTTCCGTAATATCTCCTAGCAACGGTGAGTCTGCAACGGTTGAAGGGGTAGAGGTAGCAGTACAGCATTTGTTTGGCGAGTCAGGGTGGGGAATTCAGGCCAATGCGAGCTTTGTAGACAGCAACGCTGAATTAGACACCGCCAATATCCGTTCAACCTTCGCACTTACAGGGTTGTCGGGTGCAAAAAACATGGTGCTTTTTTATGAAAAAAATGCGCTGCAATGGCGGGTGGCCTGGAACCAGCGAGAAGGGTTCTTGCAATCACTGAACCAAACCCAAAGCACCGAGCCTACCTTTGTTAGCCCCTACAAGCAGTGGGATATGAGCCTTTCATACCAATTTAGCCCGAGGGTTTCTGTATTTTTTGAAGGTATCAATATTACTAACGAAACCGTGCATAAGCGCGGCCGATTCAGCAATCATCTCTTGCTTGTGCAAGACGCGGGGGCGCGCTACGCCTTAGGTGTAAACATCACGTATTAGTATTCGGTCACACGCAATGTGCAAGCGCCTAGCATTTATGTTCCTTGTGTATTCTTCTCCAGTGTTTCTATTTCTTTCCACAGTTTTTCTGATTGGGCGGTAAGCAATGAATAAGTCTTTATGTCACCGTTTCTTTGCGCGTGCATGGCTTTTTCAAGAAGGGCGTCATACTGCTTCCGCATCTTTTTGGTTGGATTGCTTTTAAAAAGTCCAAACATAGTGAAAGTCCTAAAAAGAGAGATAGCGAGAAAACGTTTGAACAGGAACTTTCGATCACCCATTTTCGTGAACAAACTTTCATAAACATTCATGGGAGAATACTTGAGTGAATAGCAGGCCACTTGGCTAAGTTGAGCTAAGTATGGCCTGCACTTTGGTTACATTAGAACTGGTAAGTGACGTAGGCACTAATACTTCTGCCTGGCTCTGAGTAGCGCTGGTATCCATTACCGCTCACACCGCCAAAGAAACCACCAGTACCGTCTCTTACGCTATTAAGTACTTCCCAGCGGTAATACTCTTTGTCTGTAAGGTTGTAGATCGCCGTGGTAAAGCGCAGGTTTTCAGTAATGTCGTAGTAGGCGAGCAGGTCGAAAACAGCATAGCCTGCAGGCGTATGCGATGGACCTGCACCGTTGTTCAACGAGGTGTAGCTAAGTTGAGTACTTTCTTCTACCCCTTTACTCAAAATTGCGACAAGTTCTGCGCCCCAATCACCTTCATCAGATACGTAGCCTAGTCCAACTGTTGCGGTATCTGGCGATACGGTTTCTAAGTCGTCCCCCGCATTGTTAAAAGCAGACGCGGTGTCGTAGGTACCCTCCAATGCCGTATAAGCAAAACGACCCGCAATGTTATCTGTAAAATTGTAATTAGCAGTAACTTCAAAACCGTCAACAGTCAGTTCGCCCGTATTTTGTGGCTGCGTGAATACATCATCAGTATTGACTACGGTTTCACAACCGAAGCGACCGCACTGCACGGTAGTTACTTCAGTGCCATAAGGCGTTGAATAAGTCTCGTCTTGAATCATGTTAGTGTATTCAGTTCTAAACACCGACACGCTGACATTTCCGTTCTCGAAATCACCAATATAGGTGAGTTCAAAGTTAGTCGATTCCTGAGCATCGAGTTCACTGTTGGCAATACGATCAAGGTCAATAAACGTGTTACCAGTTATGATATCGCTGACTTCATCGCCTGAGTTTGTACCAAAATACAAGCTTTGGAGCGTAGGCGCTTGGTAGCCCTGAGCAATTCGGGCATTTATAGAGTGGCCTTTTACGAATTCGTAGGTAGCACCAATCTCTCCTACCACCGCACTAAACTCGCTGTCTGTGATACTTAACCCTGTGGGGTCTGAAAATGTGCTGTCTACAGTAGGCGTATATTCCGTAGAATCGTAGCGAAGTCCAAGGTTTACGCTTAATTGCTCGCTAAGTTCAACCGTGTCAGCTAGGTAGGCTGTAATTAACGTTTTTTCGGTTTCTGGAACGAAGCTTTGGTCGCGAATAGGGTAGCCGTCTAATATAGGCGAGTCCGCGGTTTGTCCAGCGAACCTGCGGTCAAACATCACCGCTTCAGCGTCCACCTGTTGAAAACTAAAACCATAAATAATCTCATGGTTAAATTCTCCGGTGATTGATTTGGCCAAATCAACATTGAAACTCAATGAGTCCTGGCTGAAATTGCGGTCTTCGGTACGCAATATAGCGTCGCCGTCTGCACTGCCGTAAAGAAAGCTGGTTACACCCGATGAAAACAGCTCTTGATAGTTCAATGTCACATCTATGCTGTCAGCAAACGCTAGGCCCAGGTTTTCGTTGTTAAAGAAAAGCCCAATTCGCTCGCGGTTATTTTCATCCGCTGAGGTGAAGTCGAAATAAGAGTCACTTTGGCGAGAAAGAGGTACGCCGTTCGTTTCTCTGTCCGTTTTTTCGTAAACAAAGCCTAGTTGCTGGTGCTCGGAAAAGTTATAAGCAAGTTTAAGTAAAACTGCATCGACTTGATTATCCATCGGGTCAGCCTGACCACGTGCTGAGCCAGAGATATTCTCACCATGGCTGTGGGCTTCTGTTTCACTACTGTCGCGCATTGTGTATTGTAATAGCGAGTCGAAGTTACCCGTTCTGTTAGCGACGGTGCCGTGTACTAGCCATTCGTCAGAGCGTGCATCAAAACCGGTTTTCAATCTAACGCCTGTGGCATCACCTGTGGCAGGTAAAAAGTCGCTCGCTTCATTGGTCACGTAGGTAACTGAGCCAGCAAGGGAGCCTGGTCCTTGCGCGACAGCGCTTGGGCCTTTAGTGATGTTGACGGCTTTTACGTGTTCCAATTCAATTTCTCCGCGGCTCGATCCATACATTCCATAAGCGGCAAATGAGCTTGGGTTTAGCGTTTCGCCTTGACCGACGCCATCTACAGTTACTGCTACAGCGTCTCCTTCCAAGCCGCGAATGTTGAAGCCATCGTTACCGAAACGGTTACCCGTATCATTAGTTTGTACCCCTGGGATATAGCGAGCGGTATCTTCAATATTTGTAATTGAGCGCTTTGACAGAGTTTGTGCATCCAGCACGCTTTCGACAGTCGTTGTCAGGGTTTCTTCACTTTTGGCCTTTGTAACTGCCAATTCTGATTGTTGAGCTAGGGCAGGAAGTGTTAGCGCACAGCCAAGCGAAATAGCTACCGTTGAGCGTTTAAATTTCATTGTTCTTTTCCAATTTTTAATAAAAGTGCAAATAATTAGTATTTCGTATCAACGCTAAGCCTCCTGTTTGCGTCGGTTGATATCATTTTTATTTTTCTTAAATCGCGCCTGTCAAAGCGATTTCTTGACACTTCGTGCGTCAAAAATCGATCGTAATACTATTGATAACAATTATCATTTGCAATAGTATGATTTCACTTTTACACAACTAGAAAATAAAAAACCATGAAAAAACACACGCTCATCAGTTTACCCTTGCTTATTGCAAGCTGCTTCAGTAGCGCTGCTCTAGCCCACGTGGCTTACCTAAAACCGCTTCAGTTTGAACCGGTTAGAGGCGGTAAAGTCACGCTGGATGCATCTTTTGCAGAACAATTTTTTGTACCAGAAGCGGCAATTACGAATGCATCGTTTGAAGTGGTAACCCCTAGCGGCAAGCTAGTGAGTGTGGAGAAGGTTGTCGATCTTTCTACCCGTAATGTTCTTGAGCACACTTTAGAGGAAGAAGGGACTTACCAGTTTTCAACCGGAAAACGCATGGGGGCAATTTTTCGCGTGTATGAAAAGGACGGTGAGCGTGGCTCTATGCGAGGTAATGAAAAGCCTCTACCTGAAGGTGCGATACTAAAAGAGCACTTTCAATCAGTTACGTCTGCAACGACGTACGTAACGAAGAAAGGGCCAAGTGAACAGGCGTTAGCGCCAAGAAATGACGGCTTAGAGATCGTGGCAGTTAATCACCCTAACAGTTTGTTTGCCAACGAGAGTTTTAATTTCAAAGTTCTGTTTAACGGTAAGCCTGTTACCGATCATGAAGTCTCGGTGTACCAAGGAAAAGATCAGTTCGCCGAAGAATCTGATGTAGAAAAAATAACGACAAATGCTAAAGGGCAAGCATCATTCACTCCTTCAGCACAAGATGTCTATTTGATGCAAGTAAGACTGCGTACCGATGCGCCTGAGGGTGTAGACGTGCCTACCTATAGTTACACCACCACACTTTCGTTCGAAGCCTACTAATTAACAAGGGTACAAGGAGATAATTATGTTTAAAACAGTAAGTTTAGCCGTTGTATCTGCGCTTTGTATTAGCGCTTCGGCAGTAGCTGCACCACATAGCGCCAGCGGCATTATATTGACCTATGACTTAAACAAAGACGAGTCACTTCCATTAGAAGAGTTCGTTGATGCCAGACGTGCTCGCTTCAATGCGTCTGATACCAACAAAGACGGTGTACTTGATGAAAGTGAATATGTTTATGAGTGGGAAGGCAAAGTAGAAAAACGGTTAGCTGAAGACAGAAAAGCATCGGTAAAACAAACTCACATACGTTTCCATGCTGTTGACAGCAACGATGACGAGTTCATTACTATTGATGAAGTCAATGCGGTGGGTGAGCGAAGTTTCTCGCGTATGGACAGTGATAATGATGGTGTAGTTGCACTGGGCGACCCTGAACCAGCGCCCCGTCGCTCGACGTCACAGGAAAAAGATGACAAACCTGAGCTAGTACAGCGCCCTATGTTGCGCATGCCGACCAGTCACAATATTGAAGGCTTTGTTACCTTATACGACCAGAACGGTGACGAAAAGGTAACAAAGGAGGAGTTTCACGCCGTTCGCAAAGCGCAGTTCCAGCGCACAGACGAAAACAGTGACGACAAACTCACAGAGCAAGAATATGTACTTGAGTTTGAAGACAGACTGGATGCACAGATTGAGAAAACCCATGAAGGACAAATTAAGCAAACTTACGTTCGCTTTGAAGTTCTAGATACAGACGAGAACGGCAAAATGACATTTTCAGAGTACATGGTGTCTGGGTTTAATGCTTTTCATCGCTACGACACTAATGGTGATGGCTACTTAACGTTAGCTGATCCAGCGCCTGCGCCACGTCAGCAGGAGCAAAGTGACACCAACACTGCACAAGTCAGCGAATAATGGTTGGGCGTTTCCTCTTATATCTGGCGGTGTTCACCGCCAGCTATGCCGTTAAGGCCGAGTTGTATGTGTTTCCCGCACCATCACCAGAAGCAACCACCCACACTCTTAACACAGAAATAACCCTGTACGAAGAGCAGACTCTTAGCGCCATTGAGCAAAAGAATATTGATCTACTGATTAAAGACACCTATCAAACGTTAGACAAATCAAACACAACGAGTGCGCTTAGCGAAATTAATCGACGTTTCGAAGGTACACTTCCGGCATGGCTGTACAGTGCCATTAAGCGGTGTGAAGCTTGGTTTAGCCGAACTGAAGGAAACATAAGCTGCCGTAACGGTGAGCTGTACAACTATTGGGAAGAATATATTCAGGGTAAGCATGACCTTTCACGTCGCGAAGTGAGACGTCGTGCTCGTGTGGCGCGCATTGCTGAGGTCAATTTTAACGACGATAACAGCATGGCGTTTGCGTCACCTATCCAGTGGGATTTGTCTGAGTTCGCAGCGTCCCTTGCCGTAGAACGCATTGCTAACTACCTGACATCACTTAATATTCGCTCTTACCACATTAGCGCGCAAGGGCTAGAAACCCACGCCTCGAACCAAGGTTTTAGTTGGCAGGGAACTGTGGCTCAAGAAGCTGTTACCCAAACTGGCCGCACAACAGACGCTGTTAGTATTCACAGCACCATCGCATACATCAGACCGTGGCAGCGCCCAGTACTTTCCACTTCGAAGCTGGTGTCTTTAGAAAAAGGCGTGTTAAGCCACAGTGACGGTTGGCCTAGCGCCAAGTTTCAAGCCATATCAGTGGCGGATAACGCATTTGAAGCGATGTTGTTAGCACACTTTTCGGCAACCAAAACAGCGCAGCAAGCCATGGAGTTAGTTAACGCGAACCCATCACTAGCGCTGAAGTTAATTGATGAAAATGGCAGGGTATTTACCAGCAACACCTATACAGCTCGCACGTCGGGTAAAAACAAGGCTGAAAAAAATGGCCACGCCATCTCAATTGATATCACCTTACCGCTATTTGACATTGCAGATTATCGCGGTCCTTACGTAAGCGTGTGGATAAGCGACGAAAAGAACCGGCTAGTAAAAAGCTTGGCGCTTCGCGGCACCAGCGAAAGATGGCTAGGCGAGCTGCGCACATGGTGGCGAAGAGTGGGTCGGAAAAATGAAGGTCTAGTCGATGGGTTTGCCGGGGCTACAAAGAAAAACGCGCCCTTGCACATAGAGTGGGATGGATTGGACGATTTTGGACAAAGCGCAAACTCGTCGTCGCTAATACTTCACATTGAAGTGGCGAGAGAACACGGTGGTCGAAGCTATGAGAAAATTCCATTTACCTTTGATAGCCTGACTTCACCAATAACCGTAACGGGCACGGATGAAATCGCGTCTATTACACTTTCACTAATGAATTAGTCGTCAATCTTAAAATTGCAGTAACGTAACGAGCACTACCAAAGGCAGCTATCGCAAATCGCTATCTGAAGTTTTCATAGCCCTCATTATTAGGGCTGAGCGTTTTACCCTTTAAACGTGATACTGGCGTTTGCGGTTAGCCTGCCTTCTTTCACATCAGCATAATCCGAAATATCGTTAGGTAAACAGCCGCTGTGCAGCAAGTTGGCTGGATACAACACGGCGCGATTAAACATAGGCTCAATACGGGCGATTTGGGTGAACATGGCGGTATCACCGTTTATGTACGCTTTAGGTGGTAACCCTACGCTGGTGGCTTGACGTTTTAAGGTTTTAAAATAGCCTTCGTATTGCGCTGCATTAACCCGCTCTAACCCCGTTTCAATATGTCGATAGAATGCAGTACCGCCCAAAGGCGCGCTAAACAGATAGTGCACCAATGCCCATTCATTATCCTTTTGCGTATCGATGTGCGGAATACATTGAATGGGCGATAAACTTTTCGGCGCTTGATTGGCTATGGAAAGTTGCACTAGGGGTATTTGAAGCGGCTTTTCCACGCCAAAATCTTGTAGCCCATTATGCGAAGCAAGTTGGCTAAACAACAACGGAAGCGAGGTATGTAGGTGTTTGACATACTCCTGAGGCGGGTGACTTCTCACCCCAGGATAAAAGTCGCCATCTTGTTTTGTAAATGGGTGGTGTTGAGCAATTGTTTCTACCAAACTCAGCGGGTCTGGTATGAAACCATCGATAACAACAATCGGTGTGGCTTGCTCACCAACCTTAATCAATTCGTAGTTTGAAACCATGCGTCTGCGTTTTTATTCGCCTTGTTCTTTTTGTCGATAAGGGCATAGATTTGTGCGTTTGACGCTATGAGCGTGTAAATGCTTTGCAGCATGTGTTGTGCATGCAAATCAGCAATCGCGTCAGCACTAAGCGCCGCTAGCTTATCTTCATCAATGGTATATAACCCTGTTATAGACGTTTTGCTTTCGTTTTCAAAGGTAATATCTAGGGTGAATGGTGTGATAAGGTTGTGCTGTTGCAGCGCGGCAATAAAACGTTGATTTTGCGTTTCACCGTCAAGAAGCTGAGCAAGGATCTGCTGCTTTTCTAACAGGTAGTTACTGGGCTCTCCCGTGTTATCAAAAAGCGGTGTGCCTTTTTCTTCGCTTACTGAAGCGTTATCCATATCAATGCACAGCACCCGGTTGCTGCTGTCAGCGCTTTGCGCTTCCGTTCCTACATAAAAAGGCAGGCGTTCAAACTGTGCCGGAATATAAACCGCATCCCATTCACCTTGTTGCCAAAATAGGTTTTCTTTTTCTTCAAAACCTAATAAGGCAGATAAGCCAAATTGTCCTGAGTCGTCAAACTTGGTGATCACCACGGGATAATGCACCACTAGCTTGTTTAGCTCAGAGACCACCACAGGAACAAGGTGCTGATTGGCACTGAGTGACAGTGCATCGTCGGTTACTTTCAAATCTGCATGTTGTTTATTATTAATGGCAACCATGTGAGTCATACGTAGGCCCTGCTTATTGATTTACGTTAAACGGCCTGCAGGCCGAATTGGTGAATTTTATTAATAAGTTCGCGATGTTTAGGCAGTTTCTCCACCGCCATGCCGCGAGCTTTTCTGTTCTGCATCAACTGTTGCTTAGCAAAGTCGGCGTTCACCCATTGCTGATGTGCGCCTAAATCTGAGGTAAACCCCATACCGTACAGGACATACTGATAGCTTGCCGCGGGGAATACCTCGTTGTTGCTGGTAAAGTCTTTGTCACTAGGTGGGTGGTATTGCCACAGTGCGAGTAATTCTTTTAATGAATCCGGAATAGTATGACTATCGCGATTGTCCCGCCAAAATGCGCTGTCTTCTCGCTTACTCAACATGTAATGCAGCTTTAAGAAGTCGATAATTCGCTGCCAACGGTAAGAAAAGGTGTCATTAAAGCGCTTCGCCACAATATCCATTACGGCTCGATTTGCTGGCAACTGTTCGGCGATCATTGAGGCAGACAGCTCCACCAGTACAAGCGCTGAGGCTTCTAACGGCTCTAGAAAGCCCGCCGCTAGCCCAACAGCCACGCAGTTATTTTGCCAAAAGCGCTGCCTGTGTCCGCTTTGAATAGTAATGTCTTTTACTTTTATCCCATCTATGCCGTTTAACGTGCTGGTTTGGCGAACGTATGTGTCTAAGCGAGCATAGGCGTCATCTTTACTCTGATGCCTACTGGAATAGACGTGGCCTACACCTCGGCGTGACTGCAAACCGATATCCCAAATCCAACCGGCGTCTTGTGCGGTGGAGATAGTGTGGGATGCAATAGGACTTTGCGGGGTGTCATAAGGCACGTGTACTGCTAATGCTCGGTCGATAAAAAGTACATCGTCACAGGGAATAAACGGCACCTTGTAGTGTTCGCCGAGCAGCATAGATTTGAAGCCGGTACAGTCAACAAAGAGGTCGCCTTCTACTGTTACCCCTTGCTCGGTATGAAGGGCTTTGATATCGCCGTTATTGCTGCTTTCGACGCGGTTAACGTCGGCCAGCACATGGTGTACACCTAGTTTTTCAGTGCAGTATTTGGTTAAAAAGGCGGTAAATTTTCCTGCATCTAGGTGATAAGCATAGTTAGCGGTGCCTGCAAACTCTGCGTGGCGTATGCTTTTAGGTGCACAACCTGCTTCGCATATCGCTTCCTGAACACATACTGCATGGGAAAAAGACTCGTTTAATTCTGGTGCTACAGTCTGCCAGTAAGGACCTAAATTTGTTTGCGAAAACCCTTGGGGCAGCATGAGAGGGTGGTAGTAAAAATCGTGCTCTTCACCAGTGGTCCACTTAGCAAACTTTGCTCCTTGCTTGAATGTGGCGTCGCATTCTTTGATGAAAGTGGTTTCGCTTATACCCAATGCAATTAGTGTTGAGCGCATGGTTGGCCAAGTGCCTTCTCCCACGCCAATAATAGGCACATTGGGGCTTTCTATTAAGGTTACTTTAATGTTTTTGCGGGTAGCGCATTTATGTTGCGCTGCAATACGACCAGCCGTTAGCCACCCTGCGCTACCGCCACCAACTACTACAATGTGCGTTATGGGAGTTGCTGTTGTCATACTGATTTCCTGAATAAAAACTGTGGCTACCAAATGGTAGCCACGAATGTGGGACCAACAAATGCCGGCCCCAATTACGCGAAACTAAAAGTTTCCGCGCACACCGAAGGCCCAACGTCTGCCGCTGTCTTCAACCAACAGCAAGTGATTAGAGAAGCGACCGCGTTTATGTACAAACTCTTCTGTAAGGTTAATACCTTCAAAGAAGATTTCTACATTGTCTGTCACGCTGTAGCTACCGCTAATGTCAAGCTGTTGATAAGACTCAACAATGGTTGGGCCGTCACCCTGCCCTTGTGTTAACGACTGAACAAACTCATCACGCCAGTTATAGGCAAGACGAATTTGATAATCGTCAGTTTCATAAAATGCCACCAAGTTGTAAGAATCACTTAACCCGGTTAGTGCAAATACCTGATTAATATCGAATGGATCGAGTTCGGCGTCACTGTCAACGATAGTTCCGTTGGCAAGCACCCCAAAGCCATTATCGAAAGTGTGCTGAAGCGCAAGCTCGAAGCCGTCTACCGTCGCGTCTTCACCGTTATTTGGCAGAGTATTGGTAAACACAGCAACGTCGTCACTCGCATCTGGCGCGCTAGCGTTAGTGCCTGTAGAAGGGTCGGTTAGCAGGCTGCCGTCAGCAAGCTCGAAGGTTTTGTCTTCTTGGCTATTGACAATAAAGTTCGATACCAACTTTCTGAAGTAACCAATTGATGCATAACTTGCTTCGTCGTAGTAATACTCTAGTGACAAGTCCAAGTTGTCCGATTTGAATGGCTCTAGTGCAGGGTTACCACTGGTAGACGTTAAGTCACCACCTTGGCGGGTGGTCGTAATTACTGTTACTGGTGACATGCTGTTGAGCGTAGGGCGAGTAATGGTAGAGCTCGCCGCAAAGCGCGCAATTAAATCGTCGGTAATTTCTAAACGTACGCTGAAGTTAGGTAATAGCACGTCGTAATCAGACTCAGTGGCAATACTTTGTGCATTACCAAAACCAGCCAGCATTTCAGTTTGATCCAGAATCGTTAAGCCCGTTATTGGCGCTTGCGTTCCGTTAACCGTCACATCCG
Organism: Alteromonas sp. CH_MED4-4; assembly: GCF_037029575.1. Lineage (NCBI taxonomy): Bacteria > Pseudomonadati > Pseudomonadota > Gammaproteobacteria > Alteromonadales > Alteromonadaceae > Alteromonas > Alteromonas sp. CH_MED4-4. The sequence continues at coordinate 134,569 of NZ_JAYMEU010000007.1, read as the reverse complement.
TCATTTCATAACGCACCCCTGCGGTTGCGCTTAAGAACATGTCTGCAACTTCGCCTTCAAAGTCGAATTCCATATAGGTGGAGATAATATCTTCTTCAACTTCAAAGCTGTTGTTACGGCGCACCGCATCAAAACTAATCGAATCACCATTTACGCTTTGATAGTAAGATTCTAAAAAGGCAAAGTTGGCTTCGCCATCGTGGGCAAGCCAAGAGGTGGGCATGCGACCGCTACCACTTACGTCAGAAAGAAAATCGCTGCCTGCGTCAAAAACGTATTGGCTGCCTGCTGGGATCTCAGGCAAGTCTGGGTAACCACAGTAAGTACAGTGAATTCCTACACCTTCATTGTCCCAACGGGTAAGTGATTTGGTTTCGGTGCTGTACTGTGCGCCAAAGCGAATTTCAGTTAGGCCGCTGCCGTCTGTTACGTATTCGCCGTCAAAGCGCAGTTGGCTCACTTCATCTTCTACCGCCCAGCCTCGACGCAGCATTACGTGAGCTCGGCTGTTAGCTTCATCAAGATGATTGCTCACACCATCAGGTATCAGTGCAGGGTTGTATATAGGGAAGCCGTCAGGACCAGTAACAATCGCGCCATCTAGTTCTTGTTGTCCGCTATAAATATTGTCATTAGGCGAAGCGAACATGCTGGCAACTGGTAAAATGTTGTCATCTACTTGGAATCGTACGCGGTTGGCATAACCAATAAGTGAAAGCTGATCGCCGCCACCATTATTGGCTTCGCGTTCGGCTTCTGAATGACTTAAATCAAACGATAAATTCAGATTATCAGAGTACTGGTAATCAAAGTTAAGGCCTATGGCATAGGTATCAGTTAAACGGTCGAACGTTTTGGCGTGCATATCTGTCGCCAAACCTACCTCTTGGTATAAATCGACAATAGTACCGTTTGCATCAACCGTTGGGCTGCGGCGATTGCCGTTTTCATCAAACAGGCTGCCGTCATCGCCTACACCCTGAATGTTAGGTGCGGTAAACCAGTGGCCGTACGACGTTGCTTCAGACTCTACGTCAAAATCTGAATACAGTGCGTCAGCAGTTACAACCAGTTTGTCGTTAGGTGCATATTGGAATACAAGATTAGCGTTTGTACGGGTACGCTCTTCAAAGGTCACTTTGTGATCGTAGTTTCGCGGTGAAAATACATTGCCTGTCCAAGCGTCGCCTGACTGCGTAACAGGGTTTGGCACGCCAACGTTTTCTAGCCAACCGTCCATCTGAGCCTGGTTAAGGCGAGTCTCACGCTCTTGGTGTGAAACGGCAAGTAATACACCGAAGGTGTCGTCATTGAACGTGTTGCTAATAAGGCCAGAAAATTGCGGCGTAGTTTCTTCGCTATTTTCGTCGTACACGCCTTTTACCGAGCCCGCCATTTTAAAACCGTTTAATGCGAACGGGCGCGCGGTATTAATATTAATGGTAGAGCCTACACCACCAGACTGCATTGTGGCCGTTGACGTTTTATGCACATCAAGGCTGCTTACTAACTCAGAAGCAATCGTGTCGAAACTGAACGCACGCGAATCGTTTTCAGACGCCATTTGACGGCCATTTACCAACACGGTGTTAAACTGTGGTCCAAAACCACGTACGGTAATTAGCTGGCCTTCACCGCCTGAACGGTCGATAGATACGCCGGTAATACGCTGTAGTGATTCAGCTAAGTTGGTATCGGGAAAATCACCGATGTCTTCTGCGCTAATGGCGTCGACTACGCCAGCAGAGCTGCGTTTAACATCCATCGATTTTGCAACCGATGAGCGGATACCACTTACCTCAATCACTTCTACGTCTTTATTGGGTTGCGCGTCTTGGGCAAATGCACTATTCGCAGAAATAGCCGACGCTAAAACTGCTGCCACTGAGCATGCAAGCTTGGTTTTCCTATACATGATGGTGTGTGTCCTAATCGTTAATTTTAATGCGCCTTATGGTGTGCACCCCACTTGGCTTTCTTTCACAGCATTTCGCTGTTAATTCATCAAGACGACACGGTTTGTAAAATCCCCCAAATTTATTTAACAATTTTTTAAATTAATTGAATCGCCTTGTTTAAAAGGCGTGATTTCTTCGACATCGATTAGCGTATTTCACCTTTACGTGTGTTTAAAAAATGCGCAATTCTTGATGTATTCACAGAATAAATGCTTCTTTATCTACTTCATTTATTGCCTGTATGCCATTTCTATATAAATATTAGTTATGACTCGTAAGTAAATGATACTAGTGATGTATGCCCATATAGCGTAGCTTTGCCGCAGTTTCGCTTGAAAAATAAGCGGAATAAGGGGTGCTATTCGAAGCAAAATAAATACAGAAATTGCCTGTTCTGTTTTTGATTTCGCTAGAGAATGCTAGGCATAAGTGAATAAAATGGCTTAGTACTGTTTAAAGGGTGTCATTCTCGGATAGCCGGAATGTGAGGAGAAGCGTGTGAAAATCATAATATTAAATGAGTCAAAGGCGCCAGATCCGCTAAATAATGTGGAGAAGCGATGTGCGGCTACACCTAGTAGTGCACAGCGTCTGGTGAAAAAAGGGGCGACCTTACTGCTTGAAGCAGGAGCAGGCGTACACTCAGGGTATTCAGATAAAGAATACAAAGATGTAGGCGTAACTGTCATCGATGATGTGAATGATGCATTATCAACAGCAGATATGCTCGTGGCGGTGAACAAACCCACCGATGCACAGCTAGCGTTGATGAAAAAAGGGGCCATTGTGGTAGGCCATCTCGACCCTTTCTTTCAGCAATCGCTTGTTGAGTCTATTGCAGAAAAGGGGCTAACCGCTATTTCTGTAGAGATGATCCCTCGTTCTTCTCGTGCACAAAAAATGGACGCATTGAGCTCGCAAGCGAGTCTTGCGGGTTACGTAATGGTGATGCAGGCGGCGAATCAGTTGCCATCAATATTACCTATGATGATGACACCGTCAGGAACAATAAAACCAGCAAAGGTATTTATTATTGGAGCTGGCGTAGCGGGTCTTCAAGCTATAGCAACCGCGAAACGCTTAGGCGCAAACGTACTTGCTTATGACACCCGCCCTGTGGTGGCTGAGCAAGTAGAATCGCTAGGTGGCAAATTCCTTAAGATCGACATTGGGGAAACAGGCCAAACGAAGGACGGTTATGCAAAAGAACTGACCGATGAACAAAAAGCGAAGCAGCAAGAAGCGCAACGCGACGCGATTGCCGACTCTGACATTGTTATTACGACAGCGCAGTTATTTGGTCGCAAACCACCAGTGCTTATCTCAAAAGATACATTAGCACTCATGAAACCGGGCAGTGTGGTTGTAGATATGGCCGCAACATCAGGTGGTAATGTTGAAGGTTCGGTTGCTGGCGAAACCGTTGAAGTTAACGGTGTGAAGGTAATTGGTAACGGTAACTGGAGCCAGTATGTGGCTAAAGCCGCCACCGACATGTACGCCAATAACATCTACAACCTTGTGGATGAGTTCTTTGACGATGAAACCAAAACCTTTGGGCTGAATTTAGAAGACGACATTCTGGCCGGCTGTGTTATTACCCACGACGGTAACATTACCAACGACATGCTTAACAACGCATACAAAGGAGCCTAATCATGGAAATCATTTACCTACTTTTCATCGTTCTACTGGCTGCTTTTTTGGGTTTTGAGTTAATTCGAAAAGTTCCAGCAACTTTACATACACCCTTAATGTCAGGCTCTAACGCGATATCGGGTATTACGTTAGTGGGAGCATTGGTAGCCTCGGGTAGCGACAACAATTTGCTAACGACCATTCTTGGTACCGCAGCGGTGGCGCTGGCCAGCATCAACGTGGTGGGTGGTTATCTCGTTACTGATCGCATGCTTGGCATGTTCAAGAAAAAAGATAAATAAGGAGTACGCAAGTGAGTGATATCGTAACCGTAATAAACCTTGCGTACGTAGTAGCTGCGGCACTATTTATACTAGGACTTAAGTTACTTAGCCATCCAGATACCGCGAAAAAAGGTAACTTTATTTCTGCCATTGGTATGCTGGTTGCTGTCGTCGTCACCCTGCTTGACCAGCAGATTATTAGCTATCACTACATCCTGCTAGGTTTTGTTATTGGTGGCGCCTTTGGTGCGTGGAAAGCTAAGACCGTTGAAATGACGGCAATGCCAGAAATGGTGTCGTTATTTAATGGCTTTGGTGGCGCAGCGTCATTGCTTCTGGGTTGGGCAACATTAGCCGGAATGAGCCTAATTACTCTTAAAACGGAAAGTGCGTTCACTTTTATTACCCTGTTTTTCACAATTTTAGTTGGGGGCATTACGTTCTCTGGCTCGGTGGTAGCCTGGGGTAAGTTGTCAGGAAAAATGAGCTCTAAAGCCGTTATTTTCACAGGGCTTCGCGAGCTAAGCATCTTGCATCTAATTGGCATGGTGGTGATAGGTTATTTCTTTACTACCGACCCAAGCAACCCACTTTGGATTTACTGTGCTATTGCGTTGTCACTAAGCTTCGGCTTGTGGGCTACCATTTCAATTGGTGGTGCAGATATGCCGGTGGTTATTGCGCTTTTAAATAGCTACTCAGGTGTAGCAGCGTCGGCGGCAGGTCTTGCTACAGGTAACACAATATTGATTGTTACCGGTCTACTAGTAGGCGCTTCAGGCTTAATTCTTACCAATATTATGTGTAAGGCCATGAACCGTTCATTGATGAATGTGTTGTTGTCTGGCTTTGCCAAGCCAGTCGAGGCCGGCGAAAAAATAGAAGGCGAGATTAAAGTACTGTCGGCGCAAGATGCATTTTATGTATTAGAAGCAGCGCAAGCAGTACTGGTGGTGCCTGGTTATGGTATGGCGGTTGCGCAAGCGCAGCATGCGGTACGTGAACTTCAGTCGTTGCTAGAGGAAAATGGCTGTACGGTTGACTACGCCATTCACGCTGTAGCGGGGCGTATGCCGGGCCACATGAACGTGTTATTGGCAGAAGCTGACGTGCCTTATGACCAACTATACGAGATGGATGACGTTAACCCTCGTATGGAAAACTATGACGTGGTTATTGTTATCGGTGCAAACGATGTTGTTAACCCAGCAGCCAAAGAGATGAAAGGCAGCCCTATTTACGGAATGCCAGTTATCGAAGCACATCGTGCGAAAACGGTCTTTGTACTTAAGCGTTCTGCGAATGCCGGTTTTGCCGGTGTAGACAACCCGCTGTTTTTCAAAGACAACACGCGCATGGTTCTGGGTGACGCTAAAGACACTATTAACAGCGTTATTCGCGAGTTCGGAGACGACTAATACAGCGTATCTCTTTGAGACATCTTCTATAAAGGCCTGTTTAAAACACAGGCCTTTTTATTGGGTATTAAACTTAATTATAAAGTACTCAACTATAGTTGTAGTTGATGCTTATCAGCTCTAGTATGTGAATGCTATAGATGTTGAGTTAGCTATTCATATAGTCGCATAGAGATGTACGAGTAAATGTCTACGACCCCTTTTCATATTGAGCCGTTTAGAAATTGTATTTTGGTCACGCTTCGCGGTAAGTGGGATATGTCCACGAACATTCAGTACCTTGCTAAGCTTTCTGATTGCTTGAAAACCCGTAAAGGCCGACCCTTTCACTTATTTGTAGACATGCGTAGTTGGCAAATCCCCAATTCTGATACCTTCAATCAAATAAAAGCGCCCATTAAGTTAGATAGGCGAAGTCAGCTCAGCGAGACATGGCTAGAAGATGAAGCAACAGATGCTGATCACATTGCAGAGAAGTTTTTTAGCGCGCCATCAATTAAACTGGGATTTGAACTTGAACGTACTCAAAGCATCTCAGAGTTTATAACCCTTTGTGAAGAAAAAGCAGATAACGTCGTTTTAGATTATGTTCGAACTTGGATAGGCTAAAAAAGCCCGCGTTCGATAAACAAAATTCGTCGCGACAATAGATATTTTATATCGCAACAACTATCGCGTTCAGTCTTACGTTGACTATAATACGCTGCTTATTTTCGCACTTTCTATGCTAGGTATTGGCCTAGCCCACTTACAAATAGGTGAATAAATTGTCAGATTGGAGCATCGAAGAAGCGGAGCGCGTCTATGGCGTGTCTCAATGGGGTGGCGGCTATTTTCAAATTGGTGAAAACGGCAACGTCCATATTACCCCTGTTCCTGAAGATCCTAGCATTCGAATCGACTTTAATTCGGTAATTGAAGATATCCGCAAAGAAGGCGTACAGTTTCCTGTTGTAGTGCGCTTCCACGATATTCTGCGCTCGCAAGTTGCAGGCTTGAACAAAGCATTTAGAAGCTCCATCGAAGAAGCCGAATACCAAGGCCAGTACCAAGGTGTGTATCCGGTAAAAGTAAACCAAATGCGCGAAGTCGTTGAGGAAATTGTCGATGCGGGCAAGCCATTTAACTATGGCTTAGAAGCGGGGTCAAAAGCCGAGCTTCTGACTGTGCTTGCCATGAATACTAACGAAGAGTCTCTGACTATCCTAAATGGTTATAAAGACGACGAAGTTATGCGTCTTGCGCTGTTAGGAAGAAAGCTGGGTCGCCGCGTTGTGGTAGTAGTTGAAAAATACACCGAGCTTCTTCTTCTGGTAAAAATAGCCAAAGAGCTGGATATCGATCCTATCATTGGTGTGCGCTCAAAAATGACGGTGAAAGGTCGTGGTAAGTGGGAAAGCTCTGGTGGTGAACGTGCGAAATTTGGTTTAACCATTACTGAGATCATTAACGCAGCCCGCTACCTTGAAGAGCAAGGCATGGCGCACTGCTTAAAGCTGCTGCATTTCCATATTGGTAGCCAATTAACAGACATTCGTGCGGTTAAAGAAGCGGTAACCGAAGGCGCGCGTATTTACGCAGACCTTCACAAAATGGGCTTCGAGCTAGATTATGTTGATGTAGGTGGTGGCCTTGGTATCGATTACGACGGCAGTAATTCAACTAATGAATCGTCGCGTAACTACAGCATGCAAGAGTATGTTGCTGACGTTGTCTATGGCATGAAGGAAATGTGCGACCTTGAAGGCGTACCGCATCCGCATCTGGTTAGTGAAAGTGGACGTGCAATCACTGCGCATCACAGCTGCGTTATCACGGAAATTGTGGGCGAAATTAAGTCGAATGCGTCGCAAATGGATACATCAGCAAAAGCGGGTGAACACTTCTTCCTTAAGAATATGCGCGAACTTGCAGACACGTTTGATGAACAAACGAACATGCATGAAATTTACAACGATGCGTCGCAGTATAAAGAGCAAGCGCTAGATGCATTTAAATTACGCGTGTTGTCACTTGAAGAGCTGGGCAAAATCGAAACGCTGTACTGGCAAATTATGGGTCGCTTACAGCAGTGGTATCGCAACGAAGAATATGTTCCAGAAGAGCTTCAAGAGCTAGATTACAGTTTGTCGTCTCAGTACCTTTGTAACTTCTCTGTATTCCAGTCGGCTGCTGATACATGGGCTATCGACCAGCTGCTGCCGGTAGTGCCTCTTATTCGTATGAATGAAGAGCCAACGGTTAATTGCTCGCTAGTGGATATTACCTGTGATAGCGACGGTAAAATTGATCAGTTCACTATTGGCCGTGAAATTACTGACGTACTGCCAATGCACCCACTTAAGAAAGATGAGCCGTACTACATTGGTTTGTTCTTAACGGGCGCTTATCAAGACGTTATGGGCGACATGCACAACTTGTTTGGTCGCTTAAATGAAGTGCATATTTACAGCTATGACGACGATCCTGAAGACTTTTACATTGAAGAAGTGGTAAAGGGCTCATCGGTAGAAGATGTACTTAACGTTATGCAGTATAACCCGCGCGCAATGGCATCAGACGTAAAACGCATGATAGACAAGCAAGTGTGGGACGGAAAATTGAACCCTCGTGAAGGGGTTCGCTGGACTGATTTTTACGAAAACTGTTTGGCAGGTTATACCTATCTAAAACAGTAGCGTTTAATATCTGAATGAAAGTACCGAAAAGCCGATGCCGATATTACTTATCTGCGTCGGCTTTTTTCAAGTAACGCTTCCAAAACTCGGCTGTCGTTGAATTAATCATATTCGACTCTGCATTCATCAGCATCACATAGCCAACTTTGTGTTCAGGCAAAAACGCCACGTCAGCACGATAGCCTTTTACCCAACCCCCATGATAGTTAAGCTGTAATCCATTTAAGTCGTAAATACGCCAACCCAAACCATAGTGAGCATCGTCAATCATGCCGCGCCAACCTCTGCGGTAGGTTTCACGCTTCGTTTTCACGCGCTCTGTAGTGACATAGTCCACCATTTCATCGGATATGACCGTGGGGAACTCGCCTAGCAGCGCTTGCAGATAAATCGTCATATCTGAAATGCTAGCGTTAACGCCAGCAGCTGGAGAGAACCGATAGTAGTTGCTTTCTACCTTTCCTTCGCGCCATTTATTTCTGGCGATAGCAATATGAGGTTGAGCCCATGATTCTGATGCAAGCAATCCGCCTTTTCCAACACTGGCTGTTTTCATGCCTAGTGGTGCAAACAGATTGGCCTGAAGCTGTCGTGAGTAAGAGGTATTATTGTTGCTGAAGTAGTATTCCAGCGCACCAAAGAGTGCATTTTGATAGGTATAGCATTCACCCGGCGCACACAGTGGTTCAAGCTCGCCCAGGGATTTAAGCACGCGCTCCAGCGAGTAGTCAGCTTCAATAAGGTTGTCGTAAGCGTTGGGCATAAAGCCACTAGATTGGCCAACGATATGTTGCAGTTGCAGCGCATTCATTCCTTTGCCTTTAAAAGGAATGTCGGGTAATAAGGTGGTTATCGGCGTTTCCCAGCTAAGCTGGTTTTTTTCTACAAGTTTAGCTGACAACAACGCAGTAAAGGTTTTTGAAACAGAAGCTAGCCTGAATACTGTGTTCTCTGTAACTTTCTCCCCGCCGCGTTTGCGGGTACTTCCATATACGTAAACCCTCGGCGCTTTGCCCTGTTCATAAAACACAAACGCATAACCAGGCACGTTGTATTTTGAGGCTTCCTTTTGAACGTAACTAGCATAGTCATCAAGCCAATCCGCAAAAGCGCTTTGTGTAATGACCATTAGCATCGCTATCAGCCAAATTTTAGACAGGCGCAGCTTGAAGGTGCGCAAAGAGTTCAGCATACAGTCAGCTCGTTAAGCCTGTGGTTTTCTGATACATCCATCAGGCGCTCATTATTATTATCGCATTATTATGCGTTTAGCTGCTCCAATGATCAAATGTCGCTAATTATGCTCACTATCTCTTCAATGATTTGATTTATTCTAGCGGTAAGCGAACCGTTGTAAGAATATGCAAGAAAGGAAGAAAAGTTCGACTAGCAAGGTTTGTAATTATTGAGTTCTGATTTTGTCGCACCAACAGGGCCAATGCACGATACACTAGATAAAGGTGATAAACGACAGGTGGGAAGCGCATTCTAATGGCAGACAATCTTTTTGTCTCAGACATGGGGGCTTCAGAAAACTCAACAACTGCTGAGTCAGTGCTTTCAAAAGCAAGACTTAGCAGAGATCCGCGCTTTGACGGACGATTTTTTGTGGCGGTAAAAACAACCGGTATTTTCTGTAGGCCAATCTGTCCAGCGCGACTTCCTAAAGAAGAGAATGTGACTTACTTTCAACACGCCACACAGGCAATGGCACATGGTTATCGTCCATGTTTTCGCTGCAGACCAGACAGTGCACCTCGTTCAGCGGCGTGGAAAGGCGTGGGTGCAACGATTAACCGGGCGTTGTCGCTGCTATCTGTTATTCCCATTGAGCGCGTTGCGGATATTGCTATGCGGTTGGGTATTAGTGAGCGGTACCTAAATAAATTGGTCGTCAATGCTGTGGGCATACCGCCTAAGCAGTTTCAAAATATGCAGCGCACTTTGTTTGCAAAGCAGCTTATTCAACAAACTCATTTATCTATGACAGATATCGCAATTACGGCAGGCTATCAATCACTGAGACAACTGCAGCGGGCCATAGAGCAATATTGCGCTACGTCTCCTACCCAGCTTAGAAAAAGAGAGCCGGTTCAACAAAAGGCTATCTCTTTATTTCTTTCATATCGGCCGCCGTACAATTGGCACTATGTACGAGATTTCTTGGCAACCCGTGCTATTGAAGGCATGGAACGAGTAACGAACGAGAGCTATGAACGATACTTTTCATTCAATGAAAGTTTAGGCTTTTTTAAAGCCATTCACGACGAGGCGCGCCACGGATTCAAACTTCTCATCGACATGCCTGAATTAGGTCGTCTTCATACGATAATTGAAAATATAAAGCAGGTACTAGATCTTCACGCTGACCCGCTGTTAATTGAACAAAGCCTATTGCAGTCTGGGTTACCGCCGAGCAAGTTAACGCCTGGGCTACGCCTTCCCAGTGCATGGAGCGTATTTGAAAGTGGTTGTCGGGCTATTGTAGGCCAGCAAGTTAGTGTAAAAGCGGCTATTGGCCAGGTGACTTTACTGGTACATCAGCTGGGCGAAACGGTATCTGATGCGCTCCCGTCAAACGGTCTTGAATCTATAACGAATGAACGCTACAGCTTTCCCTCGCCTGAAAGTGTGGCCGAAAACAGTCTGGAATTCTTACGTATGCCACAGGCGAGAAAAGAGGCCGTACGTCACTTTGCTCGTTTATTCATAAACGGTAACATGCCAAGCCATGAAGACATACTCGCCATTAAAGGTGTGGGCCCGTGGACGCTCGACTATTTAAAAATGCGCGGGGAGAGAAACCCTGATATTTACCTTGGCGGTGATTTAATCGTTCGTAAAATGGCGCAGCAGTACCCCATAGCGCCCGAAAAAGCGGCACCTTGGCGCAGCTATTTAACCCTTCAATTGTGGCAGTTAAGCAATCAGTAAAGAGAGTCGTAAGTATGAAATATACAGATTTCGTGAACAGCATACAGGGGCTTGTTAAAGTTGAAGCCACTGATGAAGGCATAACGGCTATCGAGTTCGTGAGTGCCGCTGAATCAGGTAATACGGCCAACGCGAAGCAGGGTGGCATAGGCAGAAAAACTGCAGCGCAAGAAAGCGCGCTAAGCAACGACCTTCATTCGCAAAAAAACGCCATCACCGAAGCAGCGTGCAGTCAGTTACAAGCATACTTTGACGGTACGTTACGCGAGTTTGACCTACCGCTTTGCCCTAAAGGTACGGCGTTTCAGAATCAGGTGTGGGATGCCTTGCAGCACGTTAAATACGGCGAAACCGCTAGCTATTTAGATATCGCAAAAGCCATTGGCAACCCAAAAGCTGTCCGCGCCGTGGGTATGGCAAATGGTCGTAACCCTATTGCTATTGTTGTGCCTTGCCATCGTATAATCGGAAGTAATAAAACCCTAACGGGCTATGCAGGTGGTTTACCGCGTAAGCAGTATTTACTTAATTTAGAAGGAGCCCAAGGGGTGCTGGGGCTATAAAAGAATGGGTGATAAGAAAATGGTGATAAAAGAATGGCAATAAGAGACATTATCTCGCTGCTGGTGTTAGCCGGTATCTGGGGCGGTTCATTTATTTTCATGCGTGTTGCCGCACCAGAATTTGGTATTTATGTATTAGTAGCCATTCGTACCGTGCTTGCTACAGCGGTATTGCTACCATTGCTGTTAATACGAGGGTCGGTAAAAGACATAAAGCGCCACTGGTTGGCTATTGCGCTGGTGGGCATGGCTAACACGGCGGTGCCTTTCGTCCTGTTTAATTACAGCAGCCTGCATTTAGAGGCAGGCGTTAATGCCATTTTAAATGCCACGGCTCCCATGTTTGGCGCCATTGTCGCTTGGCTGTGGTTAGGTGACAAACTAACAAAGTCAGCAGTAGCGGGGCTTTTTGTAGGCTTTGTAGGCGTGACCGTTATTAGTCAGCAAAAGCTCGGCGAGGGCGATATTAGTTTTCTTCCTATTTTGACTGCATTGTTGGCCACCACTGGCTACGGCATAGCGGCGTGTATGATGAAGAAATGGTTGCAGGGGGTTAAACCTCTGGTTGTCGCTACAGGTAGTCAGGCTATGGCCAGCGTGATGCTAGCACCATTCGCGCTTGCGACCTTGCCAGAAACAATGCCAAGCGTTAATGCATGGGTAAATGCGGTAGCGCTGGCTGTCGGTGGCACGGGCATAGCGTATATCTTGTATTTCAAACTCATAGCTGACATCGGCCCAGCCAAAGCCATTACTGTAGCTTACCTAGTACCACTATTTGGCATTATTTGGGGTGTACTGTTCTTGCAAGAGCACTTATCAATTCAAACCATTGTGGGTGGTTTAATGATTTTGTTCGGTGTGGCGTTAACCACAGGCGTTCTCAAAAGAAAACGCCTTAAGGTTAAACCTGCTTAAATTGAATCAAACTTGGGCTAGTCTATCAGCTGCATTCTTACTAAATTGCTGCCGTCGCGCTTGGCTTGATAAAGCGCGTCTTCCGCGTGCGCGGTTACTTCGTGCATAGCGCGCGGTGACGCGGTGTAAGATATACCAATAGACGCTGTAATAAGCAGTTCTGGTAACTCTTGTAGCGGCGGCAAGGTTGCGATGCCGTGACGAAGATTTTGTGCCATATCAAAAGCCACATGCGGGCCGGTATGCGGCAATAGAATAATGAATTCTGCACTGCTCCAGCGTCCCAATACATCCTGCTCGCGCAAGTGCTCAGCCAAGTAGGCCACAACTTTATCTAATAAGTCGTCGCCGGCGTTTCTGCCGTGAGCGTCGACAATGTCAGAAAACTCATCAATGCTAATCAGCATTACGCTTAGTGACTTATGTTCAGCCAGCAACGTTTTGTAGATAAGCTGTAAATTCTCTTTTTCTGGAAGACGGTTAGTATGGCGAACAACCAGATCTGGCTGCATGTCTTTTCTGAAGTAATACAACAGATTGTAGATAAGCAAAAACAGCGAGAATACAACAACCAGTAGTGTTACAACGCTGAATATAAATGCTTGTGAAATTTCAGCCTGACGTTCTTCAAGTGGACTGAGTAAAAACACCGTCCAACCAAATTGATTAAGTTTGACTTCGGCAATAAGGTAATCATTCTGGTCGATAGTCACTAATTTATTGTTGAGTGCCTGCTCGTTCTGGATAGTAAGGGGAAGGCTGGCATACCAAGGCAATTCTGACAAATTGGTAAAATCAGAGTAAGACGCAATAAGATTAGGATCAGAAGACAGCATAATGTCACCCTCACCATCTACAAACAAAAAGTCGTAGCCGTACTCTTGCTTATAGGTATCGAAGACCTCGATAAAACTGCGCAGACTCTTTCCAACACCAAAGAAGCCCAAGAAGCGGCCATCTTCATCGTGGATCTTTATATCAATATAGAAATGGGTGTCTTCCCATTTACCGATATCTGCCACGGCATCGGTAGGGTAGTCCTTGTACTTGAAATACCAGCTTACTTCCCCTTCAATCAGGTTAATTATGCTGCCATCAGAATTATATTGTTTTCTGTCTGCCTCGCTGGCAATAAAGAAAGACAACCCAAACTCGTTTTCAAGACGATCCAATGTTTTGAAAACAGCCTCTTGGTCAATCGTTTCTCCATCCATCAAGTCTACTAACTCGGTGGAATGCCCCAAAGCTTCTGAAATATGGAGTGGTTTTAAAAGTTGCTCCACAATAAGTGAGATTGCGGGCGAAAGTGACTGTTGTTGCGCGCGACTCTGCTCGGCAACAATCTTGGAAATACTAAAATGTACCAGTGTAACGATAGCGATAACCACTACCGCGAATAACACTAAAATGCTTCTATGCAGTGTTCTAAATGTGTTCACAGACTGCGCATGCTCCCTTGCCTGACTGAACTTTACCTATAATGGTAAGTATACCTGTTGCAATATTGAACTACTAGGTGACTATCATTAACTTTAGACTAAATAACAATGAAGGAAAACACCTAGTTTTCGCACTCTGCAAATAGCTTTTTATTACGAATGAACCGCTGACATATGCTATTCCCTTGGTTACACTATGCTCCGATTTTCATTCTCTTTGCGAAATAAAGGAATTATATGGCTTTCTCAGTGGTTGTTTTAGCGGCGGGTAAAGGTACTCGTATGAAATCGTCGTTGCCCAAGGTGTTACACAAAGTAGGTGGTGTGCCTATGGTGCAGCGAATTATCAACACAGTAAAATCACTGGGTGCAGACAATATTCATTTGGTCTACGGTCATGGCGGCGACCAACTAAAGGCAACGGTTGTTGAAGATAATCTAAACTGGTGCTTACAGGCCGAACAGTTAGGTACAGGCCACGCTGTTCAGCAAGCGGCACCTCATATTAAAGACAATGAAGACGTGCTTGTTCTGGTTGGCGACGCGCCACTTATTCGCGAAGAGACACTAAGTGCGTTAAAAGCTGCAAAGGAAAGCTGTGATTTAGCACTACTCACTGTAAATCTAGACGACCCCACAGGCATGGGCCGTATTATTCGTGAGAATGACAACATTACCGCGATAGTTGAGCACAAAGACGCCACTGATGCCCAGCGTGAAATTAAAGAAATTAACACCGGTATGATGATGATGTCTGGCGTTGATCTTAAGCGCTGGTTGGGCGAGTTAAGCAATGATAACGCGCAAGGTGAGTATTACCTTACCGACGTTATTGCCATGGCAGCGGCCGAAGACAAGCGAATTCAGTCAGCACAGCCACAGTCTGCGGTAGAAGTGGAAGGCGTTAATAATCGTTTGCAGTTAGCTAACCTGGAGCGCGCGCTTCAGCGTCGCCAAGCCGAGGAGCTAATGACCAATGGCGTGACCTTGCTGGATCCTGCTCGTTTTGACTTACGCGGCCAGCTTGAAACCGGTAACGACGTAATTATCGACGTTAACGTTATTGTTGAAGGTAAGGTGACACTTGGTAGCAACGTCAATATTGGTGCAAACTGTATTCTGCGCAACTGTACTATTGCCGATAACGCTGTAATTGAAGCTAATTCTATTGTTGAAGAAGCCAGTGTAGGTGAAGCCTGTACGGTCGGGCCTTTCGCTCGACTACGCCCTGGTGCAGTAATGCAGAAAAATGCCAAAGTGGGTAACTTCGTGGAAATGAAGAAGGCTATTTTAGGCGAGGGCGCCAAAGCGAATCACTTAACCTACCTAGGCGATGCAGAAGTGGGTGCCAAAGCGAACATTGGCGCAGGCACAATTACCTGTAACTACGACGGTGTGAACAAGTCCAAAACCGTCATCGGCGACAATGCCTTTATCGGCTCAAACTCGTCGCTTGTCGCGCCTGTAAACATTGGCAAAGGCGCTACCGTAGGTGCTGGTTCCGTGATCACGTCAACCGTAGACGAAGACGCGCTAGCCGTTGCCCGCGGTAAGCAGCGCAATATTCCAAATTGGCCGCGCCCGACCAAAAAATAAAGACGTACCCTTATTAAAGCTCGCTAACGGGTTACATGGTGAGATAGGGCTGGCAAACACAAATAGTGATTAGCTAGCCCAGTTTCTTCTTCAGTCCCATCAAACTATCGCCCAGTCAGAAAGATGACAAAATCAGAGGGCTTAAATTAACGTCTACTGTGTCGCTGTAAACGCAACTCATTCAGCTATCTGTCTTCTAAATAATGAACTATCTAAGGTTTCCCCTATCTATCATTACTGATAGTGTGTGTTTACTTACCTCTTAATTCTCGTTACACAAGGATATGCGATGATATCTACACTTCTGGTTGGCTTTGGATTTTCCGCCACAACCTTTCATTTGCCATTTCTAAATTATCTACCGCAGTTCTCTGTCGATGTGGTTATCTCTTCAAAACCTGATGTGGTTAACGCAGTTTTACCCCATGCTGAAGTGTATGGCTCGTTGGAAGAAGCGCTTAAAATTCACGATGTAGATTTGGTGGTTATTACAACCCCAAATCACCTTCATGGGCCACAGGCGAAACTGGCATTAGAGCACAGCTGTCACGTATTGGTAGAAAAGCCATTTACATTAGATAGTGAAGAAGCAGAGGCTTTAGTAGAGCTTGCACATTCTCAAAATAAACAGCTTTGTGTTTATCACAACAGACGTTTTGATGGCGATTTTCTTACGATTAAGCAGCTAATTAACGATGAAAAACTTGGCGACATTAAACGTTTGGAAAGCCGCTTCGATCGATTTCGCCCAGTACCACGAGACAGGTGGCGTGAAAATGCAGGGCCAGGAAGCGGTATCTTCTGGGATTTAGGTCCCCACTTAATCGACCAAGCGCTACAGCTTTTCGGCGAGCCGGAAGAAGTGTCGGCAAACATACAGGTCTTGCGTGAAAATGGACAGTCAGATGACACGTTCGATGTAACACTTCACTATGTTGATAAAGTTGTAAAGCTAGGTAGTTCAGCTTTTCAGGCCAGCGCGACATTGCGCTACGACTTGCAAGGCACAAAAGGCAGCTTTCGAAAGTTCTATTTAGATCCGCAAGAAGATCAATTGCGTGCAGAGCTATCCTTTGATGATGAACACTGGGCGATTACAAAAGATAACGAGCATGGCGTGCTAGCTGTGGTCAATGAAAGCGGCCAGCTAGTTGAAGAGACGGTGACAACATTGAAGGGTGAATATCTCACGTTTTTCAATCGCCTTGCTCACGCTATTGAAGACGGTAAATTCTCGCCGGCTGACGCGAGTACGGTCGTACCTGTTATCAAAGTCATTGAGCTAGCCATAAAAGCGAGTGCTCAAAAGAAATCGCTGGCGTTTAATTAAACAATTACCTTGATCGTCGTTTCAATTTAACTTACGATGCTTTCACTTTAAAACTAATAACTTTCGTTTTGAAAGTTATGATTGAATGTTGAAGGTGTGTTTGCGGACTGTTTTGCAGACTTTTCATGGCTTGTTCTCAATTGGAACAACGCGTACAGAAAGGTTTAGCGAGAAGGCGGCAAGAGCATGAGGTTATATTGAAAAGTAGTAAATCGGTTGAACAGCGCCGCCAGCAGATAGTGGCGTGGGTGAAAGAGCATGGTCAATCTCAAGTTGAAGATTTGGCCGTGCGTTTTGCTACGTCTGAAGTCACCATTAGAAAAGATCTCGCAGCCCTTTCGCAGCAAGGTTTACTGATTCGACAGTTTGGTGGCGCAGTGCCTGTACCATCATCTACCAACTCAAATGCTGGGCCATCTCAGTTTATTACCAGTGACCCTTTCGCGAATTCAACTACTAGCCCAGCAATTAACGCTATAGGCCAACTTGCAGCGAGCTTGGTCAAACCGGGCAATAAGCTCGTTATAGACTGCGGGTCTACCACCGCATCCATCTTACCCCATTTATCACATGCCGATGATTTAGTGGTAATGACCAACACATTATCAACCGCCAATTACCTTACCCAAAGTGAAAAAGAGCCGACGGTGTTAATGGTAGGGGGCACATGGGATGCCCAATCTCAGTCGTTTCAAGGCGCTATGGCTGAACAGTTGGTTAGTGCCTATAGTTTTGACATTGCGTTTATTGGTGCCGCGGGCATAGATGTCAACAGAGGCACCACCACCTTTAACGAGCTTATTGGTGTAACCCGCGCCATGGCTGTGGCGGCTAGTAAGGTGGTTATAGTAGCCAGCTCAAAGAAATTAACGCATAAAATGCCTAACCTAGAGCTAAGCTGGAAAAACATTTCTGTTTTGATCACTGATGAAGGCATTTGTAAACAAGACAAACTTAATATTGAAAATCAGGGCGTGACAGTACTTATTGCAGCGCCGAGTGGAGAATAATTATGTGTGGAATAGTTGGCGCTGTAGCTGAGCGTAACGTGGTTGAAATCCTATTAGAAGGTTTAAAAAGACTGGAGTATCGCGGCTATGATTCAGCTGGCGTAGCGCTATTGCAAGGCGACGGCACGCTTACGCGTATTCGCCGTACAGGCAAAGTACAAGAGCTTGCTGATGCGGTGGCAGAAGGTGAAGCTTTGGGTACAACTGGAATTGCTCATACCCGTTGGGCAACGCACGGTGGTGTGACTGAAGCGAATGCGCACCCACACTTTTCAACTGAACGTGTAGCTGTTGTTCACAATGGTATTATTGAAAACTACGTTAACTTAAAAGCACAGTTAAAAGAGCAGGGCTATACCTTTACCAGCGACACCGACACAGAAACTATTGCTCACACCGTACACGAAGAGCTTAAGTCAGGTAAGACTTTACTAGACGCTGTGCAAAGTGCCGTTAAAACCTTCCACGGTGCGTATGGCACCGTCATCATGGATAAAGAAGATCCTAGTCGCGTAGTGGTTGCACGTTCGGGCAGCCCGCTTGTAATTGGTTTGGGGCTTGGCGAAAACTTCATTGCGTCAGATCAAATGGCATTATTGCCAGTGACACGCCGCTTTATCTTTTTAGAAGAAGGCGATGTGGCAGAGATTACTCGTCGCGACGTTAAAATCTTCGATAAAGACGGCAATGCCGTTGAACGCGAAGTGATTGAGTCGAATATCGAGCACGACGCGGGTGACAAAGCGGGTTACCGCCACTACATGCTTAAGGAAATTCACGAGCAGCCAACCGTTGTGCGTAATGCGCTTAAAGATCGTATTGACGAAAACGGACTTACTGCTGACATATTTGGTAAAGGTGCTGACGAGATATTCAAAAAAGTACAGCATGTACAAATTATTGCCTGTGGTACCAGCTACCATGCGGGTATGACGGCGCGCTATTGGCTAGAACAATATGCAAATGTGTCGTGCAACGTAGAAATTGCATCAGAATTCCGTTACCGCAAGTCAGTAGTGCACCCAAACAGCCTGCTTATTACCATCTCTCAATCAGGTGAGACAGCCGATACGTTAGCTGCCCTTCGCTTAGCAAAAGAGCTGGGCTATATGTCTAGTTTGACTATCTGTAACGTTCAGGGTTCGTCATTAGTACGCGAGTCAGACCTTGCATTTATGACCCGCGCTGGCGCGGAAATTGGCGTTGCGTCTACCAAAGCTTTCACTACTCAGCTCACTGCGTTCTTAATGCTTACCCTAGCACTGGGCAAAGAAAACGGCATGACAGACGCTGACAGCAAAGCTATTGTCTCTGCGCTTCATAGTCTACCTGCAAAGCTTGAAGAGACCTTAGCGATAACTGGTGGCATTGAAGATTTAGCTGAAGAATTTGCAGATAAGAACCACAGCTTGTTCCTAGGTCGTGGCGATCAATACCCTATTGCCATGGAAGGAGCGCTTAAGCTTAAAGAGATTTCTTATATTCATGCGGAAGCGTATGCGTCTGGTGAATTGAAACACGGCCCACTTGCGCTTATTGATGACGAAATGCCCGTTATTGTGGTTGCACCGAACAACGAACTCCTCGAGAAGCTAAAGTCGAACGTTGAAGAAGTACGTGCCCGTGGCGGCATCATGTATGTATTTGCGGATAAAGATGCGGCGTTTGAAGGTGATGAAACCATGCGCGTTATCAACGTACCGCACTGCGACGAACCAATCGCACCTATCATTTATACCTTGCCACTACAGCTTTTGAGCTACTACGTAGCGCTAATTAAGGGCACCGACGTTGACCAGCCGCGTAACTTGGCGAAGTCGGTTACGGTGGAATAAAGCACACTGCTGAAGCACTTATTCGTGCTCACAAACAAAGCCTGCGGCTGACAAAAGCGCAGGCTTTTTTGTTTTCAATAGGCGATTATTGGCTGCTAATTAAGTGGCTTTCCTGCAAGCCCATGACTCACTATTATTTCACTTCTCTTTCCACCACTCTCACTTTATCGATAAACCTTCTCCATCCGTCTTACTTTGTCAGGTAAGGCAGTTGTAAAACGAGGAGTAAGGTCATACCTATAAGTCATACCAAGTTTCAACATTGCGAGGCAACATGGCTATCCCATACTCACTGCTAGATTTAGCGCCAATATCTGAAGGGTTTGGCGTAAAAGACGCGTTAAACAATTCAAAGTTAATGGCTGTGGAAGCTGAGCGCTGCGGCTATGAACGTGTGTGGTTAGCCGAGCATCACGGCATGCATGGTGTTGCCAGTTCTGCCACCTCAGTAGTGTTAACGCACATTGCTAACGCCACCGCTACCATTAAAGTTGGTGCGGGCGGTATTATGCTGCCTAACCATGCACCTTTGGTCATTGCTGAACAGTTTGGCACCTTGGCTGAATTATTTCCCAATCGCATAGAGCTTGGACTTGGCCGTGCACCAGGCACTGATATGGCAACCGCACGCGCGCTTCGTCGTAATTTGCAAAGCGATGTGGACAGTTACCCAGAAGATATTCAAGAACTTCAGCACTACTTGGGTACACCGCAAGACGGGCAGCCGATTGTTGCAGTACCTGGGGCAAATACACATGTCCCCCTGTGGTTGCTTGGCTCTAGCTTATACAGTGCCCAAGTGGCGGCAAAAATGGGGCTGCCATATTCGTTCGCCTCGCATTTTGCGCCCGATGCGCTATTCGATGCGCTTCATGTGTACCGCAATATGTTTAAACCGTCGCCTCAGTTATCAGCGCCGAAAGCGATGGCTGGTGTAATGGTGGTGATTGCTGAAACCGATGAAGAGGCTGAACTCCTATTCACGTCAGTGAAGCAGCAATTTATGAACATGCGACGCGGTCTTAATAGGCCTTTCGCTAAGCCTATGCCTAACTTTGAAGAATATTGTACGGCGACTGACGAAGCAATGTTATCGAATGTATTGAGGTATGCGTTGGTAGGGTCGAAAGAAACGGTGCAAAACAAGCTAGCTCAGTTTGTTGAAGCGACGGGGGTTGATGAAATTATCGTGTCGATGCCGATTTACGATATAGAAGCGCGCTTGTTTAGCGTTAACGCATTTGCGGAAATCGCATCTTAGTTTTTAGACAGCTATTCCCAGTATTGAATATTTGGTTATAACTTCCACTATGAATGACCTTCGAATAACTTTATGATACGTCTATATGTGCGTATTTTCAGTTAGTTGTGTTAGGTTCACAGTCATGACAAAGGTCTGGTTTTCCCTTCTTTTAGCTTTATCATCTTTGATGTGGGGCGCTAGTGCTGCTTTTGCGAAAGAAACCCTGGACCTAATTGTTCTTGAAACACTGCCTGTTCCCATTGTCGCTGATTCGCGGGCCGAGTTCGAAAAGGAACTTGCGCGGATTATGCCCGATCACGAGATTAACGTAACATCGTATAACGCCGAAGGCTCTGAAGTTCGTGCTAAGGAGATACTTACCGAGCTTGCACAAAACCCAGCGCCTGACCTTATTGTATCGGTGGCGACCCTTGCCACCAGAGCGCTGAATGCGTCTGAAGAGTTTGTTGATGTACCTAAGCTGTTTATGGCGGTCTCAGCACCGGTTGAAGAAGGAATAGTTTCTGCTATTGGTGCGGTTAGTGAACGCAACATGACGGGCGAGTCACACGTGCTAGACGCAAAGGTAAAGCTAGATATGTTAGAGGGCGTGCTCAGAGCGTCTAAGCCCTCATCGCTTTTTACCATCGGTCTAGTCCATTCTACATACCCATCGTCAAGCAACTTGGTTAATCAACTTCTGGCACTGAATGATGACTACGAGAACATAAATCTTGTTGCTGTTAGTACACCGTATATAGAAGGCGATGATGGACTGGTTGAAATGACTGACAGCATCATCAACAGCTTGCAGCAAAAAACAAACGAGCTGGATGGTTACTGGCTTTCATCTGGGCCGCTCGCGGAATCGAATGGCTTAGTAACAAAGGTAAAAGAAGCTACGGGACTGCTTCCTTT
The DNA here is from genome assembly GCF_037029575.1 of Alteromonas sp. CH_MED4-4. Lineage (NCBI taxonomy): Bacteria > Pseudomonadati > Pseudomonadota > Gammaproteobacteria > Alteromonadales > Alteromonadaceae > Alteromonas > Alteromonas sp. CH_MED4-4. The sequence goes on along the minus strand of NZ_JAYMEU010000007.1, from coordinate 112,807 downwards.
ATTTGCAGAAAGCATTTCCTCTGTGAAAGAAGGTGCGCTTCTTGGCGTAGTATCTGAGCCAGCGAGTATTGGCAAATCAGCTGCAAGAAAAGCCAAGCTAATTCTTGAGAAAAAATCGGCGAGGGACATTCCCGTTGATAAAATGGATACGTACACTGTAGCGGTAAATGTGTCTACAGCAATCAAACTGCAGTTACCCATTCCTTCAAATTACTTGAAGCTGTCGAAAAAACATGTGTATCAATAAGGCCTAATTAGAAGTAAGTATGCGGATTAAATCGAAACTGCTGGTTATCTACATTCCAATTTTATTAATTGGTATGGCACTTACAGGGTATTGGGCTTATTTGACGGCGTACGATTCAGTACGCGAAAGAGAATATCAGCTCCTCACTCAGACGCTTACATTAAACGTTTTAGAGATCATTGACGAAAGACGTGAACTGCTTATTGAGTCGGGCCTAGAGAATGTGCCTGTGTTTCGCGAGGCCTATCAAAAGGAAGTGTTTGAAGAGCTAAAGTCGTTGCAGCAAGCCACCGACCGCCACTTTGCGATCAGTGACAAGAGTGCCGATACTGTGGTGTTTAGTACGATGGAGCACACTGTGGTTCCTAATGTCGAAGATGCGACAATCGCAACCATTGCCAGTCGTAAGGTCGCCTTTGGTGAGTCGAATATTAACGATGCTGACGTGTTATTTGCGTGTGCGGAATTTGCGCCATGGAATTGGAAAGTTACCGTATTACAGCCTGCTGACGCACTGCAATCTTTCCTATCTACTATTGCGTGGCTAACGTCATTAGTGACGCTATTTGCTGTCGTTATTGTCAGTTTGCTTATGGGAAGAGTCACACAGGTGTTTGTTGTTTCTCCTATCGAAAAAATAAAATCAGCAGCAAGTCGCATTGCGGTTGACCATAAGAAGGTCAGTATAGACTTACAGCAAAACGACGAGTTAGGTAGTTTAGCGCGAGACGTTGAGGCAATGTCTGGTGAAATAGAGCAATACGTTGCTCAAGCTCAGCAAGCAAACCGCGCAAAAACGGATTTTCTTGCAGTAATGAGTCATGAAATTCGCACCCCACTGAACGGTATTCAGGGATTAGCAACGCTACTTCTTGATACGCAACTGTCGGATAAACAGCATCAGTATGCCAGCGATTTGAAATCATCGGCGTCTATTCTAGCGACCGTTATCAACGATGTTCTGGATCTCTCAAAAATTGAATCAGGTATGTCAGAAGTTGACGTTACAGAGTTCGATCTTGACGCAATGCTGAATGATCTTATTACGCTACTGGGTACCAATGCTAGCGCCAATAGTACGCGTTTGGTTTACAAAAGTAAGAACATGGAATCGGTGGCAGTAACCAGTGATATTACGAAGTTACGCCAGATAATCATTAACTTGGTGAGTAACGCAATTAAGTTTACTCATAAGGGCACGGTGACTATTTCCGCCAAACTCAAACAGCCTTCACAGGATACCGTGAGCGAGAACCATTTGGTAATTGCGGTTAAAGATACCGGTATTGGTATTGAGCCAGACAGACTCGAGCATATTTTTGATAAGTTTACGCAGTCCGATTCATCAATTACGCGTAAATACGGTGGCACTGGGCTAGGTCTTGCTATTGCAAAGCAGCTTGCACAAATATTAGGTGGTGATATTAAGGTGGTGAGCAAAGTCGGTGAAGGTTCATGTTTCACCGTTACCGCCAAGGTGCAGAGTCGTCGCGTGGTGGAGTCGTCGGCCGATTCGGATTCCGTGCGACAAGCAGAGCGCGCTAGCTTACCAGAAGGTATTAAAGTTCTGTTGGCTGAAGATAATGCCATTAATGCTGTGGTAGCACAGGCACTCTTAGAACAGCTGAAATGTGATGTTGAGCACGTTGATAATGGACTGAAAGCCGCTGCACGAGTAGAAGAGGGCGGTATTGATGTTGTTTTCATGGATGTGCACATGCCAGTGATGGACGGCATTGAAGCGACAAAACGCATTCGAAAGCTTGATGGAGAGCTTAGCAAAACCCCAGTTATAGGACTTACCGCCGAAGCATTCAAAGAGCGGCACGTGTCATTTAAAGAAGCAGGGATGGACGACATCGTTACCAAACCTGTCACCGTTGAGGCACTGCAAGAAAGTTTGTCAAAACTGGCGCTTAATCAAGAAGTCACTGATAATAGTTAAAGTGATGCAGCCTCAGTAATTTGAAGTTGTAAGAGCCCGTGGGTGATTTCACCATGGGCTAATATATAAATGCTTTAACAGTAACTTATTGCTTAAGGTGGCGTGTGCAAATCAATAAACCCCGCGAGCTACTTCGGCTGAGAATTGCGCTGATCATTGGTGCTGTACTTGTGCTTGCCTTTATGGCTGCTGACTTGATGCTACTACCAAGCAGCATGTACGAGCTGTACATATTCGATCGCTTACTTCTTCAATTCCCTATTATACTCGTCGTTGTTGTACTCTCCTTCTGGCGCAGGTTCATTCAGCATCGAGCCTACATTTTCGCAGGGTTACTTATTGCGCTTTCTTACAGCAACTACTGGTTAATATGGGTTTGCTGGGAAGAGCACAGCTTCATTTTCCCCTACGAGGGCACAATTTTATATGCTTTCTTCTGTGTGTTTGCGCTGGGTATTGCCTTTAAATTAGCGCTAGCAGCCAACGTCATCAACATTCTGGGTTTTTTGGGGTTAATGTGGGTTGCGCCGGTTTATGGTGACAGAGTTCCAATTTCAATGGCATTTGTATCTGGGTCTTTGTTTATTTGTGTCTATGCCCGTTATCGGTTAGATCGCAGCGTACGCATGTTAAAAGAAACCAATGACAGGCTACTTAAACTTAGCAAATTTGACCCCTTATCTGATTTATTGAATCGGCGTGCGTTACGAGAGCAGAGTGAAAAACTGTTGGCGTTGAGTAAGCGTCATAAAGTGTCGATGGCTGTGATGATGCTCGACTTAGATGATTTTAAAAAATATAACGACTGTTTTGGTCATCAGCAGGGTGATGAAGCCATAAAAATACAAGCCCGCATTATGAAGCAGGTCTTTAAGCGAGAGACAGACATATTAGGTCGGTACGGTGGCGAAGAGTTTATTGTTGTATTGAGCGACATTCAGAAAGAACAAGTTGAGAAGCACTGTGATGCACTCTTGAATAAGTGGACAGAAGTCGCATTAGAACATGCTCAAGATGCAAAGCATCCTTTAATGAGTTGTTCCATTGGTGTGGTGTTTGCCAAGTCGGCCGAGAACATGTCAATCGATTGCCTTATTGACGAAGCAGATAAAGCACTTTACGAAGCAAAAGAAAAAGGCAAAGCCCAGTTTGTATTAAATCAGGCGCAGTGCTTAGCCTAACACTGCGCTTTTTTTTCACGATTGGCTTACAGCTTCACAATCATCTTGCCGGTGTTCTTGCCTTCAAATAACATATTTAGGCCTTTCTCGGCGTTCTCTAAGCCTTCCACAGTGTGTGCACGGTACTTGATTTTACCTTGTTGAACATAAGGCGAAAGCTTTTGCAGTAGTTGTGGGATTTCACCCCAGTGATCAGGCATAGCAAAACCGCGAATGTTAATTCGCTTTTTAATCAGCGGGATCCAGTTCGGGCCCGGTGACGGCTTTTCAGACTGGTAATCGGCAATCATTCCACATACCACAATTCGGCCATGGGCATTCATTCTGTTAAAAATGTGCTGCTGAATAGGACCGCCCGTATTTTCAAAGAAGACGTCTATTTTATTTGGTGTTAGTTCGGCTAACTTTTCTTCTAAATTGTCGGTTTTGTAGTTTATAGCGCCATCAAACCCAAGCTCGTTAACAATCCAATCGGCTTTGTCTTCGCTTCCTACTACGCCAATTACACGCAGCCCGTCTGCTTTAGCAAGCTGACCTACAATTGAGCCTACAGAACCTGCTGCACCCGTAACAATAAGTGTCTCACCTTCTTTGGGCTGGCCAAAATTATATAAACCTGTTGTGGCCGTTAGGCCTGGTAGTGCAAAAACACAAAGGGCCATTTCCTCAGTAATGCCAGGCTGAAGTTTGTTAAAACCAGAACCGTCACTGAGCACATATTCACTCCAGCCAGTCATTCCCATAACTTTGTCGCCTACCGAAAAATTAGGGTTGTTAGACTCAACCACTTCGCCCACACCGCTTGAGCGCATTACATCGCCAAGCTCCACAGGTGGAATATAACTCTCTCTGTCTTCACTCATCCAACCTAACATCGCAGGGTCTAAAGACATGTGAGTTTGCTTTATCAAAATTTGACCGTCTTTAGGCGTGGGAATTTCGAGCTCTTTGCTTTCAAATAAATGTGGCCCAATTTTTCTGTCATGGGGGCGATTAACGAGTGTAATTGCTTTGTATGTTGACATGGTGTCCTCCTGTTACAAGCACAAATGGTCGACGTCTTATCGAATGTAAAAGCGCATCGCTAAACACGGTTACATCTGCGCTGTTTAAAATAGGGTGGGGGTTATAGACATAAACACAACCTATAACACAGCTTGTTTATAAATTTGAGTGAAACCTTTTTGCATTTCCAATAGGTGTTAGTGATAGTTAATTAAAATGGCGTTAACAAGATTGAGATCTTTTGTTAACTTCGTTTTATCAAAGTTGTTTATAAATGCGTCGAAGTTGTAGCTATAATTGTAAAAAATGCGATAAAAGTGCGTAAATGGCGTTTACTTGCATTGAACAAAAGTACTCAGATCCGTAGAATGCCCGATGCAATTTTCCCCTTTTACAATGAGTATCTTATGAAGCAACAGTTTTCTTTACGTGCCTCAGTTTGCTTAGCGCTTGCTACCTTAGCCTCTTCTTCTGCGCTGGCAGCTGGTTTCCAAGTTAATGAACACAGTGCAAACGGTCTAGGCCGTGCCATGGCTGGTCAAGCAGCTAAGCCAGAGAATGCCTCCATTTTAGCAACTAACCCTGCAGCGATTGGTGTATTTAAAGAAGCTGAGTTCAGTGCATCAGTAAGCTTTATCGATCCGAACGTAGATATCGATGGTGATGTTAGCTATGCGTTAGGCGAAGCCCCAGTTGGCCAACCTATGCCAGCAGCAGAAGACAACATTGCAGATACTGCTTTTGTTCCAGGATTCTTTTATGTAAGCCCAATTAATGAAAAGCTATCTGCTGGTGTAGGTGTATTCACAACCTACGGTCTTCGTTCAGATTACTCTGATGATTTTGGTGCGCTGCATTTTGCTGACACAGCTGAAGTAAAAACGGTAACCCTAAACCCTGCTGTATCTTATAAAGTAAATAAGCAGCTTATGGTAGGTTTTGGTTTAAACATCACTTACGCTGAAGCTGAAATTGGTTCTGGTGTATCAAACACGCTAGCGGGCACTGTTGCAGGCCTAGCACCAACAGCAGAAGCATTAGGTATTACATTGCCTACGCTTACTCCTGGCAATTCACTGTTTAGCATGGAAGGTGACGATTGGGGCTATGGTTGGAACGCCGGTATTTTCTGGCAACCAACTGATATGACTAATGTTGCGCTTTCATACCGTGCAGAAACGAAACTAGAACTAGAAGGCGCGGTATCTTCAGAGACGCCAGTGTTTCCTATCAACTTAAACCAGCCTGGTAGTCTAGATTTGAACCTTGCTGCGATTACAGAGCTAGCGATTGATCAAAAAATTGACAATCAGTGGTCTGTACAAGCAAGTGTTACTTTCACTGACTGGAGTACGTTTGAGAAGCTTGAAGCTAACCTAGAAGACGGCATCGATTTCCTAATTAAAGAAGAGAATTTCGACGACTCATGGCGTGCAGCGCTTGGTGTAACTTACATCCTAAACGATGAAATTACCCTTCGTGCTGGCTATGCTTATGATGATGGTGTGGTATCGGTAGAAAATCGCTCACTAAGTATCCCAGATACAGACCGTCATTGGTTCTCTGGTGGTATGACTTACACGGTTAGCGAAGATACATCAATAGACGTGGCTTACGTATTCATTGATGGCCGTGAAGCGAATATCGACAAAGATAGAACGATTCTAAGCAATGTTCTTCCTGGTACTGACTTTACCACTAACTTCTCTGGTACACAGTCAGCTACTGCGCACATTCTAAGTGTTCAAATGAACACTCGCTTCTAATTTCAAAGAAGCCAAGTCAAATAAGAAAGGCAGCGTATTTACGCTGCCTTTTTGGTAATGACCTTTGCACACTGGTATAACGTCGCATTTTTTATGTGCGATGGGGTTCTTGTGCGCTGTTTAACGACTAAATTTGCGCAAATAAATCTTGAAGACATGTAATTGCTGCGCCGATTTTTGCAGGCATTAGCTCCCTTTTCGGTGTAACCGCATAAACCGTATAATCTGGTAACTCCCAGTCAGTGAAGAGCTGCTTCATTTCACCAGACTTTAATAGATGTCTCACTTCTGGTTCGGGAAGAACCGCATAGCCAACACTATCTTGAGTAAGTTTAATCAATGTCTGCATTGAGTTGACATCAATGCGTTGTGTATCCAATTCATACTCGCCTTCGCTTTCGTGCTTCATGACGTATTCTTCAATATGTCTGTGAGCAATGTATGTATGCGCGTTAAGCGCTTCAGGCGAAGTCAGAGTTTCGTTTGCAAGTGGATGGTCTGCAGAGACACATAAAATGCGCTTCCAGGTCGCGAGTACCAAACTGCTGAAATTTGTATCTGAGACTGGGGCGAAGCAAAGAACAAGATCGGCACTGGAAGCGATAATGTCTTTAGGCTCGTCAGTTACGGTTAAAGAAATAGTTATTTTAGGAAATTCTTCACAAAGCTTTTTCAGTGGCTCGCTTAACAGTCCTCCGCCAAAACCCTCCGGCGCGATGATGTTTATTTTACCTGTGGGATCATCCTGCAGACTTTCAATTTTTTGCTGGGCAAGTTCTGCGGTTTGCAGCATTTGCTTACTGGTTTCGTAATAGACGCGCCCTGCTTCCGTTAGGCTCAAGCTTCGGGTATTTCGGTTAAAAAGGCTAAGGCCGATATCGTGTTCTAGCTTTCTTAACTGCTGACTAATAGCAGAGACAGTCATGTGCAGCTCTCTAGCAGCTACACTCATGCTACCGCTATCTGTTACTGCAACAAAAACCTGAAGAGAGCGAAGTAATTTAGTATTCATGGCGCTTAGTTAATCCTTTTTATTGGCCGCAGTATCTTGACTGTTCATTTGTAGCAAATTAACGACGGAAATAGTCGAATTCTACCGTATTTTAACGTTGATGAACGCTTTTGAAGCAGGTCTTTACGCAATGCTTACATTGGAAAGTTATGCATTCTCTTCGCATTTGTAGCCAAAAGTAATTTTGGAGCTCACCTTGTTTTAAAGATGTTTTCTTTATGTTTTTAAATGGTAAATTATTGAAATCCAGCGTTTCTTTGCCCGATTAAAGTGCTAGTTTAACTATTCACTAACTATGCAGCTGAGAATCGCGAATGAAACAGTTTACTTTGATGATTATTGTTCTGCTCTCCACCTCGTGGATGGGCGGTTGTACTTCTACTAAAACGTCCGATGGCGCTTCATACGGGCCCGCCGCGTTCTCACAGCCTGCGTTTACTGCTGTTACCGTAGCCTACGCACCCGAAATGCAGGGTATCCTTAATCGTATTGAGCAAGATCCCAATGCATCCATTCACACAACCACAACCATCAAAGGCGTTACGTATCGCATAGGTACCTATCACGACGAGCCAATATTAATATTCGCTACGGGAATGAGCATTGCAAACGCTGCTATGACTATGCAGATGGCGTTGGATTACTTTCCGGTTAAGCAAGTGGTTTACATGGGGATTGCGGGAGCGGTTAACCCAAAATGGCAACCGGGTGACGTCATTGTTCCGGCGCGTTGGTACTACCATGATGAGAGTGTGTACACCAATGAAGATCCGAATGCTCCGGGGGAATACATACTGCCTGAATATTATGCAAGGTTCATTGAAGAGCAAGATGAACGCCGCGCTAAAGATCCTCACACACCAAAATATAAGCCCTTTCACTTCATTCATCCTGACGAAGTGCTTATTGTGAAAGAGGGGATGGATAAACCACAAGATACCGCCTATTTCAGCGCGACACCGCGTCTTTTAACTGCGGCGAAACAAGCTATGAGCACTATGCCAACGCAGCGCGTGCTTGGTGAGCGGGATGCCGAGCTCTTTGTAGGCGGAAATGGTATTACCGGGTCTGTCTTTATGGATAACCGCGAGTATCGAAAGTGGACAAGAGACGTGTTCAATGCCGAAGTAACTGAGATGGAGTCAGCCGCAATAGGTCAAGTATGTACCGTTAACGACGTTGACTGGATTATTGTTCGAGCTATTAGTGATTTGGCTGGCGGTCAAGAAGGCGTTAACGTAGAGAACAAGTACGACCAAGAAGTGTCGCGAATTGGCGCTAACGTTCTGTTTTCTGTATTAGATACACTCGCTGAGGACGAGTAGTCGATAGTATGGCAAACATTGAGGCAACGTTGCTTCTTTGCATATGAATGTTAGTTTCAAAACTAAGCCAATCGCGACACCCTAAAAATAAGTAGGCGGATAGAGAAGGTAAACATTACGCTCTATCCGCCTTTTTGGTGTGTCGCTGATGGGATCAATTGAACGCCAGCGAGCAAGCCGTTGTCGATACGTGGTTAGCGGATGGTTCTGACCATATTTATGGTATTTGTCGCAAGTTTTACTTCAACCAGAAAAACAATGAGCGCACTGATTAGAAACATCATAGCCAGTATGAATAGTACGATGACTGGTGTTTTTAAATCGACAACCCATAGAGACCCAGAAAACAGCGCCATAATGACGGTACACACCATCAGTCCAGCGGCGACACACAGCCCTATCGCCCAGTTAATCACTTTTACTCTGCGCCATAGCACCTTAATTTCTTTTTTTGAGCGATCGACAATATGCGGGTCTGATAGAGTATGAATCTGTCTTTCCGCCACCCTCACCCTGTCTGATATTCGGCCCAGCCGAGACGACATAACATTGAGGAAGCCCGCAATACCGGTAAGTAAAAATACGGGGGCAACAGCGAATTCGATAAGCTGTGAAAGACTAGGAATAAGTGTGTCCAATGGTTCCTCCAGCGAACAAAGTTTGGTGTTCTTACTTCAGGCAAAGAGTGATTAACCCATTGCTGCAATCTACTAACGTACTGCCAGTCTATATGCGTTAGATACACGTAAATTAGTATTAATGTATAAAACTAAGACTTGTGTTGTGACAGTTAAGTCTGCGAACTGCAAAGTCTACGCCAACGCTTAACTCAGAGATATGACGTAATTGTCAAAATGCCGCAACAGTTTAGCGAGTTTTAACCCATTTTTGCCTAAATTAACGATACACTAGCATCAGTTGCTAAAAAAACATTTTGTCATCATAAGGATAGATAATGCGCTTTGCCCCAAGCTTTCCTCTATCGTTGTTAGCTGTGTCTCTGCTATCGCATTCAGCCATCGCTCAACAAACCAATGAAATAGAAAGAATTGAAACCACGTCTTCTCGTATACAGGGAAATATGAATGCTTCCGGTTATGCAGTGTCGTCTATTTCAGAAGAAACGCTTTCGCTGCTTTCATTTCAACATATCCAAGAGTCGCTGAATTACATTGCGGGTGCAGGCGTACAGCGGGGCAATGGGCAAGAGTATTTACCAGCCCTTCGTTCGCCAGTGTTAACCGGCGCTGGCGCGTGCGGCGGAATTTTAGCAGCAGAAGACGGTATTGCGTTGCGCGCAGCAGGTTTTTGCAATATTAACGAGCTGTTTGAAGCACACGGTGAAATTGCACAGCGTATTGACGTGATAAAAGGCCCTGCGTCAGCGCTTTATGGCTCTAATGCGATACATGGTGTGATTAATGTGATTACCCCTGACACAACCCAAGGCGACGGAGAGGTTAGCGTTGATTACGGGTCTTATGGGTTTCATCGCGTAAAGCTTAAAGAAGGGAAATACTTTGGTCGCAGCGGCGTGGGTATTGCTGCCAGTGTTACCAGAGATACAGGATATCGAAATGAAGAGGGCGTTGACCAAGAGAAAGTCTCGCTTCGCCACAGGCTAGAGTGGGATAACTCGGTTATCACGAGCGGCCTTACCTATACCCATCTGGACCAAGAAACTGCCGGCTACATCGAAGGGTTTGAAAGCTACAAAAATACACAAATAGCCAAAAGCAACCCAAACCCCGAAGCGTTTCGAAAAGCAGAAAGTTTTAGGCTATGGAGCAAGTTCGATACAAGCTTTAGCGGTGGTCATGCACTGTCGATTACACCTTACGTACGCAACCAGAACATGCGTTTTAGAATGCATTTTCTTCCAGGCAAACCCCTTGAAACGAATGCCCAAAAAGGCGTGGGTGTGCTTTCTCAGTTCCATTACGTCATTAATGACAGCCTAAGTGCAGATATAGGATTAGACGTAGAATACACAGAAGGTGAATTAACCCAGTCACAAGACAGCGCCACAGAAGGGTCAGCCTTTTTGGTTGAAACCATTCCTGCAGGTAAACACTATGATTATGATGTAGATGCCACGCTATTTGCGCCTTTCTTTACCTTTAATTGGCAAGCTGAGCGTTGGGCTATTTCTGTCGGCGGGCGCTTTGAGTCTATGCAATACGACTACACCAACAATATGAATGTTGGTCGTGTACGCGAAGATGGCACACAGTGCGGTTTTGGCGGCTGCAGATATTCCAGACCAGCAGACAGCGAAAATGATTTTGATAACTTTAGTCCGAAGCTTTCACTTCGTTATCAACTTAATCCTCAAACACAGTTATTTGGCGGCATCGCAAGAGGCTATCGCGCGCCTCAGGCAACAGAGCTGTATCGTTTGCAGCGTGCACAGACTGTTACTGATCTTGACTCGGTAACGGCCGATAATATCGAGATGGGCGTTACAGGTACACTATTTGACGGCAGCTATACGCTTAGCCTTTACAGCCTACAAAAAGATAATGTGATTTACCGCGACAGCGACTTTTTCAACGTAAGCAACGGCGAAACGTGGCATAGAGGCGTAGAGCTTACTTTTGACCAACCGTTAAGCGATATACTGCGCTTAGATTTTGCTGGTACATACGCAAGGCATACCTACGAGCACAGTCAGCTCTCAGGTGAACAAGACATTAAAGGTAATGATATTGATACTGCGCCAAAGCTTCAGTTTAACGCTCGTTTAAGCTTTGAGATGTCGAGCAAGGTACAAACGCAGCTAGAGTGGCAGCATGTTTCGAGCTATTTCACCGACGCTGAAAATCTCAACGAGTACGAGGGGCATGACTTGGTACATGCGCGTGTACGCTACAGCGTGAACGAAGACGTTACATTGTATGTGCGGGTTAACAACGTATTTGATACGGAATACGCTGAACGCGCCGATTTTACTAGCTTCACAGGCCCTCGATATTTTCCTGGGCGGCCTCGAAACTTCATGATAACGGCATCGTTCACGTTATAGATTCAAATAAGCAACCGTAATAGATAATTATTAATCTTGAAAATACAGACTATTGCCGTGATTTGCTTGTACCCCAGCGGCATCAGGCGTAGTCTGTAGGCATCAGCATGGGTCTCAGTCACGCCATGTATAGCGCTTGGAAAGGTCAGGCGACATACGTGGAATGATTGTTAATAGGTATACCCATGCAAAAAATAGTAATTGTTGGTGGCGGTGCTGGTGGTCTTGAATTAGCCAGTCGCTTAAGCCGCACCCTCGGGAGAAAGAAACAAGCCGAAATTACCCTCGTCGACCGCAGTCGAACCCATATCTGGAAGCCGCTATTACACGAAGTGGCCGCCGGTGTAATTGATAAGCATTCAGACGGTGTGGACTACGCCATCCACGCTGCAGCTCACCACTACCGCTTTCAATTAGGTGAAATGTGCTCGCTTAACGCGCAAGCGCAAACCATAACTTTGTCGCCTTTAATTGACGAAGAAGGGACTCAGGTTTTGCCTGAACGCGAGATTCATTATGACCAGTTAGTGCTGGCGGTTGGCAGCGTGAGTAACGACTTTGGCACACCTGGCGTTGCTGAGCATTGCTACTTTCTTGACTCGTTAAAGCAAGCTGAACGTTTTCACAGAGCGCTTCTTAATCAACTAATCCGCATCAATCAGCAAGAAGATAAAGACGCCAGAATTGATGTCGCTATTGTCGGGGCAGGAGCAACAGGTACTGAGCTAGCCGCTCAACTTCACCATGTGGCGAATTTGTCCAAGGCGTACGGAATGCCAGACATGTCAGCTTCTCGTCTTAAGATTACGATCGTAGAAGCGGGAGAGCGTATATTGCCTGCGCTACCTGAGCGTATAGCAAACTCTGCAAGAAAAGCGCTGCATAAGTTGGGCGTAGATATTAAAGAGCAAACCATGGTGGCAGAAGCCGACGCGAAAGGGCTGATCACAAAAGACGGTGGTCGGATTGACGCTGATTTAATGGTGTGGGCTGCGGGGGTGAAAGCACCGGACTTCATAACAAAGCTTGCGCTTTTTGAAACGAACAGAGCCAATCAAATTCTTGTTGATAAGCAGCTTCGCAGTTCATCTCATAAGAATATTTGGGTGCTAGGCGATTGCTGCGGTTTCCAGCAGGAAAATGGGAAGTGGGTGCCGCCTCGAGCGCAGTCTGCCCACCAAATGGCGGATATTGTTGCGCATAATATAACGTCGTTATTTAATCAAAAAGACACGAAAGATTTTACTTACAAGGACTATGGATCCTTGGTTCACTTAAGTAAATACAGCACTGTTGGAAGCTTAATGGGCTCACTGTCAAACAGCAGTATGTTCATTGAAGGGCGTCTAGCTAAGTTGGTTTACGTTTCTTTGTATAATATGCACCAGTTTGCAGTACACGGAAAAATTAAAGGTGCTCTAAAGCTCCTTGTGAAGAAGTTAAGTCAGGCCATCAGCCCTAAGCTGAAGCTTCACTAACCACATGTAAAAAAGCCCCATGTTTGGGGCTTTCTTAAATCATAAATTTAGTTCGCTGGGACTAAATGTAAATAGCTATTGTTTCACGCCTTCAACGTGAAGCTCTAATTCTACCGTTTGCGACGCTGGGCCTAAATCATAGTCGATGCCATAATCTTTAAGTGCAATCGTCGTTGTGCCCATAAAGCCTGCACGATAGCCGCCCCATGGGTCTTTGCCTTCGCCAATCTTTTTGGCTTCAATTGTAATAGGCTTTGTTACACCATGAAGCGTGAAGTCACCCATTACATCCATCATGCCATTGCCTTTATCGACAATTTTTGTGCTGACAAACTTCGCCTCTGGAAAGTCGTCAACGTTTAAGAAATCGTCGCTCTTAAGGTGCTTGTCACGCTCTGCGTGGTTTGAGTCGATACTGTCGGTATCGATAGTCACCATAATTTTTGCTGCACTAGGTGCTGCGTCGTCGTAACTAAAAGTACCTTTAAAATCGTTGAAGCGACCAGTAAGCCACGAGTAGCCCAAGTGTTGAATTTTAAAGTTGATAGACGCGTGGGCGCCTTTGCTATCAATCACATAATCTGCGGCGTTAGCGGTGCTTAAAGACAGCGCAGCGGCCAAGGCAAGTGTTAACTTCTTCATCATTTCTCCTTTTTCCTCAATATCATCGAAGCCGTAACATCTGCTTCAGTGTGTCATCGTTACTAATAAAGTGGTGTTTCAGCGCAGCCAGCGCGTGAATGATCGCCAATACAATCACTGACCACGCAATATAAAAATGGGCCTCTCCTGCAATGTCTTCTTGATTTTCAAAGAATTCGCCCATTGCAGGTACAGAAAACCAATTAAATACGTCGATGCTTCTTCCATCGGCCGTTGAAATTAAATAGCCGCTCGCGAATAGCATGATAATCAAGGTGTACAGAAGCCCATGACCTATGCGACTTAACCTTTTTTCTAACGGGGTGCCATGTGACGGCGGCCGTGAAGTAACAACGCGCGTGACTAAGCGAATAACAGTGATGGCAAGCAAAATTAATCCAACACTCTTGTACCAATGCGGTGCCGTCTTATACCAGTCGCTGTAATATGTGAGGTCGACCATCCACAGCCCTGAAGCAAACATGCCGACAATGGCAATGGCAGATATCCAATGCAAAATAACTATAGGTCTGGACCATCTTGATTTCATATCACTTCCGTTATTACTTACTTGCAATCAGGTTGTTTAGACCTTCAGTTAATGCGTTATCTCAAACGCTAAATGACCGCTGAAAAAACACCTCATGCATCAATTGAATCTAGTGTATTTCTAATTACGTTGGCTAAACATCACATTTAATGGGAGTGTTCGTTCTTGTTTTTAGAACGAATGTACAGCAAACAACCCACCAAACCTGAGTCGCGACACGATTAGTTTTCGAAGACGCGTCGTTTAATGGTCGATAAAATGCGCTAAACACCTCTATTAAACGCGCTAAATACTCTTATAGTTTAAATAGGCAGTAACAAAAGTGGCTGCTTTGCTTCAATGTTGTTTAGTTCAGTAGAGGTTGTACGCTTTGCGCGTTTCGTACGTTTTGTTGGCCGTTATTCTGCCAGCGTTATTTTCATCACTAGTATCCGTCTCCGCATTGGGAGAGGGAAGAAGTGTGCAAAATATTGCGGGGCAGTCGAACAGTGCAAATACGCTCTCACCCCTCATTAGCGACTGGGAAAGCTCCGCTTTTGAAGTGTCTGACGACGACATTGATGATGGCATTTCGCTTGTCGACATCACCAGCGGCTTGGAAAAATACCGGTTTTCGGCTGGTAAAACGATTGATGCAAAAGCCTTTACTAGGCAGCGCGATAATATCATTCGAGGACCACCTTCTTTCACTTAATCATTAAAAAACTGAATTTTTTATTTTTGATTAGGAGAAAGGTATGCACGCCTTAAATCTATATAAAACCGAAGCTATCGATACTTTGGCATGGCCGGTTGTTGAAAATACCATTACTGTAAATTCATCTGCTATGGCGGTTTTCACTGACTTCAAGCAGCACTTACCACACGTTATTGATGCGCGAACGCCGGCTACGAAAGTAGAGTCGATTATGCGTCAGTCTCATGTTCGTATGATGCTGGTGGTAAACAGTGAGAACCGTTTTATTGGTATTGTGACCAGTCACGATGTCGGTGAACAGCAAATCATTCAGCGTGTGAGCGAGCTTAAGATTAAGCGAGAAGAGCTCACTGTTCATGATTTCATGCGTCCTAAAACCTCGCTCATGTCGTTTGATTTCAGTGAGCTAATACGTTCATCAGTGGGCGACGTGATAGAAACACTCAAAGACTACGGGCAGCACCATTGCCTTGTCATGGACAGAGACAGCCATGAAATTCGTGGCGTAATCAGCGTGAGTGACATTGCTAGAGAGCTGCGTTTGCCGCTTGATATACAGGGCCGCCCTACGTTTGCTGAGCTGATCAACATTCTTGCCGCTTAATTTTCAATTTTCTCAATACTGAACCATACTTTGACTACGTGTTGTTTCAAAACAACTCGTAGTCAAAGGCATATATCGCCTTAACGGTATTTGCTAGCTTAATATTTTATCGAAGTAGTTAGGTGGTTATATGCAGTATGCTCATGGTGAATTTATTATTACACGCTGTGGTGATGCGGTGCTAACGCAAGCTTATGGGCCGTGGAACAGAGAGTGTGTAAATAGCTTTGCCAGTGAGTATCGCACGCTTTCCGAGTGCTTACATGGGAAAGCTTGGTGCGATATTGTTAGTGTTGTTGGCGAATCACTACTCATTCCTGATGCTGAAGCGCTGCTTCACGAACGTGTGGCTTCGGTAAATCCCATAGGGCTCACTCATGTGGCATTAGTGATGGGAGAGTCAAGCGTTCGAGCAACCACGCAGGCGCAACTTAAACGCGTGTATCGCGATACCAATATTGATTATATTTTTGTGGATTCCATAGAAGATGCTGTTGATTGGTTGTCTTCAAAAGGATTTTCCGTCGATAAAGATGGCATCGATTTGCATCGTGAGAAAGTAGCAATGAAGCTGTAGATAAAACTTGGTACGCATTTCGCAACGTTTCATAACATCTGTATAACATTGTTCGATGAAACGAGGCGATATTATGAATAGATCACTATTTCCTACCAGCGTTGTTACGAAAGCCTTCACTTGGGCATACCAGGAACTCGGTTTAAATATCAAGCAAGCTTCTGAAATATTGGGTATTTCTCCATCTTCTTTGGCGCAGACTACGCTACTTGGGTTTGAGAGTGGCACATCAGAGTACAGAAAGCAGCTCGCTTTTATTCGTATGTATCATTTACTCATTTCATTGTCAGATGGGGACAGTGAGCAAATGAAGGCGTGGTTTAGCAGTTACAATATAACGCTGGGCGCGACCCCTTTTGAAATGTGCAAAGCGTATGACGGCATTGAGAGAGTCGCCGATCAGCTTCGCAAACTGAAGCAGTCGACTTGTGGTCGAGAGCGCACACTCGCCGTTGTTGAGTTTTCTCATAAAGAGCACGTTGAAAAGACAGGTGCAAGGCTTCACTAAGCCACTTACTTAAGCGCTTTCGTCAATCGATATTATAAAGTCTGCGCACGCTTGCACCTGAGTAACGGGGATCATGTGGCCAGCGCCAGAAATAATTTTGTGTACCGCACTTCCTATTGCCTTTGTTACCGCGGTGATGTGCTCGTCGGGCCTCAAGATAGTATCTTTTTCACCATACAATACCCCAACAGGGCATTGAATATCTTCATAACGAGTTTGCTGACGGTGCAGACTGCCCTGCGCAGATACTGTATCTCTGCTACCTTCATAAAAGCTTCGAGAGTGAAGCGCTAATAAACCACCGCCTTCAGTTGAAAAGGACGGGGGGACAGGTTCGGGGTGAAAAATTTGTGCGACTTGTTTTCGACCTAACTTTGCACGCAGTGGACTGGCAATGGTTTTTGCAACACTGCTGCGTACCCATTCATTGGGTATGTAAAGCACCGAAAGAGGCCCGGCACCACCTTTTAGTGGTGTAGTTAACGGGCATAGAAGCGAAACCGATTTTATTTTGTCAGGTGCATCGATTGCCATCCTCAGTGCAATTCCTCCTCCCATTGAATGCCCAGCGATGCTCGCACTACCTATTCCCTCTTTTTGCATCCACTCGAGTATCATTTTACTTTGCTGTTCGAAGCTGGCGGATGTGCTTTTATAGCGGCTCGAAAATCCGCTGCCTGGACGATCAATGGTATAGACCGTGTAGCGGGAAGCGAGGGTTTTTGCTAATTCGCTAAAATTGTTACTATTGCCAAGTAAACCATGAATCAGCACAAGCGCCGGACCGTTTCCTTGCTTTTGCCAGTGAATAATTCCACCATCAACAGGCGTAAGTTTTCCTGATGGTGTGAATGAAGCTTCGATATTGCTGTCCATTTTGGCGGTAAACCAAATAAGCGCTACAACGATACAAATAATGATGAGCAATGCGATGATCATGTTTTATGTCCAAAATAAGGATAAAAAACAACCTATCGGTTAACGCAAAAATGGTCAAGTAAGCAGTAGTGATAGTGACCTATAGATGTAGAGCCGCTAGTGCTGCAACGTTAACGTGGTTACGCCATGACGTATTAGGATTTGAGATGGAATTAATAATAACCCCTTCTATCGCGATAGATGAAAGCGAAGCTGAATTGCAAGCTATTCGAGCACAAGGTAGCGGTGGGCAGAATGTGAACAAAGTAAGTAGCGCCATACATTTACGCTTCGACATAAATGGATCATCGCTGCCTGAAAAGCTGAAAGAAAAGCTACTTCAGCTTAAAGATAGTCGCGTAACCAACGACGGTGTTTTTGTGCTTAAAGCGCAAAATTATCGAACGCAAGAACAAAACAGAGAAGATGCGCTAGCGCGACTTGTTGCGTGGATAAAGGCTGCGACAATTGAACAAAAACCGCGCATA
The DNA here is from genome assembly GCF_037029575.1 of Alteromonas sp. CH_MED4-4. Classification (NCBI taxonomy): domain Bacteria; kingdom Pseudomonadati; phylum Pseudomonadota; class Gammaproteobacteria; order Alteromonadales; family Alteromonadaceae; genus Alteromonas; species Alteromonas sp. CH_MED4-4. The sequence continues at coordinate 94,839 of NZ_JAYMEU010000007.1, read as the reverse complement.
AAAACAAAGGTGAGCCGTGCGGCAAAAGCACGTCGTGTAGATGTAAAAAAACAACAAGGTGCTAAAAAATCTATGCGTAAGAAAGTGGAATTTTAAACAAAACTAATCTAAAGTATAAAGCCTTATAGATGTCATTTCGCAAGACAACGGAAAATTCTTACAATAATAAATGAATGTGTCTTGTGCTTATGCTAATTATTGGAACTTAGGGAAGCATACAAAGTGACGCGTTCGAACGTTATTCCTATGGTGTTATTTGCAGCCATAGTGGTTTCGCTTGGGATTAATACACCGCAAGCCGCAAACGAGATTATTGCTCGTTTGTTCAACAAATCTATTTCTAATACTGAACTACAGCCTTCACAGGCTGATGTTGACCGTTTTCAGTCTATTTTAACTGACAAGTCTGAGAAAGAAGTACGAGCTATTTTAGCTCAGCGTGCACTTGGTAATAAAATTACCGAGTCTGTTCTTTCAGATTTTGCCGATAAAAATGCGATAGAGCCAAATGAAAGCGAAATTCAATCTGCGTATTCTGTAATAAAATTATGGACCGTTGATTTGGACAGCGATGGCGCCTATCAAGATGAAGAGCTAGAGCGTTATCGTTTGGCAATGGCGGAAGGCATGGCAAAAAGCTGGAAAGTATCGAAAGCCCTTTACGAAGCGTACGGCGGAGATGTGGTTTTTCAACAGGATAACCCGTTAACACCAGTAGGAGCTTATCAAAAACTGTTTGAACAGTATCGCGAAAAGGGTGAGTTTGTTATTTACGACCCTGCTTTCAAAGCTGCGTTTTGGAGTTCAGTTAAAATGAAATATGCCAAAACTTACGACCCAGATAATATAGATTTTTCACTTCCCTGGTGGGAAAAGAGCATGACTGCTTCAGAAAAATAGTTCGAAAAGCCCTGTTTTTACAGGGCTTTTTTAATTCTTTTAAAAAAATCAAACTCAGTGCGGAATAAAAACTTTTCTTCAATCGTTATCTCAGTGTCCTTTATGAAAAACGGAGATAAACGGATGAAAAAGTTAAATACTGCAATTGCACTGGCTTTAGGTATCGCGTCAACGTCTGTGTTGGCTCAAGAAACCACGTTCTCTGCTAACACATCAGCTAATGCGTCGACTTCTACATCACTTTCACTAACAAGCGGTGCAACTACACAGTCTGCAAATCAGGTTAATACGCAGACTTCTGCCGAAGGCGAAGCATCTACGCAGAGCCAAATGTCCACCGAGAGCTCAGCCGATACCGGTTTACAATTATCCGCAAACCAAACAAGCAACGATCTATCTGCCGATCAGGGAGTGAGTCAAGTTTCTGCAACATCAGATATGGCGAACTCGATAACTTCGCCAGTGGCAGGCGCACTGACAAGTAGTGTATCTGGGTCATTATCTGTACTGTCATCAGCGTCTGGAAATGCAGAACAAGTCGATGGAGCAGAAAGTGAAGCAGAAAGTACAGCGCAGACAGCGCCAAGCTTGGCATTGAACCAAATCGGTTCACTAGCAAACAATGGCGCGGAAAATACCGCAGGAGGTTCGCTAGCTGGCAGTGTAAGTGGTGCACTAAACAATACTGCAGAAACAGCAGCAGGTAGTACCTTATCGAACACGGCTGCAGGCACCATCGAAAGTGCGGTAAACGGCGGCGTAGCCAATACAGCAGCCAGCACCGTAGCAAGCTCAGTGACCAGTTCTGTAACCGGAATGGTTGGCACCGCTGTCGAAGGAACAATTATTGACACGGTAGGAAATACGGTAGAAGGCACGGTAGAAAGCACGGTAGCAAGTACGGTGGATAGCTCTGTAGAAGGCGCAGTTTCAAATACAGTCGAGCAAACTGTGTCAGCAACAGTCGCAAATACGGTAGGAAATACGGTAGGAAATACGGTAGGAAATACGGTAGAAGGTACGGTAGAAGGCACGGTAGCAAATACGGTGGATAGCACCGTAGCAAGCACCGTAAATAATACCGTGGCGAGTTCGGTTGAAAGCGCCGTAACAAGCACTGTAAACGACAACGTAGCTTCAAGTATTTCAGGTGCGCTTGGCCTTTAATATAAAGGCCTAAACCATTAGGTGGGCGTAGAGCAATCTTGAGCTAGCACGTTAAATAGCCACCTTAAAGTCTGAGTGCGGCTTGTCTAAATAGAAAGGCAAGCCGCTATTTAAGGTCTAGGCTGCAGGTGCGAATACACTGCCTCGCTATCGTGCATTCCTTAAAGCGAGCACCTCAAGTCAAATCTCACGTCTCTCCTTAAAAACAGCAATCGCTAAGTTTCACTTTCTCTGTGGTAGGTAACAACAATGAATACGCAAATACTTCAACACTCATCAACAACAAACAACCTTATTCGTGGCGGCCGCAAATGCCTATTGCCGTCCGTGGCAGCTGTTTTACTCGGTAGTAGCGCTGCTAATGCGGGCTCTGACAGTCACTCGCACAATGATGAAGATGCGAATCATACAAACGCAAAACACCAAACGATTTCATTCTCAGGGTCTGGCTATTTAGGGTACCGCTCTGATAGCAATGTGAGCGTTAGCGAGCTCGATACGAATTCAGATGTGGCCGACGACGCGGTACAGTCAGAAGCTCAGCTAAAGGTGCTGGTGAAGCCCACAGCGAAATGGGAAAATGTACTGTCGGTAAGTCAGGCGAATACCAACTATCAAACGCTAAGCGAGTTCGATCTTGGCCTTACCACACTGTCCGCTAGCACCAGCTATGCGTTTGACTTCGCCAAACTAGGAGCGCACTACTATCACGCTAGCGCTGAGCTAGACGGGCGTGACTTCCTCACCTATCAACAGTCTGGATTATCTGTCGGAAAATTGTTGGGGCAGCGCACTTACTTGCGTGTTAGTAGCGACCTTATCGATAAACAATTCGAGAACACGCCTGAAGGTGCGCCAATTCGAGATAGTGAAGCAGCTGCTGTGCGCAGTGACCTATTTTACTTCTTCGAAGGGGAAGACTTCTTCCAAATCGCACTTAAGTATCAAAATGAAGATGCCCAAAATAATGTGTTCGATTACACCAGTATTGGGATGGATCTAGCGTACACCTATCCTCTAGCGGTGTTTAGTAAACCCTTGAAGCTTACGGTTGCCTATCAATTAGATGTAAGAGATTACGCCTCAGAACAAGATGGAGGTATAGGCAGGGAAGACGACAGACACGTTGTTGAGATGAGTGCCGATTACGCCATTCACAACAATGTTGATATTAAACTGTCTACGCAATATGGAGACTTTGCTTCTAGTGTCGATGGCGCAAATTATCAAGAAACCATTGCTGAGTTAGGCATTAACGTTCATTTTTAGTGGGCGTTAATATAAATTCTATAATGAACAGCACGCTTAATTTAAGGCAGCACACCAAAACCGAATACGCTGTCTCGTCCGGGAGCCCCTGCATCTAAAGCTAGCTGCTGAAGTTTCAACAAGGCAGCGTTCCTTTCTTGTTTTTCGCGCAAAAAGCATGCATACAAAGCGGTGGCGCGCGGTGAAGCCATAGAGGTTCCCGTTTGCCTGATCGTTTTTCCATTAGGATGTGCGGCATTTACCGACACGCCAAACGCAGCAAAATCAACGTAATCCCCTTGGTTTGCCCACCGGTAAATTACATTAGATTTATCAACGGCCGTAATGCCCAATGTTTCTGTATAAGCCGCGGGGTACAAGGGTAAAGAGGCTGGCCCCTCGTTGCCCACCGCAGCAATGATTTGAATACCGCTCTTATCCAATTGATTTATAACCCGCGCTAAAATAGGGTTGTCGGGACCTGCAAGACTCATGTTTATGGCGTCTACCTGCTGTGATGCAAGATAGTTTAAACCTTCAATTAACGACATCAGCGTAGCGCCTTGGCTAACACTATTACGCGAATAAAACACACTGGCGTTAAACACCTGGCTAGACTTTGGCAACGACGCCGCCAATAGGCTGGCTACTGCGGTACCGTGGTCTGACGAAAAGGCAACGTCAGTTTCGCTGCCCGCATTGCCATCTTGCTCCTGATTCCTATCTTGATTATGACCAACAATAAAAGACGCTTGCGTTAGATTAACGTGTGAGAGCAGTGGGTGATTGGACGCTACATGAGTATCAACCATTCCAATGCGCAGTGGGGTTGGACAGGTTTCCAGCTTTTCACTGCTTATCTCTTGAAAAGACCCGTTCGAAGTGGGCTTGGTCTGTGATAAATAAATATGATTTCGACCAATTTGAGACTGCAAATTATGGGGCAAACTGTTGCGAATAGACGACACATCATCCTCATCTCCTGTGACTTTAACTTTAAAAAGCCACTGAGAGAGCGCGGGCAAAAACTGAGCTTTTTGTATTTCAATATTGGCACCTTGAAAGTGTACTTTGTCGGCTTCTTCTCCTAGGAATAGCCACTCTTTTTCGACAGCCAGAAAGCCACTTTCAACCGCTACTTCATTAACAACTACCTGGCCTGAAGTCGATAAAATAGTGGTTGCTGCAGGAGCGATAAATTGGGGGGCAGGAATGTCGCTTAGTACGCCCGACGCCACTGTTGATAAGTCTCTGGTGCCTTCGATAGATGATTGTGCTTTTCGTCTTGCTTCCTCGCGAATGGCCTTTAGGTCGGAGGAGGTTCTATCAATTATCGGACGCACAGGAGACACCACTTGATTCAATGTTCCTGCTAGTTGGGCTTGTGATATTGGTGCCGCAATCAAACTCAAAATCGCCACAATGAGTGTGTACTTCATTTTACTACCTTTACGTTAACGTTGGGGCAGATCGGTGCCTAAAGAAGGAATGGCATAAATTGTGCCATAGCCTCTATTAGAAGCCTGTGGTTCATTGTGCACAAACGTTGTTCTAAATGTGCGTTAAGGGCGAACAGGCATTTACCACTACCTTACAGTGTAGTGACGATTAGACAGAAGAAAAATTCCAATGCGACCCTTTAGACTGTTAAACATTCGCCTTGTCTAGATGGCTCATAGACCGGTGCAATACAGTGCAGCAAAAAAATAGGTCGTAGTACGTGGAATAAAAACAAAAGTGGCTCGTTAACAGGGTAGAGATAACGGGAAACCTCACAAAGGTACATGAAAATGAAAGATGAGTTGACTGAACTCGTCCCGTCATTGCGAAAGTTTGCATATTCGTTGACGGGTAACATGCATGATGCTGATGATTTACTTCAGAACACGCTTGAACGGCTATTGAGTAAACCGCTTCCTGAGCAAGTTACATTAATGGCTTGGGCATTTAGAGTGTGCCGCAACTGTTGGATAGACGATTACAGAGCGAAGAAAGTTAGAACCAATGCGACTGATGCCCTTTCCTATGAAGCGCAATCGGCGAATAGCTGCAATGACATAGATGACGCTATAACGCAGACAATTACGCTTAAACAAGTCTCAAGCGCTATGGATGAGTTACCCTGTGAGCAAAGAGAAACCCTTTCTTTGGTTGCTGTACAAGGGATGAGTTACGCGGATGCTTCTGAAGTGTTGCAGGTACCGACGGGCACTATTATGAGCCGTCTTGCCAGAGCGAGAGCAAAAATATCAAACTTACTAAATGGTCAAAACGAGGTGCTATCGTGATCTTAACTGACGAAAAACTCTCAGCATTTTTAGATGGAGAGTTAGATACCGCTGAGATGGATCTGGTTCGTGAAGCGATAGCGCACGATGTTACCGTTTCTGACCGACTCGCCGCACTTGCAGAAGTGGATAGAGTTGTGAAGGTGGCTGCAGAAAAAGCGACAGCAGTGGCGCTGCCTAAAGAAATCGTGGCACTTTTGAGTGATGAAAAACCGTTAAGCCAGGCAAACGGCGTACAGGCATCTGATGCAAGCTTAGCCAGCGCAAGCGCTGCAAATCAAAGCTCCGTAAATCAAAGCTCTGCGGAAAACGTTAAGCCGTTTCCAAAGAAAGCGAATTCAACTAATAGTGCGCCACATAAACAAACGAAGTGGAAGGGGCCTTTTGCAATAGCTGCGAGTGTGGCGGTATTAGCGGGCTTAGTGTTCTTTAATCAACAGGGCGCTGAAACAACGCAGCCTTCTCATTGGGCGAGAGTATCATCGGTACTCGACAGTAACCTAACTGGCGAAGCAACAACCTTTGATTCAGGCGTGACGGTTACGCCACAGTTGTCTTTCGTAAATACGGAGTTTAACTACTGTAGACAGGCTGAAGTCGCATCGAAAGATGAACTAAATGTAATGATTGCTTGTAAAGATAAGCAAGGTGCGTGGCAGCTTGCCGCTAGCAAATTGGACGAGCTAGGTGAGAATGCAGGTCAATATCAAACCGCCACTAGCGCTAAAGTAATGGAAGAAGAGTTAGACAAGATGATGGCGTCTGCGCCATTAAACCGAGAGCAAGAGAAAAACGCAATTGAAGCAACTTGGCTAGCTGATAAGGCCGAAGGAGTAAATGATGAAAACTAAAATTATGTTAGTACTTGCGGTATTAATTATGGCGGGCTGCGCCAGTCAACCCGATTATAGACAGGCCAAAAAAGGCGGCTTTGGCTACACGGAAAGTAAGTTGAGTGATACCCAATATCGCGTGCATTTCAAAGCGAAGGGGTCTGATAAAGGCAAGGCGATGGATTACGCCATGCTCCGTGCTGCCGAGCTTACGTTATTAGAAGGTTACGACTGGTTTGTAGTGACTGGCCGAGAGACCTTAGTAGATAAAGAGACCGTGCAAACCACACCTACCGCAGGCTTTAGCCAGCGATATGCACGGGTTACCGAATGCGGTGTGCTCACTTGCAGAACGTCCTACCACCCTACTACCCAATTCGAAACGGGTGTATTTGTAGGGGGCTCTCAGCAAAGTGAGATCGAAAGTATCTTGAGCATTGAGATAGGCAAAGGTACGCGTCCAACGTCGGCAACGAGCTTTGACGCAAGGGAAGTTCGCGATAACTTACAGCCTAAGACGGAAGAGTGATAAAAAATCAAAGGGCATAACCTCCCTTGACTTTGACACAAATAAAAAGGGCCGCTGCATTATGCAGCGGCCCTTTTAGTTGCAGTAAAGATTAACAATACAGTGATACCAGATTGTTATACTGCCAGTGTCTTAATTCATATATTGAAGACGGCGATTAATTAAAATAACCATCGACCTCTTTTTCAGCTTCGTCACGGCTTTTGCCATAAGCTTGTTGAATCTTACCTACTAGTTCTTCACGTCGACCGTCAATTACATCTAGGTCGTCATCGGTAAGTTTGCCCCACTTTTGCTGCACCTTACCTTTCATTTCTTTCCAATTACCTTCAATACGATCACTGTTCATAACTTGCTCTCCTTATCCAAACAATTGGTTGAAAAAACTGGCGGAATAATTGGCCAGTTATTTTCTTAGCAGCAAATGCTGTTCCATTTTGTAGGTGTATGAAAGTATTGAATTTATTGTTTATGAAAATTCTACCGTACAGTTGGTTTTTATGCAGAATTTACAAGTTCTTGCAAAGCCTACAGGAAGCATAATCATCAACTAAGCCAATGTTTTAGCATACGCTTCACTGTCCTGCCTTTTTTCTATTTTATGTTGATCTTCGCTGCGGCCTTTCTTCCAGTAGCTACTAATATAAATATTCTCGTGCGCCACGGATTTTTCGTCCTTGAGCCATGCCCGAATCGCCCGCATATCAGAAAATTCACACGCCACCCAAACTGTGGGGGTTCCGTCGAGCCAAGTTAACTGGTCAAGGCGGGAAGGTAAAGATTGCTCATGTTCCCATATCACCGTTACTCCTTCGGGCTTCTTAAGTGTAACCGCATCCTTTTCGTCTTCAATTTTAATCACGGCGTAGCCTTTGGTTTGCACAGGAAGCTCGGCGAGGTGATTTCTAATACTAGGAAGCGCTGTCATGTCGCCAGCCAACAGTATCCAATCATATTGCTCGCTGAGTCCCTTACTAGAACCGGGCCCTGCGAGCGTGATGATGTCGCCAGGCTTTGTACTTGTCGCCCATGCCGACGCAGGGCCAGTTTTACCACCATCGGCATGGATAACCATATCCAGAATCATTTCAGGCTTCTCTGCGTCAAAGTGCGCAACCGTATAGGTGCGCATTGCCACTTGGCTCGTATCTGTGGGGCGTTTCAGCGGGTTTCCTTCTAGGTCGAACATAAGTTTGATGTACGCACCTGCAGTAACCGAGGGAAAGGTAAGAAGGTCTTCCCCACTAAGGTGTACACGCTGCATATTTGGGGTAATTCGGACTGATTGGGTGACAATAGCTCTGCGAGGTTGCGGTTTAGACATTAGCTTACTCCTGTGATCTTGAGTAGTCATTCTATTTGGAAATAATTCTCATTTCTATTTCTAAAGGTGAAATGATCAGGATTGTTTAGTTCTATTTTTTAGATTAACTGACCGGTCTTGAGAGAAACTAATACAAATAAAATAGATAGGTGTACGTTGGATTAGTACTATAACAATAAGCGAGGAATACGCACTGGAAAAGGAAAGATTAGAGCAAAAGAAAAGGGGCTAAAAAGCCCCTTAAAAAACCACAACATAACTTGGAAAACACATTTACACACCACAAAGACGCACACTCAACGACTTCATGTATAAGTTAAGATAGCCTAATTATAGAAAGGTTCCGCTTTTTTAAAAATAAAAGGTAAAAAAATAGATACCTTTGAAATAGGCGTATTCCTGTCACCTGTCAGGCTGACATTAATTCGCTAAGGCCTGTTTAGCTTTGATGACGAATTGGGCCAAATGTATAGCAACGGTTAACAGGCCCTAGCCAACGTGTCTAATTCTTTTCAATGTTATGTAGACGACGCACGTGGTTGCTGCGATTAGCACTGACGCTATAGCGAACGGAAGCGCGATATCCAGTTGGTAAATGAAAGCTGCCAGTGGCGGACCTATTACGTAGCCCATGGCAGTAGTCGCTGTAATTAACCCAGTGATAGTGGCTTGTTGAGAGGGGGCGCAGTAGGTCGTTGCTGCAGCTGCCAAAGATGGGTAGGCCATTCCCATACCTAAACCCATTAATGTCATGGCCGCATAAAGCATAAATAACGAATGTTGAAGAAAGAGCAGCAAGTAGGCTAAGCCCAATAGCGGAAGCGCGATAGTGATCATCGCTTCTTTGCTTATTCGGCCTTTTTGTACCCACCCAAATTGGGCTGTAAGAGACGCGGCAGCACTGACCATCATCGCGAAACCCACTTGCCGAGCAGCGTCTACGGGTGAATAGTCGTAAAAATCGATAAAAAAGAAACCCAGTGATTGCTGCATCATAGCCATTGCGCAAAATACACAAATACATGCAGCGACGAATACATAAGGTACTTTGCTAGGCGCTTGGTTATTGTCGCTAGTCTGCTGAGCGTTTTTTTGCTGAGACATAGGCGGCAGAACAGGTAGCTTAAAATATACCAATGTAAGCGCCAGCAAGGTTAGCAAAACGATGCTGTACAACGGTGCTAATAAGCCAAAACCGACTAAAAGCCCAGCGTAGGCGGGCCCCACAATTTGCCCTACGTTGCTTGCAGAGGTGACTTTGCTGATTGCACTTACTCGACTTTGGGGCGTACTGATGGCGACGGCGTAACCTACCGCAGAAGGCGGAGTTGCAGACATAATGGTTGATTGCAGACTTCGGCTTATCAACAATGCCAAAAACAAATTGGTGCCGCTTATAATGCCAGAAAATCCTGCCATCCATGCACTAGCGAAGGCAAATGTGCCCAAGCTATAACCCGACAGACCAACCATTAAAATACGTTTAAAGCCCGCACGCTTAGCGACTTTGCTCCACACATTCGTACCGAACGCAAAGATAAGTGCAGAGCTAGACATAATAGTGGCAATGTGGAATTCAGAAAGGTTCGCCTGTCGCCCCATAGAAGGGAGTGTGGTAAGCATTACGCTTTGGCCAACAGACGTAGCGAGCAACGCACAAAAAAGAACTCTAAAAACGATAGTAGATGCAGACGGCGAAAGCACGCAGGTAGCCCTTTTGTTAGGCGATAAAGAATCAACGCAATTTTATCACAAATGAAGATAAAAAAATGCCCGCCAAAGGCGGGCCAAAATCAGAGGTATGTAAAGGCCGGGATGGGCCTTTGAGGGGAGAGGGTAGTCGTCGGATGACAACTCACTAATAACATCGACGACATTACCAGTGTCCTCACTATGGTCTCGCTGAAGCAACACACACGTACATTCAACGAATCCAAATTGGGTCAACAATCCCTTGCTGCACGAGACATCACTGTCGGTGCTTGCGATGTAGGTACTCAGAGCTTGTTTGCAATCCTTATGAAACAAGTGCCTTGCATCCTGCGAGTTTAATTAGGTTGTCTTTTACCTAACCTCATCATCGACCAGCAATTTAACGAATCTTCTACAGGCATCCATTAGCTACAATACTGACACATCCGTTTTTCCTTGGTGACACACTCCATGCACTTCCCATGTCGTCACCTTCAGTATTTGTCATCTACGCAATTTGGCCTCTCCGTCGCTAAAGCTATCCTAGCTACAAACTGCGTTCTGTATTTATCCGTTAGTCTAATGTATGCGTGATCTGTGCCAAACCTTAAATTCAATTTAGAATAATTTTAACTTACTGATTTTTAAAGATTATTTTTATTTTTGGACAGCGGGTAGCTCGTATTTGAAAAACTAAGGTTGAGTAGGTATGTAGTTTTTTCTCGGTGGTGTGTAGCGTTTTACAAACACTTTTCTTTTCTCTGTGTTACTCGTCGCATTGCTCTTGATCTTTTCTAAAAATACATTAGATTATTTATATATTAGAGTAATCTAATTTAATACTGTGTCCCATAAACGCTGTGGCCCATAAATGTACCCATTGTTTTTGCTAACGCAGGTAGGCGTTGTGAAATGTTCTGCAGATCAAAGGTCATGGTTTGTGAAAGTGGAGCGCCACTCAACACGCCAAGGAAACACAGTGGATGGAGTTAACCCAGTCGTATCACGATTAGAGGGAATCAATGTATTTCCTAGTAGGAGTTCATAGCTATGTTCACGGCAGTTATTGAAAAATTACTGTTCCTCTCTACCCGGAAAGGTAAGTGGGTTTATGCCGCTTTACTGTTGGCTGTTGTCTTTTGCGCTTATCAAATGCGGCTAATTACGATAGACACCGACCCAGAGAATATGCTTGAAGCCAATCATCCTGCCCGCGTCTTTCATAACGATGTGAAGCATACTTTTGCTATGCACGACGCGATAGTGGTGGGGGTTATAGCATCACCAGCCAATGACACAGCCACTCATAATGCTGCTTTAAGTACCAATAAAGGCATCTACACACCAAACAACCTGCAAGCAATAGACGGTGTTACCCAGCAAATATTAAACACTGAGGGGGTTATTGCTAGAGATGTCATGTCGTTCTCAACAGTGGACAATATTACTCAAGGTGACGACGGTGAGCTCAAGTTCTCTTGGATGATGTCACAAGCCCCATCATCGCAAGAGGAAGCAGATTACATTGCCAATGCTATTGCACGCCTTCCAATGTTACAGGGGAGCCTGGCTTCCTCATCACACAATGCTGCGGCTATCTATGTGCCCATTAAAGATAAAAATGAGAGCTTCCGTATTGCGGAAGACATTCGTGCCTATATTGGCGCGAATACAACAAACGAAACATTGCAGTGGCACATAACAGGACTCCCTGTTGCTGAAGATCAATTCGGCGTTGAAATGTTTATTCAAATGGCAATTTCAGCGCCAGCTGCGGGACTAATGATTTTTATCCTCCTCTTTGTCTTTTTCCGCAATTTTACGCTGATTACCGCCCCGATGGTGGTGGCAATGGCAACGGTAATTATCACAATGGGGGCGCTAATCGGCTTAGGTTTCACTGTGCACATCATGTCATCCATGATTGCCATATTTTTGATGCCTATCGCTGTTGTTGACTCGGTGCATATATTGTCTGAGTTTTCAGACCGCTATAAACCAGGTCAAAAGGCCGATCAAGTGATTACCACAGTGGTTGAACACCTATTTCAGCCGATGCTGTTTACGTCGCTGACCTCTGCGGCAGGGTTCTATTCACTTATGCTAACTCCCATTCCACCCGTACAGATTTTCGGTGCTTTCATTGGCTCAGGTATTCTGTTGGCTTTCGCTATTACGCTTACCTTTATACCTGCTTATATATCAAGAATGTCGCCAGAGGCGCTCGCAAAATTGCAGTCTGCACTGCACGCCGATGCCAATACCTCATCAATGAAAACAACATACTTACAGCGATTTGTGTACGGTATTCGCACCTTGGCGCTAAATTATAAAGGGGCATTACTCGTTGCGTTTATGGTGATTTCAGCGGTATCAGTGTGGGGTATTTTCCAAATACAAATTAACGATAATCCTGTGCGCTGGTTTAAAGAAAATCATGAAATTCGTGTAGCCGATAATGCGCTTAATAGGGAGTTTGCGGGTACGTATAACGCGTACATTGTTATTGAAGATACCCGCAAGCTGAAAAGTGCAGGTGAAATACTGCTAAGTGCAGAGTTGCCCCCTTCATTAGATGAATGGCGTGAAACAACCCTCGATACACTAAACAATGAAAATGCCGGCAATAATTTTGAGACTCTCGCATTTGCCGTCGATGATGCATTATTTGGTGATCTTGAGAGCGACGAATATGACGCTTTAAATCGATTGCTTTCAAGCATTGATGAAATTAAAGGCACAAGCAAAACGTTTCAACAGCCCGATAATGTAGCGCTGCTTTCAGACCTGCAAAATTACCTAAGCACTCAAACGCTGGTGGGTAAAACTCAGTCCCTCAGTGATGTGATTAAAGTGGTTAACCGAGAGCTGCATTCGGGCAATGACAGCGACTACGAGTTACCTAATACTCAGCCGGCGATAGCACAGACGCTCTTGCAATATCAGTCCTCTCATAGGCCTCAAGACTTGTGGCATTTCGTGACACCAGACTATCGTAAAACCTTGGTGTGGCTACAACTATCCAGTGGTGACAACCAAGATATGACCGAGGTAATTGAGTTAGTCGATAACTACTTCGCTCAACACACACTGCCTGATGGCCTGACATATCAATGGGCAGGTAAGGCATACCTAAATGTGGTGTGGCAGGACAACATGGTTGCAGGCATGTTAGACAGCTTACTTAGCGCCTTCATTATTGTTTTTGTGATGATGGTATTGCTGCTGCGCTCACTGATATTCGGTGTATTAGCCATGCTGCCCCTTACCATAACTATCACCTTTATTTACGGTGCTATTGGCATTGTAGGTAAAGATTACGATATGCCTATTGCCGTGCTTTCAGCCCTGACATTGGGTTTGTCGGTAGACTTTGCCATTCACTTTCTGGCTAGAGCCAAAGAGATTTACAAGCAAACGGGTAGCGTGAGTAAAACGTTTGATGCCATGTTTGAAGAGCCTGCTAGCGCTATTACTCGTAATGCGCTGGTCATCGCGCTTGGCTTTACGCCGCTGCTTTTAGCACCACTTGTGCCTTACATCACCGTGGGCATTTTTCTGGCAAGTATTATGTTTATTTCAGCACTCGTTACGCTGCTGGTGTTGCCAGCTGCTATGACGTTGCTTAAACGTTGGGTTTTCAAGGAGGCCTAAAATGCGTATTTCCATATTATCAGTGTTCATGTGGCGTCGACCAAAAATACGAAACCTTCGAAGCATGTTCAGGGGCCTTGTTGCGCTATTACTTATATCGGGTAATGGATTCGCTCAAGCCTTGGCAACCCAAAGCGACGAAAGCAGCAGTAGTATCGATGTTGCTGAAATCGTCAATAAGGCCGAGCAAGCAGCGTATTACGCAGGCAATGACGGGCGTTCAATGGCGAGAATGCTGATTGTAGATGAGCAAGGTCGAAAGCAAATGCGTCAGTTTACTATTCTGCGCAAAGATGTGCTGAATGAGACAGGCGCCGACACCGGCGATCAACGAATGCTGGTTTTCTTTAGCCGTCCTACTGAAGTTGAAGGTACGGTATTTCGCGTTGAAAAGCATGCGGCGCTTAATTCTGATGACGACCGTTGGTTATATTTGCCGGCTTTAGATTTAGTAAAGCGAATCGCCGCAGGCGATAAACGTACATCGTTTGTTGGTTCTCATTTCTTCTATGAAGATGTTTCAGGCCGCGCAACGGCGCAAGACAGTTTTGAGCTGCTTGAACAAACCCAAACTCATTATCGCTTAAAAGCGACGCCTAAGGACACAGCGCTCGTAGAGTTCAGCCACTATGTAGTAGAGATAGACAAAGACACTTACTTGCCCACCTTAATTAACTTTTATAAGGGTGACAATAACTACCGTCGTGTTGAAGCTGTGACCATTGAGACTATACAGGGCAACCCTACTGTGGTGAGAAGTAAAGTGACGGACCTTGCATCAGGTGGCTATACCCTTATGGAATTCAGAGGGATTGAATACGACATAGGTCTTCCAGATAGCATATTTAGTGAGCGTAGCCTACGTGTGCCACCGCAACGCTATATTAAATAACACTATTTTGAAAAAGGAATTTAGCACGGTGCGCTTGCCTAAATTACTAGCTCCATCCATATGGATAACGCTGCCTAGCCAAGCCTATGGTCTTTCTGAGCGGGTTAAAAAGCAATGGAGGGCGCACGCTTTGCTCGCGCCTGTTATTTTCACTTTTGCATTTACGGCTGTAGTTAGTCTACCGCTAAACGCCCAGACGGTGGGGGTTGAAAGCCAAAATCAGAAAGACCCGGTGAAAAGCGGTGAACAAGAACAGGAAGCTAACGCAAACGACGAGTGGGACAGCGTGTGGCCTGGGGACGACAATGTCGAATCAGGTGATGATTGGAATGACGAGTGGGATGACGAATGGGGCACTGAGAGCAAAAGTAAACTTCGTATTTCTGGCTTTGCCGAGCTCGCCGTTGGAAACCGTTTTTTCCGTGACATGGCTACCGCGTTTGGCAGTCAGAATTCACAAATGAACGAGAGTTTCCAAGCAGCTAACGCGCCATCCGTGTTAAATAACAGCACATTGCGCGACGCCAGAGTTCAACTTCGCGCAGACTATGCATTAGATAGTTCCTCCATTTCCAGTAAAGCAGACGTTTGGTATGACGGCGTAACGTCGTCGTGGGGATCACAACTTCGCGAACTGGCATGGCAAGGTAGCTTAAGCAGTATTCTACCCAGCGCTTTAGTCGGCACGGGGGACTGGGCAAATGCATTTGACATTAAAGTCGGTAAGCAAGTGCTGACCTGGGGGACAGGGGATTACTTGTTCTTAAATGATCTCTTCCCTAAAGATTATCAGTCGTTCTTTGCAGGAAGAGAAGACGAATACCTTAAAGCGCCGAGTAATGCATTAAAGGTGTCGGGCTACACGGATTTTGCCAATGTAGATTTAGTCGTCACACCTGAATTTGAGCCTGATATTGGTATTACAGGCGAAATATTTTCTTTTTACAGCCCGCAATTGGATGAAAACATTGCCCCTTCGTTTTCTGTTGAACGTGATAATCGCCCACGAGGAAGTGAGCTTGCCTTAAGGGTGTATAAATCTGTTAAGGGGATGGAGATTGCAGGCTATGGTTACACCGGTTATACAAGGCAGCCCACCGCGACAGATTCTCTTGGAAGACCGCGCTACAGTAAAATAAATGCCTATGGCGCAAGTGTTGTCGCGCCTCTGGGGCGGGGGATAGCAAATGCGGAATATGTTTTCTACAACAGCCTTGAAGACATAGATGGACGTAACGGGCAAATAGCGAATGATCAAAGTCGTTTCTTACTAGGCTATAGCCAAGAAATTGCCGCAAATCTTACCGGTGGTTTCCAGTGGTACACCGAGTACTTACACAATGCGGATGGCCTAGATAGAACAGTCTCGTCTTCTGAGCGAGTTCAAGAAAAATACCGCCATTGGGTGACGACCCGTTTAACGTGGTTAGCACTTCGTCAAACACTGACGTTAAATACTTTTCTGTTTTATTCACCCAGCGATAGCGACGGATACCTAAAGACTACAGTGGCTTATTCGCCCACCGACAAGTGGCAAGTGAGAGCGGGGGTGAATGTCTTTTCAGGTAAGGATAACTATACGTTTTGGGGGCAGTTTGAAGACGCAAGTAATGCGTTTATTGCCTATCGATTTTATTTTTAATCTCTTCCAATATCTAAGGATTACGTTATGTCTCAGGAAAAAGCATTAACCGCCTTCGCAGGGCTCATGGTGTTGTTGTCTGTATTACTAACCCATTTTGTTCATGCAAACTTTATGTGGTTTACCGTGTTTATTGGCGCAAACTTGTTCCAACAGAGCTTCACTGGCTTTTGCCCAGCAACGCTATTTTTTAAACACGTGCTTGGGCTTAAAAGTGAACGGGAGCTAGCGTAATTAACTGATGCTTCACAAATGCGCTAGCAAAGCATTTTCTATTGAGTAATTGGCGCTAAGTAACATTTTGCAAAGATAAACGCTTATTGCAATTTACTACGTTGTGATATGTTATAACGTGATTGTTAAATAGTATGTTAGGTCATCTTTGTGAAATTTTCTGTCACGCTTTCTAGCGTTAAATTCGGTTTAATTGCGGCACTATTGGTTTTATTTAGCACGTTAAACCCAACCCAAGCCGCCAATTACGAGGAAATTGACTGGGTAGCTCTTATGCCCGAGGACGATTTGAGCGCGCTTTTAAATAGGCCTGAGTTTTTAAACGATATTGCCGATGGCTCTGCCGCCGACTCTGTCGATGATTTTGCTTCAAAGCAGCTAGAAGATGAACAAGCACAGCGATACCAACAAGCGTTAGTGTCGACGCGAGTGATAGAGGCATTTGACGGGAAGGCTATCCGCATCCCTGGATTTATTGTGCCTTTAGAGCAAAACGATGAGCAAAAAGCGACGGCTTTTTTCGTCGTTCCTTATTTTGGGGCTTGCTTGCACATGCCACCACCGCCGCCAAATCAAATTTTGTATGTTGAATACAAAGAAGGCATTGCAGTTGAGAACTTGTACGACCCTTATTGGTTTGAAGGCACGGTAAAAATAGACAACCACGAAAGCGCACTAGGTACATCTGCTTATTCGTTAGTGCTAGACAGCTTCGCGCTTTACGAGGAGTAACTGATATGAAAAAAACAGTCGTTGCAGCTACCGTTTTATCAAGTCTTATAGCATTTCATAGTACTGCGTGTGAACTACACGCAGGTATGGGAAACATGCAGTTTGGCTTTCAGCACCCCATGATGCAACAGCATTTAGCGGCAGCTAAGGAGCCGCTCATTTCGCTCAATATCGACAGAAAGCGAGAAGTGGCTAAGCTTGAGGCGTCAGCCGTTCCGCTGCGATTTACCATTCCTTCGAACTACAAAGAAGTTAGCGTAGATGTGATGGCAAGTGATGGCGTAACGCTACTGTCGCCGCAGCGCTTTTCTCTGCCGTCTACAAAGGGCGAACAAGCCATTAGCTTTCAGGCACAAGAAGAAGGCACGCACGAACTTGTTCTAAAAGTCTATGCGCTTAAAAAGAATGTGCCGGTAACTTACACCCGCAAAGTCAAAATTTTAGCAAGTTAAAAGCTAGGATAATGTATGAAGCGCGCCACGTACGTTTTACTGGCTTCTCTTATTGCTTTCACTGCATTGGGCGCGCTGGTGGGGCTCGGCCTGAGGGGTAAGCTTGATAGCGTAATTGAGCGCTTTTTCGAGAATAACACGGCGATTTATCAAGACAGCCACAGGTTAACTACCATTCAACAGTTCCAACCCTTATCGTGGGACGCGCTGTTACCTGACGCAGAAAAGGCGCTGTTGGGCAAGACCCAATCGACTCAAAATCCTCAGCAGAATTTACCCCTTCATGAACAGGTATTTCAGTCTATTCAACGCACGTTTGACGATGAATACCAGCAAGCGCTTATCTCAGTGAATACGGTTGATACATTTAACGGCAAGTACGTCGAGCTCAGCGGGTTTATTGTGCCTGTAGAGGCCAATGCACAGCGAGAAATAACGGCGTTCTTCATTGTGCCTTATTTCGGCGCGTGTATTCATTACCCACCACCGCCACCGAATCAAATTGTGTTTGTTTCGTTGAATAATACCCACGAGCGAGGCGGTATTAGAGGAATAGACATCCAGCAGGCGTATACGTTCTCGGGTGAGTTTTCTACCGGGTTGTATGAAGACCCTCAGGGCACATCCGCTTACTTACTGGACGTGGTAGAAATTAAGCCCTATTCAGGGCTGGGAAATGGCATTAACGATGACAACGCTAATTTAACGAACGGCGCTTTCCATATAGAAAGCGACATTCGTTGATTTTACTTTGTCAATGCTCTACCAAGAACCGTACATGGGGTTTGGCAGAATAAAAATCTCTGTGCCCACTCGTGGCATGAGCAACTCAACGTTGGCAGATTCTTGGGTTACGCCGCCCACATCTTCAATGTTGTCGCCAATTTGCATGATAATAGTGTGAGGCACAGCCCACGTAGACGACACGTCTTTAGACGTATTCGAACATGCGATCTTGCCCTGGGTAAGCTGCATTCTGCGCAAGTCTTTGTCATTAACCATACCTTCTTGGCCTACCGCTTCTTTGTCTTCAGCAGTGCGGCCAACAACACAGGTATTACTCGTGGTAAGCGGCAAACCTTGCGCCAAAAGGTTATTCCAGGTGTGACTATCAAGCGCTTTATTGCGATTCGTAATAAGCGCCACCTTGCCATTTCGTGCAACTACTTCATCGATGAAAGCGGCTACACCAGGCACCAGTGTGGCCTCTTCACGTCTTACCCATTCGGCCCAGCTTTGTGAAGAATATCCCAAGCCAGCACTTTCCCGTTCTTTTTGATAGGTGCTATTGTCTAGCACGGTTTCATCAACATCCATCACCACAACATCGCCATTAGCAAAACGCGTAGGTAGCGCTGAAATAGCTTGGCCATACACAAAACTTGAAAGAACAGGGTACTCTTTGCTGCTGGTTTGGTATATCACGGCATTTGACAGAGTGTGTGATTTTACACCAGCAAGCGGGGTTGATGGCGCAGACGAGCACGCCGCAATAGCTGATACTGCAGCGCCTATGCACGCCGCTTTGCTGATGTAAGAGAGCTTGTTAAGAGATAACAATGTTATTTTCCTTTTATTGTTTCTTCTGCCTACCGGTTTCAACACCCAAATTATGTCTGAATTTATCGATGAACTGGGCCTGATAATTCAGCAATGGCGTCGTGTGCATGCAGACTTTCTTGATGTTCTACTTTTACACGAAAATAGGTAGCTTGGTAATACGTACTTAACGCTTCATGCAGTCGCCTTACCGAATCTTCTACAAACATTAGGTTTTCAGCATTACGCTTGGCAAACGCCTGTTCATCTTCACGCTTAACTGCGGTTTGAAGCGGTGTGCCTAACGCGTTTTCTATCAGGTCAATAATACCAATAAAATCGGGGATCTCGTTGTCGCTTAAATCTAGGGTTATATCGGCAAAAGAACGCTGTGCATGCGCCGTGGCGATGCTGGCTTGTTTAGAAGCGAGCCAAGCGCCCATTTCTTCTACGGATAAACCTTTTCCTTCGAACTGCTGCACAAATACTTCTGATAACGCCTTGCGAGAGAGGGAGGCCGAACAAGGACAAGTACTAGAGTACGGTACTCTTAACTTAAGCTGTGCCTCATAACGTTCAGGTGAACGCCTTACGCAAAGTGAAGCAGGGTACGATTGATATCCTGACATCCTACTTATGAGCGCCGGACGCGACACGGTGAGGTCAAAGTGTAAATTAAGCTGGGCGCTGTTGCTCAGCCCATCTTGAGACTCGATAAGCGCGTTCATCAACGACACAAGTGCCGACTTATGTAAGTCTTGGTTGCTCAAATATCGCTGCAGCAAGCTGTACAATCGAGACATGTGAATGCCTTTAGCATTGGGGTGATCTAAACTCACTGTTACATCAACCGTAGCCTTACTGGCTAAGCGCTCACCGCGTTTACCTAGCACGTGCAGAGGGATAGCAATGCCCTGCATGCCTACACTATCAATAACAGGAAGTTGCGCAGTGGAATGCTCTGTAGTGACATCGGGAAGTACCGTGTCGGAATGATTAAAACTAGACAAAATAACCTCTGAATGAGACCTCAAAAACGGCTTACATCATTAATATTGCGAGCGTCGCTCGATAAGAATTACCCGCTTTTGAGATTATGATGAAACTAATAGGGTTGTGATTGAGTGGTCTCGCGCTCTTCGCAAATAGGCTCCTGCACGGTCGACCTAAGCCTATAGTTAATCAGGTGCGCACCAACGATAATAAACGACGCGATTACCGTGATTGTTACTTCACCATATTCACCAAGCACTTCGTGTCCTAAGCCTATCCACTCAACGAGCAGCGGACTACTTAAAAGCGTTAGTCCAAAAACGCCAGCAAATACTACCCACTTATTTTTGTGATGTAGGTAGCCTAGTGAGAGCGCAAAAACACCGATGGGCAACACAAAGAACAGCAATATTTGATGGAAGGTTTCATCATTGAGAATTGACACACCTGCCAATGCAGGTATGGAAATTAATAAAATAGGCGTTAATAAACAATGTATTACGCAAAGGGATGAAAGGAGCATAGCGAGCTTGTCTGAAATAAACTGCACTTTTGGCATTGCGCTGCTTCCTTGATATATCGAATTCATAGTATGTCCGAAAATTGCTATGGCGCACGCATAATTGGTGAAGCTTGCGCCTGAGAGAGTAAAAAATCTAACTAGCTGCTTATCAGTAAGGTTGGCTGACTTGGCGTTATCTCTAGTGCGCCTTGTCCTTTGTTGGTTACCCAAATTGCATTAACGTGCTGCAGGCTTGGCCAATGGGGAAACCCTGTCATCTCAATACGCTTTACGGGGCCTTGGCAACTAAGCAAATATGCGACACGAAAATCAGAATGCGTGTTGCGATGGGCATGGTCTTCGTGTTCACTTTCATGCTCGTCATGCTCGTCATGCTCGTCATGCTCGTCATGCTCGTCATGCTCGTCATGCTCGTCATGCTCGTCATGCTCGTTAGCTACCTCCCATGGGCTTTCAAGTGTGGTATCGAGTAATTCACACGTATTGCTCAGGGTAAAAATATCGTCAAAGCGCTGAAAAACCTTTTGCGTTTCTTTATAACGTTTTTTCTCGCTAGACGTGGATGGCGCGTATTCAAACCCCAGAACATCAGCAGCAGGCAGCTGCAGCACAAACTGCCACTCACTTCCCGCTTGTAGGATTTGTAGTTTGCCTTCGCCGTGAGTATGAGGCGCAGCATGAACAGCGTTGATACCAATCCCAGCCAAATTCAATCCGACAAAAGTACCTACCTTAAGAAAAGTTGAAGAGGCGCGTAGCGCTTTTTGTGAATTCTTCCACGTAATAGAAATAGTTTTCATTTTTACCTCTTGCGTAAACGTTACAATATAACATACCATAAAAATAAATATGATACATTATCACATTACACAAATTCAGAGGTTAGAATAATGAAACTGTCTCGATTGGCGTTAGGCTTATCGCTTTCAGCGCCTGCGTTGCTATTAGCATCTCCGTCAGCGCTGGCACAAACACTTTCTGGCACGGTAACTAATGCAGCCGGAAAGCCGCTCGCCAATGCCACTGTTGAAATTGAGGCGCTAAAGCGCGTTACCAGCACTAACGAGCTGGGCGAGTTTACTTTCTCTAACGTAAAGGAAGGCGACTATACGCTTCACATATTCGCCTCTGGCTTCGCTCACTTACATGAGCATGCGCAAGTTCAATCTGACAACGCAGAAGGCGCTAACTTTGTCTTGGCGCGCAGTGCTATCGAAGTGATTGACGTGCACGCCACGCCTATGCATTTATCGGTGATGGAATCGGCCACACCAGTGAGCGTGTTATCTGGCGAAACCTTACGTCGGCAACAAGCGGCCACGCTGGGCGATACGCTAGAAAAATTACCCGGCGTACAGTCTAACTTCCATGGCAATGTTGCGAGCACGCCAATTATTCGTGGCCTTAGCGGACCACGGGTACTGATTACTCAAAATGGCTTGGATGTGAGCGACGTTTCCCGTGTTGGCCCCGACCACGCAGTAGCAAGTGAAGCCTCAACCGCTAAACAAATTGAAGTGCTGCGTGGGCCAGCAACCCTGTTCTTCGGAAGCGGTGCGATAGGCGGTGTGGTGAACGTAGTTGACCAACGTGTGCCCACGTCCACTGAAACGCGCGGTGAATTTGTATTAGAAACGCAAACCGTTAACGACCAGAAACTTGGAACGTTTAACGTGACTACTGGGGTGGACAACATAGCCTTTTACGCTGACGGTTTTTATCGCGATTCAAATGATTATGAAACACCTGTTGCCCCTGACATTGATGACCCAGATGGCGCCCATGTGGTTGAAAACAGTAACGAAGAATCGAATGGGTTTACGTTAGGGACCAGCTATTTATTCGACCAAGG
The DNA here is from genome assembly GCF_037029575.1 of Alteromonas sp. CH_MED4-4. NCBI lineage: Bacteria > Pseudomonadati > Pseudomonadota > Gammaproteobacteria > Alteromonadales > Alteromonadaceae > Alteromonas > Alteromonas sp. CH_MED4-4. The sequence continues at coordinate 72,345 of NZ_JAYMEU010000007.1, read as the reverse complement.
CTATGTTGGCGTAGCGGTAGAGCGATTTGAGCGAGAGTATGGCGTGCCTGGGCACAGCCATGGCGGAGATACTTCGGTATTCGCTGATCTTGAGCAAACTAAGTATCAGCTTTTAGGTGAGTACAACTTTACCAATGACTTTTTGCAAAGTGTTCACTTTAGAGCGGGCTATACCGATTATGAACATGCTGAAGTTGAGGGCGGTTTACTAGGTACCACTTTTAGTAATGAAACCGAAGAACTTCGCGTAGAGTTATTGCATAAACCCATGGCTGGCTGGCGCGGTGGTATCAGCCTTCATTACAAAGGGAGCGATGTATTTGCTCAAGGCGAAGAAGCCTTTACACCGCCTTCAGAAATGGAGATGTTTGCTGTAGCACTCATGGAAGAGCGTCACTTTGGTGATTTTCTGGTTCAATTAGGGGCGCGAGCGGAAAGCGTAACATTAGACGCATCAAGTGTGCTGCTGCCTGAGCTTGACGCTCACGAGCACGACGATGAACATGATCATGATGAGCATGCTCACGACGAACATGAAGGCAGCGAGTTCGTACGACAGTTCGCGGTGGATCAAGAGTTTACACCTATATCGCTATCAGCGGGTGTGGTTTATACCATTAATGAAAGCTATAACGTGGGCGTTTCACTTTCCCGTTCAGAGCGCGCCCCTTCTGCCTCTGAGCTTCTTTCTTTTGGCCCGCATATTGGCACCCGTACCTATGAAATTGGCGCCCTGTTTGATTTGTCAGAGGAAGGCGAGTTTGTGCTTTCTCAAACGGCAATCGATCTTGAGACAGCAAATAACATCGACCTAACGTTCAGAAAAACACAGGGTGACGTTGGCTTTGTATTTAATGCCTTTTATAACCAAGTAGATAACTACTACTTCCAAGAAGAAACCGGCTTATTCGCTGAAAGTGGTCATGACCACGATCACGATGAAGAAGGCCACGGTGAAGAAGAGCATAGCGAAGATGAACACAGCGATGAATTACCTGTTTACCTGTTTGGTTCAGCTGACGCCGTTCTTCATGGTTTTGAGTTACAAGTTGCCTGGCAAACCACTGACAACCTAAAACTCGATTTCTTCGCCGACTACGTTAAAGCCCGCCTTAAAGATGGTGGCGCACTGCCTCGCACTTCGCCCATGCGAGTGGGCTCACACGTTGCCTACACGTTAGATAACATTCGCGCAGATTTAGACATCACATATTTTGCAAAACAAGACGATATCTCGACGTTCGAGACTGAAACGGACGGCTACACCCTTGTTGATGCTTCAATCACGTACGACATTCCTTTGGGAGATATTGATTTATCGGTTTACCTGAGCGGTGAAAACCTAACCGACGAAGAAGCGCGCGTTCACACCTCATTTCTGAAAGATATTGCACCACGTCCGGGTAGAAACTTTGCTTTCGGCGTACGCGGTTATTTCTAAGATCAGCTTATAAAAAAGAATTATTGATAGGGATACACACATGAAAAATAGACTAGTACTAAGCGCCATAGCCAGCGCACTTTTGCTCGCAGGCTGTGGTGATGCAGAAACCAATATTGTAGAGCTGGATCCTATTGAGGTGCCAGAGGATGATCACGACCACGACGGCCATGATCACGATGACGACCACGACTCAGACTATGATATTGAAAGTGAAGGCAGATTGGTTGTTGCCGATGCTGCATCAAATACGCTCACTGTCTTTGATCTAGATGATAATTCAGTACTTGATACGTTTTCTGCAACCTTTGATGGAAGTAGTGTAAGCGCCTCTGCAGACTATCGCTTTGCAGTCATCAACAGCCGAGCAAACGGATTAACTGAGTTTCTTGATGGTGGATTATGGCGAGAAGATCACGTAGAGCACCTGCACGACTATGAAGAAGCCCCAAGTCTGTCTGGTTTCACACTTGAAGGTAGTCAACCGACTCACGTAGTAACACACGACGGTCAGCTTGCTGTGTTTTACGATGGAAATGCGGACACCAGCATGCCGGCAGCGGTAAAAGTGGTAACCGATACCCAAATTGCCAGTGAAATTACAGCAGTTCCTACTTTGGAATTTACTGTAAATATGCACGGTGTCGCGGAACCGCGTGGAGACATACTAATTAGTACTGTACGTCGTGATGATGCAGAGTCTCGTTCTGCTAATCCAATCTTGCCAGACAGCGTTGCGGTATATCACTGGCATGATGGCGAGTACGAAGAAGAGCAACGCTTTGATGGCGAGTGTGCTGATTTACATGGCGCCGCTCAAAACGAAATCGCTGTGGCATTTGGCTGTAGCGACGGCGTATTAATTCTCAACGAAGATGATGAGGTATTTACCAGCGCGTTTATTGACAACATTGATGGGCTTGGCGCTCTGCGCATTGGCACAATGTATGGACATGAACACGCAGAAGCGTTTATTGGTATTGCTTCACAGCACGGCGGTGGCAGCGCCATCTTGGCCAATGTGTCGCCTGTAACTAGCACAATGAGCGTGATTGACTGGCAGCCAGAGACTGACGCTCATGCAGTGTCATACGGCTTCTCAATGGGCGGTGAATTCTTTGTTATTTTAGATGACAAAGGTTTTGTAACACTGCTAGAAGCGCATGAAGAAGACGGTGACACGCACTGGGAATTTGCGCACAAAATTGATGTGGCCAGTGCCAGCGCCGCAAACCTAGCAGAAGGTCAGTCATCTAGCATGGCGGCATCGCAACACGAAGAAGTCTTGTTTGTTGTTGACCCTGTTGCGCAAGCTATCCTCGCTGTTGATTTGGAAGCCGAGACCACGGAAACCTTGCTTGAATTGGATTTTGAGCCTGCAGGAGCAGTTTGGCTAGGTATTGCTGAACAACACGAGCACGACGATCACGACCACTAATTAGATGTAGTGCTCTGCAAAATGCTAACAAGCATTTAGATCGTAGATGAAGACTAGGGGCATAGCAATATGCCCCTATTTAAGAAATCGTCTGACCCAACTTACCTACTTCCGCTTTTGACTCTGATCTTGTGGATAAAAGAGAATCACGCAAAATCTAACAAATCAGTACCGAAGAAGTTATCGATGACACAGCGCCATTCACCCCTTGCATCCCTTTGCAGAACGTAAACGGCGCGCTTACCCTCGCAGGGTAGGGCGTTGGGTGTTGCTTTAGGAACAAGGTAAAGCTTAGCGACGACTAGCGCTACGTCACCGGCTTGTATAACCCGTTCATCTCCGGTTGTAACAAAATGATCGGGCATGAATTTCTTTTGAAATTTAAGCAGGGCATCAACGCAGTCTCGCTGCGTGGCATGTTCTTCAGCGGCTTGGTTTTGCGTTGAGCTGGACATAGGGGTCGCGACCACTGTTGCATCGCTAGCATAACATAGGGATAAGGCGTCTTGATCGCCGCGGTTTACTGCGTCATGCAACTGTTGTAACACGTGAGATATTGGATTGTTCATGGCTGTCGTTCCGTTATTTTTACCGCAAGACGAGCCAATAAAAAACCCGCCTTTGCGGCGGGTTTAGTGAATTTTATTTACGCACTAGCTAACCCGCCCATTCCTTAGAATAGCGAGAATAATAATCAGCGCAGACGCTGAGTAAGCAGTATGTATATTCGTGTTTTTAGGCATAGTATTTAAAAACAATGCTGCTAGTGAGTATTTAATGACCCGAGTATCCTGTGCATAATGAAGAAAGTCAATGGGTTTTTAGGTGTAGAAATTAGACCCATGCGAGTGGGTGGGCAAGCGGTAAGTGTAAGGTATAAGATGTAAGGTGTAACGCTACCCTAGGCTTCAAATATGGTAATGCGAATAATCGAGCCCTGCTTTAAACAATTATAAATATCTCTATCAGTGAACCCGCTATTGCGGAGAAGTTGCCTGGCAACTAGCTTAGCGCCTTTTGTACACTGCTTGTCACGTATTACTCGAAGTGCTTTGTTTAAATAACTTATAGAAGGCATGATAAATAACCTTACGCGCTAGGCGTGAATTTTGTATGATATTTGAACGATATGTTTTGGTGTAATGATCACACAAACCATACAAACTGTGTTACGAATTAAGGTGGAATTTGACCCTTGGAGTTACTTTATAGCTGGTTAACGGCCAATGATGCGATGTCGATGTCATCATCAGTAGTACTTGTTGTTACCTCCTTCTTTACGTCGATGATGACAGCAACGCTGGGTATTGGTGGCGGGGTCTTATTACTGGCAGTAATGGCCGGTACTATGCCAGTCAGTGCGCTGATCCCGGTTCACGGTTTAGTACAGCTTGGTTCAAACGGCAACCGTGCACTGATGACGGCAAGGCATATCGACTGGAATATGCTGAAGTATTTTTCTTTAGGCGCAATCGTTGGCGCTTTTTTGGCCTCGTTTGTTGTGGTTCAGCTGCCGTTGGTTATTATTCAATTTGCGGTTGCCGCATTTATTTTATTTCTGGTGTGGGGGAGTAAACCCAAAGCACAAGAAATGAACCCCGCGGGTAGAACATTGGCAGGGTTGGTAACCACGCTGGTTTCAATGTTTGTAGGTGCCACAGGGCCTCTGGTGGCGGCATTTGTACACAGAAATAATTACAGCAAAATGCAGATAACCGGCACGTTTGCCAGCTGTATGACACTGCAACACGGCCTTAAAGCGTTTGTTTTTACCTTTGTAGGATTTTCTTTTGCCCAGTGGGCCGGGCTAATCATTATTATGATCGCCAGTGGTGCGCTCGGCACATTCATCGGCTTGAAAGTATTAAAGCGTGTCCCAGCTGAAAAATTTATGCTGGCGTTCAAGATAGTGGTGACACTGTTGGCCCTGCGGCTCTTGTGGCAGGCATTCTCAACCTTATTTCCCGCTGTAATCTGACACAGTTCTTTACCTTCAAAATACTTACGTTAGTGCGCAAGTTTTCATTTCTAGCGTTTAAAACGGCATGTGTATCAGACATTACGAGTAGATAAACCAGCGAAGGAGAATCACTGGTTTATCTTTATGCCTTTTGGAGTTTGAGTTTTAAACGGTTAGAACCTGTAGCTCAGCGATAAATGCCACTCTCGTCCCGCAGCGGGTACTCGCTCACCTACTGCAACATCAGTATTCATCACGCGGTTAATTCCTGCTGTGTGTGGGGCGTAGTGTTTATCAAACAGGTTATGAACGGTTGCCGTTACCTGAAGGTTTGACTGTGCATTATCTATAAGGGTGAAAAGCCCCGTAATATGCACCAATCCATATCCAGCGGTAGTGTTTTCACTTTGTAGCGCTGAAACGTGGTTTTGTGCTCCTGCCAATTCTGACGTTAATTGGAGTGCCATTGGCGTATCAAGCAGCTGTGTGTCCCATTGAATGGTGGTGATCAGCTGTTCGGGGGCAATACGAAACAACGCATCGTCGATATCGTCGCGATTACCGTGCTGAACACTTGCTACTGCGTTAAGCTTCACGTTATCAAACACATTACCCGAAACAGTCAGATCTGCCCCTTTGATTACGGCGTCTGTATTAGTCCACTGAAATGGTGTTGTGCCTGCCATCATGGTGGAGACCATATTGGCAGCCATATTCGTGCTGGGAGAACCAGTAATATAGTCTTCAATATCTTGATAAAAGAGGCGAGGAGAAACTGACCAGTTTTTGAAACGGTAATCAATACCCACATCTATTTGGCGTGCAGTTTCGTTGTCTAGAGCCAAGTTACCAATGTAGTTAAATCCGTCTGCCATTCCCCCAGAAATACCAAGAGGTAGCCACGTATAGCGCTCGAAGTAAGTAGGGGCACGGTTTTTCTGCGATACGCCAAGGACAACATCGACATTGTCGCTGGCGTGATATCGCGTGCTAGCGGCAATATCTAACATGTTATAGCTCTTACTGCGTTCTGCCGCGTTGAAATCATCAACGAGTGAAGCAATGGCTGGGTTCATCATAACCATATTAGAACCGGCTAGCCCGGCATCCATGTCAACACGTGTATATCGGGTACCAATTGTTGTTGAAAAAGATGCTTTATCTCGCTGCCATTCTGCGTATACGCTGGCTGTGTCTTTTTCTACGTTGGTAAAGTTATCAACGAAGAACATGCCGTTATTAGGGTTGGTGATGGTCGAGTTATTCCTGCTGTGGTGCAGATAGGCACCCAGTTTGAGGTCACCTTCATAAAATGGCATTACATAGGTGGCATCTACACCTTGAGCAATAGCATCAGCGTTATTCTCTCTCGCCATGTCGGCAGACATCACCATGCGCTGTGAGAAGTTGTCCATGGCATGTTGGTTGCTGTTGCCAAACCAGCTTAACGTGAAGAACTCCCTATCGTTTGCGTTATAGCGATAGCCCAGTCGATACCAAGCGGCATCAATAAAACCAATGTCCATGGCTAAAGCAGGCGTGCCGCTTTCGTTAGTATTAAGTTGCTGATAACTCACATCGATTTGGTGATTGCCCCACTCGACGCCCGCCCTAAACTTACCGCCATTTCTTTGGTAATGGCTGTTTGGTATAACGCTGTTATCTCCCGACTTTTGTTCGTCGCGCTGCTGATGAGTGAAGGCGCCGCTAACAAAAGCCTGCTCACTCTTATAAAACAGATTGCCTTGGTATTGCTGACCGCTTCCCGGAGATATTGCGCTGGCACTTACGCTACCGCTAAAGCCTGTATTCAAGTCAAAAAGTGCTGAGGCATCAGAGTGAATGCGAAGCTTTCCGCCTAGCGTCTGCACACCTGCACTTACTGGCACAATCCCCCGGTAAAGGGTGGCAGTCAGTCCTGGTTCTGGCAGCACATGAGAAAGGGGCGAGTCCATGGCGTTTGGTCCTGCTCCAGCAATATCAACGCCATCAATGCTTACGCCAACTCTGTCACCATAAAGTCCTCTATACTGAATAAGCCCGGTGACTGGGCCGTTTCGAGATATCGACACGCCAGGTAATGTGGCAAGCTGATCGCCGAAGTCAGCGTCAATATTGCTGGTAGCACTAACAGACTCTTGCTCGATATTTTGCGTGCTAAGGGAAAGCGGTGTGCCAATAACGGTGACCACTTCTGTCGAAGTGTTATCGGCCAAGTCGATGGTGTTTGCGTAAATGTGTACGGGCGCGCACGCAGTGAATACGGCAAGCGCAATGATAGATTGCTTCATAACAATTCCATTTTAAAAAACGAGTGTTGTGCATGGTGAAGGCATGCATGCTCAGTGTGTTTTGGAGGTTGTTATGCGTGTGGTGGGGCGCGGCTTAGCGGCGCCGCGTAAGCAAAATCTGTAAAGGGCTTAGCCGCTAAACGCGCGACTAAGGCGCGATAGCGAACCAGCGATAGTAAAGGTAATGTGGCATGTAGTGGCTCGTCAACCTGAGGTAAGTCGGCTAGCGTGCCATTGGTACAGTCAACGTGCTCGGCGGGTGCTTTGAGCAGTTCGGGGCTAACAAAAACGAACTCACCTTCAAACTCAGTGGCGCTAATTGAAATGTAGCGCATGGTCTTGCCAGTACAAATAAGTTCAATATCTTCACCTACAAACGCACGTGCTTGCTGCATAGTATGGGCAGCAAGGCCAAGTGCTAATGCATTTTGCAAAAGCATACAAAGGCAAAGTGTTAGTGTAAGTAGGCGTCTTAAAGTCATTTTTCTTTATCTGGTTAGCGCCTTTTTATCATAGCCTGCGTTTTGGTAATTTTTCTACCTATTATTTTTAAGTATCTCCAACCCCCGCTTTTTTCAGCTTTCTGTAAAGTGTACGGGTACTCACTCCTAGCGCTTGCGCAAGTTGCTGGGTATCGCCTTCAAAAGACGTGTAAACCTGACGTAAGTATTGGCGTTCCAATTCGTCTAAGGTCACAACGTTACTGTGAGATGAAGAGGCATCATTGATAGCATCAGAGCTTATGTTATCGAGCTCGGGTAAGTCTGTATCGTAAATAACGGTTTCATCAGCCAGTAAAATAGCTTGGTCTACAATGTTTTTGAGTTCGCGAATATTGCCTGGGAACGGGTAGTTGGTTAGTTTTTCTAGCGCGTTTTTATGAAACCGTTTTTTCTCTTTAGACATTGCCAAAAAATGAGCGGCTATCAGTGCTATATCTGATTTTCTTTGTCTTAAAGAAGGGAGGTTGATAGGAAAACCGGCAATGCGGTAGTAGAGGTCCTGTCTGAATTCGCCCGTTTCCACCATATGCTTTAGATTCTTGTGTGATGCACACACTAAACGAAAATCAGCCTTTTTAGACACTGTGCTTCCTACAGGCCGATAAGTTTGAGACTCGAACAGCCGCAGAAGCTTTACTTGTGTGGAAAGTGGGATATCGCCGACTTCATCAAAAAACAATGTGCCGCCTTCCGCTGCTTCTACGAGCCCTTTCTTATTTGTGGTTGCGCCTGTAAATGCCCCTTTTTCATAACCGAATAGTTCGCTTTCAAGCAGCGTGTCAGACATGCCGGTACACTCGATGACAACAAATGGTTTGCCAGCACGGTGACTACTCGAGTGAAGTGCTTGGGACACCAGCTCTTTACCCGTGCCGGTTTCGCCAAACAGTAGTACTGAAATATCTGAGTTAGCGGCGCGATTTATTTTGTTTAGCATTGCTTTAAATGCCTCTGATTCGCCGACCATCTTTCCTGCTGAAGGTCGGTTTGAGGCAAACGAAAGCTTATCAAGTATTTCCAAGAAACCTAATAATTCTCCGCTACCGTCGAAGATCGGGCGCATGAGGATGTCGCAGTAGCTTTGACCCTCACTGGTGGTATGAACGTGTACTACGCTAGCCGCTCGTCCTGTGGCTTTACTCTCTTGCATGGGGCAATGCTCGCCGCACTTATCGCAAGGTTTGTTGTTGCGGTGAGAGACTTGATAGCAGGTACTAAAGCCAAGCTTTATATCCACAGGGTAGGTGTCTCTGTAGGGCTGGTTGACAGCTTCAATAACGTAGCTTGGGTTAATGAAGATTGCGGGTTTATCTATCGCATCTATCATCGCTTGTACTATGGATATATTCATGGGTGGCTGAATATTAGTTTGTTCTAATTTAATTTTGGCAATTTATCATATTGGCATAGAGCTTGTTCATTGTTTGAGACAAACGACAATACTTCGGTAGCAACTCATTCAGTTCCAAAGAGAGTTTTATAATGAAAAATAGCGTAATGCTGGTGGCGATAAGCTTATTGGCAAGTAGTGCTCATTCATTGGCAGATACAGTGACTGCCAATGAGAAAAAAAGTGAAAACAGTGTACAGGAAAAAGTCAAAGAAGCGCGATTACACGCAAAAGCACTGGGAGGCGCGCTAAAGTCACGACTACAGCAAGCTATTCAATCCGGAGGGCTAGAGGCTGGCGTTAACGAATGCCAGATTGCAGCGGCTCCTATTGCTCTGGCGCTTAGTCAAAACGGGTGGGAGGTTGGGCGTACCGCGCTGAAAGTAAGGAACCCAAACAATGCGGCAGATCAATGGGAGCGTGAGCAGTTAGCGTGGTTTTCACAATTACTGACCAAAGCTAAGCAAGACAATTTGGCCCCTAAAAGACCTATTGAAACTTATCAATACGATAGCGAAAGCGGTGAGTTTAGGTACATGATGGCGATTGAGCAAGGTCAGGTGTGCATGGCATGCCACGGAGCTAATGTGGCGCCTTCAGTAAAACAATCCATTCTAAAGCACTATCCCAACGATCAAGCTACAGGGTTCGAATTGGGAGAATTACGAGGCGCGTTCACACTCTCATATACCCCTTAACTTTTCCTTATACTCCACTTTTTGACAATCTGCTAAGCAGCCTTTCTCTTGTGCCATATTTGTCACCTAAATGACAAATATGGCGAATGCATCGCCATCAATTGTTGCGTTGGATCAATAAGCCACACGCTCGGTCGTGGAATAATTTATCTGCACAGTACGAAAATACCGCCGTTTATCGGTAATTGCGCTTAAGCAGCCAAATTACTGATGTATGGCATAAACCGTGCTCTTGCCATGCGGCATATTCACGTGTTCATCACTGAATTTTAAACCACTTTTCTGCTAAGCGTTTAACGCGCAAACGAAATACAAGGGAGATAACCCATGAGCGATACGTTAATAGAACTATCGCGGTGGCAATTTGCATTAACTGCAATGTTCCACTTTATATTTGTACCCTTAACTTTGGGGCTTAGTTTCCTACTTGCCATTATGGAATCGGTATACGTAATGACGGGTAAAGAAATTTATAAGCAGATGACCCAATTCTGGGGAAAGCTGTTTGGAATTAACTTTGCCATTGGTGTAGCCACAGGCTTAACCATGGAATTCCAGTTCGGAATGAATTGGTCTTACTATTCTCACTATGTAGGCGATATCTTCGGTGCGCCACTTGCCATCGAAGGCCTAATGGCCTTTTTCCTAGAATCTACCTTCGTGGGGTTGTTCTTTTTTGGCTGGGACAAAATGTCAAAGGTGAAGCATCTGATGGCGACTTGGCTGGTGGCCATTGGTTCAAACTTCTCTGCACTGTGGATCTTGATTGCTAACGGATGGATGCAATACCCAGTAGGGGCTGAATTTAATTTTGAAGCCATGCGTATGGAAATGACCAGCTTTGCTGAGGTTATTTTTAACCCCGTAGCACAGGTCAAATTTGTTCACACTGTATCAGCAGGTTACGTGACCGGCGCAATGTTTGTGTTGGCAATTTCAAGTTACTACCTGCTTAATCATAAGCATATCGCCTTTGCGCGCCGTTCGTTCGCCATAGCTGCTAGCTTTGGCCTAGCCTCAACGCTTTCTGTGATCGTGCTAGGAGATGAAAGTGGTTATGAGCTTGGTGATGTACAAAAAGTGAAGCTGGCAGCAGTTGAAGCTGAGTACGAAACCCATCCTGCACCTGCGCCGTTTACTGTGTTTGGTATTCCAAACGACGAGAAGCAGGAAACCGAGTACGCCCTTCAAATTCCTTGGGCAATGGGCATTATTGCTACCCGTTCGTTAACCGAAGAAGTAAAAGGTATTAAGGATCTTAAAGAAGAGAATCGCGAGCGTATTCTGAGCGGAATTAAAGCCTATGAAGTGCTTGATGATGTAAGAAACGGCACCGCGACAGCTGAGCAACGTACTGCCTTCGACCAAAATAAAGACAGTTTAGGCTACGCTATGTTGCTAGAGCCTTTCACTGAGAACGTTTCAAATCCTTCTGATGCCGCGCTTCAACAGGCAGTAGATTACAGCATTCCGCCGGTTGCCCCATTGTTTTGGAGTTTCCGCCTTATGGTTGTGGCTGGCTTTATTATGCTTGCGCTATTTATGTGCGCCTTTTACTACAGCACTAAACACAAGATTACAAAGCCACGCTGGTTATTAAAAAGCGCGCTCTACGGCTTGCCGCTTCCTTGGATTGCCTGTGAGGCTGGCTGGTTTGTCGCTGAATATGGCCGCCAACCATGGTCAATTGCAGAGGTGCTTCCGGTGCATACGTCGGTATCTAATCTCGCCGTAAGCGACGTGGTAATAACCCTTGTAGCCTACAGTGCTTTCTACACCGGCATGTTCATTATTGGTTTTTACCTAATGAAGAAGTTTGCCAAGAAAGGGCCAGTTCCACCTGAAGATAAGCAGCCTGACACTGAATTTGATCTTATTGACCTTGATGAGCAAGGAGCAAAAGCATGATTGATTATGAACTACTGAGAGTCATTTGGTGGTGCTTGGTTGGCGTTCTGCTAATTGGCTTCGCGGTTACTGATGGCTTCGATTTGGGCGTTGGAGCACTGCTCACGCTTATTGGTAAAAATGACAAAGAGCGCCGCGTAATGATAAATACAGTAGGGCCGCACTGGGATGGCAACCAAGTTTGGTTTATCACCGCAGGTGGCGCTATTTTCGCCGCGTGGCCTATGATTTACGCCACTGCGTTTTCTGGGTTTTACCTCGCGCTGGCCCTTACCTTAATTGCCCTTTGGATGCGCCCGATAGGCTTTGATTACCGCAGTAAATTACCTAACCCGCAGTGGCGTAAAGCGTGGGATTGGGCGTTATTTGCTGGCGGTATTATCCCAGCCCTTATCTTTGGTGTGGCGTTTGGTAACCTGCTGTTAGGCGTACCGTTTGAAATGGATAGCACGCTTAAATCAACCTACACAGGCTCGTTCTTTGGCCTTTTAACACCGTTTGCGCTGGTGGCAGGACTGCTATCTGTGGCTATGTTGCTGAATCACGGTGCAACCTGGCTACAAATGAAAACCGATGGCTTTATTGAAGTTCGCGCACGTGCAGTATCGGTTGTGTTAAGCCTGGCTGGTGTCACGCTATTTGTACTTGCAGGTCTTTGGGTAGCATTTGGATTAGATGGCTTCGTGATTACGTCGGCAGTCGATACCATTGCTACGTCGAATCCACTTAAGAAAGAGGTTGCCATTGAAGCTGGAGCTTGGGTGAGCAACTACAGCAAATACCCCCTTATGATGGCAGCACCTGTGCTGGGTATTATTGCGGGTCTGGCCTGTGCGCTTTTCTCTAAGAAAGGTAATGCAGGCATGGCGTTTGTATCGAGTGCGCTATTTATAGCAGGCGTTATCTTAACAGCTGGCTTTTCAATGTTCCCATTCCTAATGCCAAGCATCACTATGCCAGAGGCGAGCTTAACCGTATGGGACGCTACGTCTAGCCATATGACGCTAAACGTAATGTTTATCGTTGCCTGTATCTTTGTGCCTATTGTACTTAGCTACACGGCCTATAGCTTTTACGTAATGCGCGGGCGCATTAAACACGAAGACCTCGACCAGTCTCACACCATTTATTAAGGAGAACGCTATGTGGTATTTCGCTTGGATTTTAGGAGTTTTGCTGGCGTGCTCTTTTGGCATTATCAACGCCATGTGGTTGGAGTCGACGGAAAATATGGATAGACCCGAAGACTAGGTGTTTTAAATAGCGCGGAGTTCATCTGTTTTCAAACACGCCGTAAACCCATCCATGGGGGCTCTTCAGCAGCGTCCCTGCTGCTGAAGGTTTGAAAACGGATGAACACCGCGCTATCAGTTTAATTGGCAGGTTCTTGCAGCCAGCCCACCACCACTTCGAAAAGAATGAAAAAGAAATGCGAGATTTGCTCTCGTTACTAAGTAACGAAAAAGATGAGTCAAAACCACAGTGATCAAAGAAAAAGTTCCCAACCGGCAAACGCTCAACGCGTGGTCCAATAAGATAGATAAGGCGCAGTCGCTTGGCTTACGTACCTCTCTTACGGCCCAAGTAATGGTTAAGTGTTTGTCGCTTTTTTCTTTGACTATTGGGTTCTATTATTTTTCTCATATTGCTCATGACTGGGTAGTAAACCAGTCTCCTGCAACAGCGAGTGATGTCACAGGACTTGCCGTTTCTCTGGGGCTTAGCTGGCTGCTACAAGGCGCATTCAATGCCTTATCTAGTAGTGCAAGAATGCAGGTGTTAAACAAGCTCGAACAGCACCTACAACACGTATTCATTGAGCGTCAACATGCGCTTATTCGACAGCACTCGGTTTACTATTGGCAAACGGTGTGGCTGCAGCATTTACAGGCTTTTGCTGACTGGGCACTTGAATATCGAGTGCAGCAATTGATTGCAGTTGTTGTCCCATTATTTGCTTTAGCCGTTATCTTTTATGTGAACCCCGTTATAGGGATTGGCCTATTACTGACATTGCCGGTAGTGCCGCTTTTTATGATCATTGTGGGCAAGGGAGCCGCTGCCCTACATCGAAAGCATTTTATCGCCCTTGAACGTTTGGGAAGTTTATTTACTGATAGGTTAGCCGCGCTGCCGATGCTGGCAAATTATCAGGCGCATCAAAAACAAACAGCCCTGCTTAAAGATGCCAGTGAAAATTTGAATGCGCGTACTATGAAAGTAGTGAGCGTAGCGTTTTTGTCCAACAGCGTGCTCGACTTCTTCGCAACACTCGCGGTTGCACTTACGGCAGTATTTATTGGTTTTTCACTGTTAGGTGAATTGAGTATTGGGCCGGAAATAACGCTCCAGCAAGGCTTATGGATATTGCTGACTGTGCCATTGTTACTCAGTGAAATGAAAAAGTTGGGGCAGGTATACCATCAGAAGGCGCAAGCAGAAGCCGCCAAAGCTGAACTCGCGCCGTTATTCTCGCGCTTCACGCAAAATCTTGCTTGTAGTGCAGTGAATCCGGTCAACGCTGACACAACCCACCATTATTCATCAGAACACGAGGTATTGCTTGCGGCTAAAAACCTTAAGGTTTTTGACATAAACGCCCCGCAACCTCGCTTGCCGAGCGGTAAGGATAAATCGGCTGTTGATGATACTCCTGCACTATTGCACGCTGAATCTCTAGAAGTATCAAAGGGCGATAAAATACTCATTAGCGGGCGCTCTGGTTCAGGTAAAACACTATTATTAGAAGCCTTAGGCGGTCAAAGACCTAGCACACATACATTCAGTGAACCGGTAATTTGGATTACCCAGCACCCCGTGATCACGCCAGGTACCGTACGTGAAAATTTGTGCTTAAACGACACCTATACAGACGACGCGCTTATGAAAGCACTAGAAACAGTAGAACTTGACGCGTGGCTATCGTTATTGCCTTGCGGGCTTGATACGGTAATGACTGATTATCCGCTGCTTTCAGGTGGAGAAGCGCAACGGCTGTCGCTAGCGAGAGCGCTGTTGCGCAAAGACGATATATGGTTACTAGACGAGCCTACAGCCCATTTGCCAGATTCCCAGCATGCAAGATTGGCACAGCTAATTGAACGTTTGGGTAGAGACAAAACACTGATTTGGGCTTCTCACAAAGCACTCCCTGCAAACTGGTTTAACCGCTTTTGGACGGTATCGCGAAGCACGCCCGAACAAGACGCCATTTCCAACTCAAACTTCAACTCAATGTCAAAATCAGAGGCAGGGCTTAAAAGCAAAATAGGCGCAGTACAAGACGGGCACCTACAAGGCTGTAGCAGCGTGACGGAAACGAGCTTTAAGATGAATGCCAATCAAAAGGAACGTAGCCTTGATGAAAAGTAAACCGGCTTATCTCACGCTGCTGCTTGCTCTTTTACATGGTATGGCAGGAATAACTATTCTTGTTATTTCTTCGTGGTTTATTGCTATCAGCGCTATTGCACCAATAGGTTTTAATTACGTTATTCCCGCGGTGGTTATTCGGGCGCTAGCACTACTTCGCATTGCTTCGGGATATGCCAGTATGTGGGTGGTTCATAACGATTTGCTTACCCGTATCGCAGAGGGGCGCTTGCTTGTATTCAGTCAACTTGAAAACAGTGAAATTACCGACAAAGCATTCACAACAGAGGCATTAGCCCAGCATACCGAAACGCTTGCCAGTCGGTGGATTGCTTGGATAGCTCCGCTTTCTAACATCACATTTATATTCACTAACCTTTGCGTTGCTGCGGTATGGTTTGACCTTCCCGGCACCTCGTTTTTACTTACACTTTTTGTTATTTGGCTCTTCATCGTTGTGCTGCAAGGCTTTATTGGTTTAAACGTTGCGGAAAAAGCGACAAAGGAAAATAAAGTGTTTCGCCAAGAGTCAGCCGACTTCCTTAACTGCAGCGCTTTATGGCACTTAAATAAAACAATGACAGATAAGCCGCAGGAAGAGGGTGGACATGTGATCAATAGTGTGCCGAGTGCTGACAGGGTGTGGCGACAACAAACTACGCAGAAAGACAAAGCGCAACGCGCGAGCTGGTGGTTTCAAGGCGCGGCATTTTTCGCGGTAGTGTTAGTTATGTCGGGCGCAGTAAGTCCAATATCTGACTTTTCGTATATGCCTATTGCTATTGTTGTGCCCATGATATTGATGGCTGCGCCTGATTGGGCTGGTGCAGCTTTTCACAGCATTACCAAGTTTGCACAGCACAAACAAAGCGCGAAAGCCCTTAAGAAGCTCAAAACCTCACCCATTAAAGTACTTGAACGCACCGAACTGCACCATTCACTTACGTTATCTGATTATACTGCCAAAAATAGACGCTTACCTTTGGTTAGCGCTACATTTCCAGCCTCTGGCATCGTATGTATATCCGGGCCGTCAGGCTGTGGTAAGTCATCTTTGCTTCAGTCAATTGCGGGGGTTGTGCCTTCTACTGGACTTAAAGAAGTGGATGGCATGCGTATACCCGATGGCTTAATTACAAACTGGCGCTATGTGGAACAAGAGCCAATAGTACTTTCTGGCAGTGTCTCTTCAAATTTAGACCCTGCCGGAATGGGTATTCCCCTTGATGACATGACTAACCTGTTGGCTCAATTAGGGCTAGAGGCACTGTTGCCGTTGTCTATGTGGGTTGGCAAGGCGGGTAGGACGCTCTCTGGGGGAGAGTGTAAGCGACTAACCTTAGCCCGTGCTATTTTATCTCACGCAAAAGTGTTGCTTGTTGATGAACCCTTCGAGGGATTGGATGTAACTACTCAACATAAAGTGTGTGAGGTATTAAATCGCTACGCCGCCAACCATCTTATCCTTGTTGCTTCTCACGTTACGCCAAGCGCGTTGAATGTATCATCAACACTACTATTAGAAGAGGCGAGAATGGATAACCTTTGTGCAGGTCAGCACGCTATCAGGTTGCCTTAATATACAGGATTGACCTCAACTAAGCACATCGCTCAAATTCTTCTGTGATTTCCTCCAAGGTTCTCCCTTTTGTTTCTGGGAAGAGCTTGGCAACTAAGATCAGACTGATTAAGGCGAACCCGCCGTAAATTGCAAACGTGGCCGCAGCTCCCAAGTTGGCCAACTCCCAAGGGAAAACAACTTGAACAAGAAAGCTGGTGAGTGAATTCACCATGCCCACTAGTGAAATAGCCAAAGCGCGGGTTTGATTCGGAAAAATTTCAGCAAGCATTGCCCACATCACTGGGCCAAGAGACATCGCGAACGAAGCTACAAACGCAATGATGCCAAACAACACTAAAGGTGCATTCATATTAATACTGCTAGTTAGCAATGGTTGCTGATACGCATCATATTCGTCGCTGGTAAGTGTGGTCTTTAGCGCGCGCTTAAACTCGACGTCTGAATAGTAAATATCGTTGGTTAGTGGAGTTAGCTTTATTGCCACACTCGGCGCGTCTTGCTGTATTTCGCCTATGGCCGTTTGCTGTACTTGATATGTCGCCTGCTTAAAGCCATAGGTACAAATAGACATGCTGATCACTACGCCAGTTAAGCCAATTAGCAGCAGCGGTTTTCTTCCCCATTTATCAATAGTTAGCATAGCGACTACGGTAAATGCTACGTTAACCAGGCCAATCCATACAGCCTGCATAAATGCCGCATTGGTACCTACACCGCTTTGTTCAAAAATCGTGGGCGCGTAAAAAAAGATAACGTTAATGCCGGTAATTTGCTGAGCAATGGCAATAATAATGCCGACCATTAACGGAAATCGCATGGCCTTTGCCTTTAGAAAGGCCAGGCGTTCACGAAAAGGCCACGACTTCTCTTTCAGCGAAGAAGCAATATCTTCAACAAGAGCGCTGGCTTGGGCTTTGTCGAATAAGCGGTTTATAACCTGTTCGGCTTCCTCGTGTTGGCCTTTGAGTACCAGCCACCTGGGGCTACGCGGAATAGTAAACAGTAAACCAAACCATAGTGCTGCGGGGATAACCTCCAAGCCTAGCATGTAGCGCCACAAATGCGTATCTATACCCCATTCAGCAACCCAACCTGCACCGCTGTAACTCAGCTGCAGCAGGTAATAGTTGGTGAAATAGGATAGGGCGAAGCCCAATACAATGTTTAGCTGGTTCACCGACACCATTTTTCCTCGGTTTTCAGGGGCGCTTATTTCCGAGATATACAGCGGGGCGATGATCAGCGAACAAAAGGCAATGCCGCCAATAAAGCGAGAGAGCACTAATAGTTCGAAATTAGGGGCTAAGGCTGAGCCGACAGAAGAAAGCAGGTAAAGGAAAGCGACAAGGATGAGTGCTTTGCGCCTGCCAATAGCGTCGCTAACGCCGCCGGCAAATAGCATGGCTATTAGCGCACCTAGTGTCGGAGAGCTTACGACGAAGCCTTGCTGCCAGTCGCTCAGGTTAAATTCGGCATCGATAAAGCCATTGGCTCCTGCTATCACACTGGCATCAAAGCCAAAAATGAACCCTCCAAGAGAGACAATGAGAGTGTAATACAGCGACGGAGACAGGGCTTTATTCATTTTATAATTTGCCTAATGTGTCCCTATTTATTACTTCGGGTTCAAATAGGTGCTCAATAGGAATGGGGCTTTTTATGTCATAAACATGTTGTAGCACCCAATAAGCAGCCATTTCTCCCATAGCGTGAATAGGGTTATTAATGGTAGTGAGTTTTGGATAAAGGTAGCGCGAAAACAGCACATTATCGAAACCGATTATGGAAAGCTGTGAAGGGATATCAAAACCCGATTCTCGTGCAGCGGTCATTGCGCCAGAGGCCATTTCGTCGTTCGCGCATACCAATGCTGTAAAGTCAGAGAATGTTTTCTGAAGATGCTGCATACCTTCTTGGCCTGATGACTCGTGGAAATCGCCTTCAAAGACGCTCGTTTCATCAAAAGTTAGCCCTGCTTCTTGTAGCGCTCTTTTGTGACCTGCCAGACGATCGCTCGCATCCTTTTTAAATAGCGGGCCGCTAATGTACGCAATCTTTTTATGGCCAGCATTAATAGCGGCTTTCGTTGCCATGTAACCGCCTCCTTCGTTGTCCACAACAAAGCAGTTTTCGTCGAGTTCTTCCACTTTACGGTTTATGACAACAACGGGGATTTTACTGTCTACTAATGTTTTTAAGTACCCATCGGAGACGGCTTCAGCGTGAAGAATCAAGGCATCGCAACGGCGGCTTTTTAAAAACTCAATGGCTTCGTGCTCACGCTTTTCATCCACATGGCCGGCGGTAATAATAACGTGCTTACCATTTTGTTTAAGCACATGTTCTACCGTACTCATCAAGTCGCCAAAGTAAGAGCCGTGCAGTTCTGATACGAGCAAACCGACGCTGTTAGTGCGGTTTGACGCAAGAGATTGAGCGATGGCATTGGGTTGATATCCCAACGACGCCATAGCATCCTCTACTTTTTTGCGGGTGCGTTCACTTACCTTCGCGTTGCCATTCATAACGCGAGAAACGGTAGCTAACGAAACACCAGCAGCCTCTGATACTTGGTAAATTGTTGCCATACGGTTTGGTACTTGTCCTTATTTGATACCGCTAATGTACCCATTTATCCGGCTCTTAACCAGTTTTGAATAAGCCAAAGCGCTTTGTTTTTGCGTACGTTTTTGGGTTTCGTAGTCGACATAAACTATGCCGAAACGCTTTGAATAGCCCAGTGCCCACTCAAAGTTGTCCATTAGGCTCCATGCAAAATATCCGCGTATGTCTACGCCTTTTTCTATTGCCTCATTTACCGCATTTAAATGGGTGTGGAAGTAGGCGGTACGCCCATTGTCCAACACTTCCCCATCTATGAGCTCATCATCCATTGCTGCTCCGTTTTCAGTGATATAAATAGGCGGTAAGTCGTAGCGTTGGTGCAAATCAACAAGCAGCTCGGTAAATGCATCGGGAGTAATTTCCCAGCCCATTGCGGTTAATTCGGTTGTGACTGGAGGCACAATTTCAAACCAACCATTGCCATCACTTTGATACACAGTGCGGGTGTAATAATTAATGCCTAAGTAATCGATTGGTTGGCAAATAATAGCCATATCACCTTCCGCAATGTCGGGCTTAACGTCGGGAGCGAGCTTATCGATAATGTCTGGATATTTGCCTTCAATAATAGGTTTTAAATACCATTGGTTTTGGTAATCATCGGCGAGTTTGGCGGCGTGTATGTCTTCCGGTGAATCACTTTTTGTATGGCAATTGCTAAAGTTAAGTACGATACCGTTTTGGCTATTTGGGCAAACTCGGTTAAGCACTTTTAACGCTAAACCGTGGGCAAGTAATAAATGGTGCGCTGCTTTACGTCCATTTGCCATACCTGTCTTTCCAGGTGCATGAATGCCCTCTTCATAGCCTAAATAGGCAGAACAAAATGGCTCATTCAATGTCGCGTAGGAGTGGACTTTTTCACCTAATGCGTTTGCTACAGCTTCAGCATATTTTTCGAATGCATAGGCTGTATTGCGATTAAGCCAGCCACCGTTGTCTTCAAGGTGTTGCGGTAAATCCCAGTGATAAAGCGTCACGAACACTTTCATGCCGCGCTTGATAACTTCATTGACTAAGTTTACGTAAAAGCGCATGCCCACTTCGTTTACGCTACCGTCCTGTTTCATCACTCGCGGCCACGAGATAGACAGTCTATAAGCATCAACACCAAGAGAATCAATTAGCTCTACATCTTGTTTCCACAAATCTATGTGGTTACAGGCAATGTCACCATTAGTGGCATCAGTAATGGCATTTTTCTTTTCGCAGAACGTGTCCCAAATACAATCTAATCTTCCTTTTCTGTCTCCCTCTATTTGGAAACTTGATGTAGCCACACCAAACAAAAAGTCTTTCGACAACATCATTGAATTGGATGGAAGGTTAATTTCTTGCATCGTGGGTATGTCCTGACTATAACAATTTTTTCATATTCACCCTGCGCTAGACAGAGCAAATAACATCATATTTACATTGAATTCGATTACGCTTCGTGTAATTATCTCTTCAATGTAAGCGCTTACAAAATTACTTGCAGTTAGATGTAAGCGCTTTCAAATGTAAATTTATCATTAAATAGAAAAATAGCAACAGAGGTTATTCGTGGACACACCAGTGCAGCCTAATATTTCAAGCGCCCAAGAGGCAGAGGCAAACGGTGGATACCGTTTTGCGCTTATCTCACTCACCACGCTGTTCTTCATGTGGGGTTTTATTACCTGTTTGAATGACATCCTTATTCCTTACTTAAAAGGTGCATTTAACCTTAGCTTCACACAAGCAATGCTGATTCAGTTTTGCTTTTTTAGTGCCTATTTCATTGTGTCACTGCCTGCAGGCATGGTGGTGTCGCGCATTGGTTACCAGAAAGGTATCGTACTTGGGCTCGCTATAGCCTGCGTGGGGTGCTTGCTGTTCTTCCCCGCTGCATCAAGTCAAATATATGGCATTTTTCTGTTAGCACTTTTTGTTTTAGCGTCTGGTATAACCGTACTCCAGGTGTCTGCCAACCCTTATGTAACGGCACTCGGTGACCCTAAAACTGCCTCGTCACGACTCACCATGACCCAAGCATTTAACGCTTTTGGTACAACCGTGGCTCCCTTCTTCGGTTCTTATCTTATATATGGCGCTACAGGAGAGCACGGAGGCGGTACGCCAAGTGCATCAGACGTGCAAGTGCCTTACCTAATTCTTGCTGCATCACTGCTTCTTCTGGCTCTTATTTTCATGTATTTAAAGCTGCCGAAGCTACATCACACCAGTGCAAGCACTGGAGTGTTTAAAGGAGGTGCATGGCATCACAAGCATCTTGTTTTAGGCGCTGTCGGCATTTTTATGTATGTCGGCGCGGAAGTGGCTATTGGTAGCATGCTAGTGAATTATCTAGCGAGTCCGGCGGTTGGCGGATTAAGCGAGGCAGGGGCGGCCAAGCTACTTGCTTACTACTGGGGAGGCGCGATGGTAGGGCGCTTTATCGGTGCTGTGGTCATGCAAAAAATCTCGGGTGGCTACGTGCTGGCGTTCAACGCTTGTATGGCTATTGCGCTTATTTTGCTATCACTTTCAAGCACAGGAGACATAGCGCTGTGGAGCATTTTGGGAGTAGGTTTGTTTAACTCAATCATGTTCCCTACCATTTTTAGTCTTGCACTTCACCAGCTAGGAAAAGACACCCCACAAGGTTCAGGCATTCTTTGTTTAGCCATAGTTGGCGGTGCCATTATTCCACTACTTCAAGGCATGCTTGCAGACACCGTCGGCGTTACGCTGTCATTTTTACTACCCGCTTCTTGCTACCTTTACATTGCCTACTATGGCCTTGTAGGAAGTCGCGTATCTCACATTAATACCACTGAAAAGTAACGAGGATAAATAATGCGAAAAAGTATAATCGCGAAAGTTGTTACCGGTGCATTGGTTGGCGTTTTAGTTAGTGCATGTTCAGCTGAAAAAAATACGTCTTCAGTCGATGACGTTGAGCCACAGCCAAACAAAGCGGGCGAGGTATGGCCTAAACTAGATATTGAAGTTAAAACAAACGCTACTGTCGAAACTAAGGTAGAAGAAATTCTGTCTACCATGACTATCGAGCAAAAAATTGCGCAGATGATCCAGCCTGAAATTCGCAATATCACGGTAGAAGATATGCGCAAATATGGATTTGGTTCTTATCTTAACGGCGGTGGTGCATTCCCTAATAACGACAAGCACGCCACACCAGAAGACTGGGTAGCACTTGCAGAAAAGCTTTATCAGGCTTCCATCGATGACAGTTTGGACGGCTCGACAATTCCTACAATGTGGGGGACAGACGCTGTTCACGGTCATAACAATGTTATAGGCGCAACCTTGTTTCCTCACAACATTGGATTAGGTGCGGCAAATAACCCTGAACTGGTAGAGAAGATTGCGCACATTACAGCTAAAGAGGTCATGGCGACGGGTATCGATTGGGTATTTGCGCCTACCGTTGCTGTGGTACGTGACGATCGCTGGGGCAGAACCTACGAGAGCTATTCTGAAGACCCAGCCATTGTTAGAGAGTATGCCGCTTCAGTGGTTAAAGGTCTTCAAGGCGCGGCTGACAAAGACTTCTTAAGCGACCAGCGTGTAATTAGTACAGTAAAGCACTTTGTAGGTGACGGCGGTACGGTTGGCGGTGATGACCAAGGTGACAATGTTGCCAGCGAACAAGAGTTATTTGATATTCACGCCCAAGGCTATGTGGGCGGATTAACGGCGGGCGCGCAGTCTGTCATGGCGTCGTTCAATAGCTGGAATGGCGAGAAGCTTCATGGTCATAAATACTTACTAACCGACGTACTTAAAGAGCAAATGGGCTTTGACGGGTTTGTTGTTGGTGACTGGAACGGTCATGGGCAAGTTAAAGGTTGCAACAACGAAGATTGTGCGCAGGCCATTAACGCAGGCTTAGATATCTTCATGGTGCCAAACGATTGGAAGGTGCTGTATGACAATACCCTAGCTCAAGTAAACGACGGCACCATCCCTATGTCGCGTATTGATGATGCGGTACGCCGAATTCTTCGAGTGAAAGTACGCGCTGGACTTTTCGAAAAGCCAAGCCCGGCAAACCGCCTGTTATCTGGCGACCGTTCGCTTATTGGCAAGGCAGAGCATAGAGAAGTGGCGGCGCAAGCGGTGCGCGAGTCTCTGGTACTGCTGAAAAATAAAAATAAAACCCTCCCGATTTCTGCAAGCAAACGCATATTGGTAGCGGGCGATGGTGCGGATAACATCGGCAAGCAATCAGGTGGTTGGAGTATTACGTGGCAAGGCACAAATAATACCAACGATGACTTCCCCGGCGGCAGCTCTATTTATGACGGCATTAAAGCGCATGTAGACAATGCTGGTGGTAACGTACAGCTATCGGTTGACGGTAGCTTTGAAACTAAACCTGATGTCGCCATAGTGGTGTTCGGTGAAGAGCCTTATGCCGAGGGTCATGGCGATAGAGAAACCTTAATTTATCAACACGGGAGCAAGACAGATCTAGCGTTGCTAGAAAACTTGAAATCTCAGGGCATTCCGGTGGTGTCGGTGTTTATCAGCGGCCGACCGATGTGGGTTAACGCAGAGCTTAATGCATCTGATGCATTTGTTGCAGCTTGGCTTCCTGGCTCTGAAGGTGCAGCGGTGGCAGACGTTTTGTTTGGTGAGCAGGACTTTAAAGGCAAGCTGTCTTTCTCGTGGCCGTCAGAGCCTCAGCAGATCGTTAACAAGGGCGATGAAACCTATGAACCTTTGCTGCCTTATGGCTTCGGCTTAACGTACAGCGATGACAATGTTCTAAGCGATACGCTAAATACTGAAATTAAGGTGAGTACTGACAGCAACAAGCCGATGGAAATTCTAAAGGGCTCGGTTGAGGCACCTTGGGTATTATGGCTCTACTCTGGTGATGATTCTCTGGCAGTGAACGCAAGCACGCATACTGTTGGAGCCATTACTTATCGTACGGTTGATAAGGAAGTGCAGGAAGATGCGCGTAAAATCACTTTCGATGGCACCGAGTTCGCCGCTATGCGTTTTGCAAGCAAGAGCTTCTTCCGTGAAGATTTAAGTGCGCAACTACTTACGCATGGTGCCTTAAGCTTTAACGTTAGTCGTCACTCAGACATAAATGCACCTGTAACCGTAGGCATGAACTGTGAAGGCGAGGGAGACGCAGCGGGCAGCTGTTCAACTCAAATTGATATTAGCGAGCAGCTAAAGGCAATGCCAGCTGACACATGGACAAACATAAGTATTGACCTACAGTGCTTTGTTAATGAAGGTATCGATTTTACCGGCCTTATTGTGCCGTTTGAGCTGGGAAGTTCAGGGAAGGCTAGCTTGAGTGTGGCAGATATTCAGTTTACCCCTGAGGCTGACAAATCGGCGAGTATAAGTTGCCAAAACTAAACAGTAAGTAGCTCTCAACGCTACTAGAAAAAACAACGCCGCCAACCTCAAAAACTGGCGGCTTTTTTTTGTTTGCACCGACCTTGAGCCTTCCGTTTATCGATCTATTATGCAGTTCATCCCGTAGCCAACCTGTAATATAAACAACAATCGTTGGTGAGATGAAAGTAGATAAGACGTGTTTCCGTCCTGCATTCATTCTTGTCATTCGGGAAAATTACAGGGTAGTAAAATGACAGATGAACAGCGTGAAACACCAAGTCTCTTACTTGCGTTAACACCTGTTGTATTGACGCTTTTAATCCTCGGCACCCAGATATTTTACTTCGGCGTGTTTGAGCCTCATATACCGCTTGCCATTGGCATAGCATTAACAAGTTTTGTTGGTACTTATCTTGGTCTAACGTGGGAAGAAGTGCGGGCAGGAATCTTTAAAGTTATCCATGTTGCGTTGCCGTCGGTAAGTGTACTTATTGTTGTAGGGATGATCATAGGTATTTGGATAGCCAGCGGTACGGTACCCACCATTATTTACTACGGGTTAAAGACCCTGTCTCCCCAAATTTTTCTGGCCGCGGGTATGGTTATCTGTGCAGTCGTTTCAGTTTCTTTAGGCACAAGTTGGGGCAGCGTAGGCACCGTTGGTTTAGCATTAATGGGTATCGGTGAAGGATTCGATATCCCCATGTACTGGACGGCGGGAGCAGTAGTTTCAGGCGCCTTTTTCGGAGACAAGGTATCGCCGCTGTCGGATACCACAAACCTTGCTCCAGCGGTTACAGGTACCGACGTGTTTTCACATATCAAGAATATGATGGCAACGACAATCCCTGCCATGGTGCTCGCATTTCTGATTTACCTTGGCGTCGGCTTCTTCGTTATCGATGCTCAGAGCGTCTCATTTGCAAAAATTGCAGGTATCACCAGTGCATTAGAAGATAACTTTACCGTTACGGGGTGGGCGTTATTGCCAGCGCTTGTTGTTATGGGGTTAGCCTTAAAGAAAATTCCCCCCCTTCCTGCGTTATTTGCAGGAGCGGTTGTGGGAGGAGCCTTCGCCATGTTTATGCAAGGGCAGAGTTTGCAAGCCGTTTTCGATTATGCAAATAACGGATATGCCATCCAAACGAATATTGTTGAAATAGATAGTTTGCTTAATCGCGGCGGCGTTCAGTCAATGATGTGGACTATTTCATTGGTATTGATTGCGCTTGGTTTCGGTGGAGCGTTAGAAACGACAGGCTGCCTAAGAAGCATTATCAATGCAATAAAGAGCAAAGCGAAAACCTTTGCTGGTACACAGATAGCAGCGGTTGGTACGGCGTTTTCTACTAATCTGGTGGCTGGCGACCCGTACTTGTCGGTAGCCTTGCCGGGAAGAATGTATTCACCCGTTTATAGAGGCATGGGTTATTCCACGCTTAACCTGTCCCGTGGCATTGAAGAAGGGGGCACGTTAATGTCTCCGCTCATCCCTTGGAATGCCGGTGGTGCGTTTGTGATATCTGCTCTTGGCCTGGGTATTTCTGGCGCAAACTTAGAAAACCTGCTGTACATCCCTCTTGCCTTTGCATGTTGGACGGCGCCCCTAATAGGGATATTTTACGCCTATGTCGGTTGGTTCTCACCCAAAGCCACTAAAGCTGAAAAGGAAGAGTGGGAGTCTTCTGGCGCCGAAATAGCGAAATTTAATAAGGACGGAACGCCCGTTACCGAGTAATGTTGGATAAGCGAAAACAGTCGCTTGAAACGCGCGAGTGACCGTAGCTAAAACTAGTTACTACAGTGTTAAAGTCTGATGACTCTAATACTGTAGTACGCTCGACTTATTGGCGTTCAATTCTTTGGTTTTCTTAGTCATCCTGACTGAAAATACAAACTCTATTCCTACCAAACCTTTTAGCGACATAAAGCGCTTCGTCACACTGCTTAATGAGATTCGATGTTTCAATCCCTGTTTGATACTGCGCAATGCCAGCAGAAAAGGTTTGTGCGCTGATATTTGGCGTAATACGCACTTTTCGATAACTATCAAGGATAGAGCTAACAACTTCTTTAGCCTCGGCAGCCGACGTGTTAGGAAGGCACAGAATGAACTCCTCTCCACCATAACGTCCAAATGTATCTGTTTTTCTAATGGACTTGGAAACGTGTTCACAAAAGGCTTTGAGTAAATCGTCCCCACACTCATGGCCATAGTTGTCATTGATTTCTTTGAAGTTATCTAAATCGATTAACACCAAAGATAAGTCGTTTTTATACGCCTTTGCTTCATTTAGCTCTAACTGCACTGCGCCGAGTAAACTTCTTCTATTACGAATGCCTGTGAGCGTATCTACGGTCGCTAATGTTTCCTGTTCTCTTTTCAATCTTCGCTGGACAGCATATAGATAGCTAATGAGGGCCAAAAGTCCTAATAAAGTCAGCGCCCCAGCAGTAAGAATTAGATTCATTCTGTTGCTGTTTGCAAGTTCCAGTTGAGATAATTCGTGCTGTTGTTTTAAGAGTTGTAGTTTTCGCTCAGCTAACGCACTTTCATAATAGTCGCTAAACAGTTCTTTTCTGTCGTCAGTTTGATAGTAAAGAGATTGATAAAAGTTCTTACTGTCTCGCAATGCTGAAATGGCAGCCTCTTTGTTCCCCAGCTGCTCGAAAAGAGAAGACTGAATAGATTTGAATTGTGCCCAATGTAAATCGGGTGAGCTGTACTCGTCACTCAAGTTGTCGATAATTAAAGCTGACAACGCGTTAGCCCTTTCAAACTCACTCTGTTCTACTAGTGCTTTGAACCGAGAAATTTGATAAGTATTAGTATCGTATGAGGTTGGTAGTAAGGATATGAAACTCTCAGTTTTTTCAATTAATTCATGTGCCTCTTTTACTTTTCCCAGAGCATAGAAATTTTCAATTTTTAAAACTAGTCCATAGGTGTAGGTATTCCAGTCCTCAATGGATGTAGCGTATTCGGTGTATTTTTCGAGCATGTCGAAAGCCTCATCTATTCGACCTAAGTTCTCGAGGCTTCTTCGTTGGCAGTCTAGGGCAATTTGGTAATACCGATGGGGGCTAGACAAAGGCCTAGTATAAAAAAAGGTCTCTGCACGAGAACACAATTCTAAAGCACGCTTATTCTCCCCTAAGTAAGACATATTGAGCCCTATCTCAAGCTCCATGTTTTCTATTGCACCGTCTCCAAAGAAGCGTTTTTCGGTTAATGAAGGCAGTTCGCCTAACACTTTCGCGCCA
The DNA here is from genome assembly GCF_037029575.1 of Alteromonas sp. CH_MED4-4. Taxonomy (NCBI): domain Bacteria; kingdom Pseudomonadati; phylum Pseudomonadota; class Gammaproteobacteria; order Alteromonadales; family Alteromonadaceae; genus Alteromonas; species Alteromonas sp. CH_MED4-4. Next base: position 44,518 of record NZ_JAYMEU010000007.1, on the reverse strand, counting down.
GAGTTTAGGGATGCTCTTATTAGTCCCATTCTCGCTAGAAAAATGGATTTAGTCGCAATAGCGTCAAAGTAAAGCTCAGGATCATTGTCGTTGGCAAACGCTATTACTTCGTCAATAGTGCTATGGGCTAAACGCCACTTTTCCTGAATGGCGAGGTTATAAGCTGACAGAATGTTGTGTCTGAAATACAACGCTGGGTGTGAACGCTCTATATCTTTTAAGTGGTCTTTCGGGGCAAGTTTGTACTCTTCGAATCCCGTGGGATGATCAACCATAGATTGCAGTAAAGCAATGTAAACAGATGCAAGAGATGACTGTTCAGATAAGACATCAGAGTCAGAGACTAATGCCGTTAACTCTTCTTCACTGTCGGGTTTACTGCCTATAATTTGGGAATACGCTTGGAAATATCTATCATCGTCAGATGCGAAGGTATTGTTTATTCCCAACAAAAATAGCACTAGTACGCTAATACACTTCTTATACTTCACTCGCTTTCTTCTTTTATTACTCGTACCTGAGCTTGTCTAGTGAGGTTATCAAATATTGGAAGAAATGTTTGATAATTCTAGCGTGCTAAAACAAAAAAGGGCCTGAAAAGGCCCTTAGTATTATTGCTCTATCAACTTAGAAAGTATATCTAGCGCCAAGCGTGTAGCGAGGTCCGTACTGACGAGCAAATAAGAATTGCTCTTCGAATCGGCCGTAGCCACGCTCTGTTTCGTCGTTAATGTTTACGCCTTCTAGGAAGACAGTTAGGTGCTCATTCACATCATAGTTGATGCTGGCATCAACTTGACCAAAGGTGTCGAACTGAGTTGCTGGGTTATCTGAAGAACCTTGTGCTTGGCCAATACCCACAACATAGTCTGAGCGCCATGCATAGGTCACTTTTACAGAAAGGCCTTCTTTCTCATAAAACACTTGGAAGTTGGCCGAGTCACTGATACCTACTAGCGGGTCTTGCTCGTTCAGGTTGTAAGGATCGTATTCAACGTCACCGTCAACTAACGTTGCGTTGGCGCCGAAACCAAAACCAGTGTCGCCAAACGTGTGCTGTATAGCTAGCTCAATACCTTCAACCGTTTTTGAATCGCTGGAATTACCAGGCTGTGTGGTACGCCAGGTAATTAACGGGTCGTCCGCATTAGGGGTTACCACACCGTTTTCGTCAGCATAGCCGTTATCAATAAAGTAATTATAGATAGCGCTATCGGTGGCTTGCTCACCAGCTGCCGTTAATGCGGTCACGGCTTCGTTCCAGCGAGGGCCTTGATAGATGTCACGTAAACCTTCGAACTGCTGATCTTGACCTGTGGTTGTAATGTAGTTTTCAACCGACTTTCTGAATAAACCCACGGCAAGCATGCTCGACTCGTCGTAGTACCACTCAAATGAAAGGTCTAAGTTAGTTGACTCGAACGGTAGCAAGCTGGTGTTACCCGCCGATGCGGTTCTCGCGCCAATTTTAGGGCTTCCACTGAATGCCAAGCCACCTTGTAGCAAGCCAATCGGCGCTCTGGTAATTGATTTACCCCAAGAGAAACGCGCAACAATGTCATCTGTCACATCTACTTTTACGTCGAACATGGGTAATAAAATGTCATATTCGCCAGTAAAGTCTTGCACCTGTAGCTCGTCTTCAAACTGCGTGATCCACTCAGAAGCTGCGACCCAATTTACCTGTACAGGTACACGAACCTCCGCAGAGCTTGGCACTTCTGTTTCTTCGTAGCGTACACCAGCATTTATTTGCACGTAATAATCACCGACCTCGAAGTCCCACTCTGACTGAACATAAATAGAGTCGGTAATTTCCTCTACGTTACTGACAGAAGGCGCACCGCTGAAGTAAGGGTCGATAGAGTAAGCGTTACTCTCGCCAACGACATCACCAGTAATGAAAGCAAGTTGACGGGCAATGGCTTCGTCAAAATCATAGGTGTAATAGTAACCCGGATTCATGCCTGCGCCGCCACCGTCAAAGGCGTCTAGGAAGCCTGATGTGTCATTGCGAATAAACATGCTGTCTGGGAAAATTTCTGTGAAAGATGGACTAAAACCCGGGCCGCCGCGTAGTCCGCTCCACGCTTCAAAACCCGTCAATGCTTGTTCTGTTCGGGCGTAACCAAAGTCAATTTTAACCAGTGGTATGTCGAAAGCTGAGTTATACCACGTGCCGTCAAGCTGCAGTTGCTCAATATCAGAGCGACCTGGTGAGTAAATGAATTGGCTGAAGTTAGAGTCAATTTCACTAGGTAAGATTTCATTCGTACCGTTGTTCCAGTTCACATAAACTTGTGGAATCTCGCCTGCTCTGTAGTCGTAAACTTTTGACTCAAGCTGGTTTGAGCCCAGTATAATTTGGCCAGAGCTACCCAAACCTTTGTCATAACCGTTATCAATCTCGTTGTAAGAATCGTGGTAATCCAGACGGAAATGCCAATCGTCAGACACTACCCAGTCTAGGTTTACACCAATTGAACGCGCGTCAACTCGCGTGGTTTCGCGACTGGCAGTAAACGAGCCGTCGTCGCCACTAATATCGGCATAGACTGCTGTACCATTTTCGTCTAATTCGTACGCATTAATATTAGCGCCAAAGTTATTCCAAATACCCCATCCCACTGTGTTGGTGCCAGTAGTGGCGCGTGTTGCAGTGTAATCTATCGTTGCCGTAAAATCGTCAACTGGGCGAAATTGGAAAGTAACTTGGGCGTTTGAACGCTCACGCTGAACGTCAGTAATGCTGTAGTTCATGTCTTTAGGGAAGAACGCAGCGTCGGTAATATTGGTGCGGTTATCAACCACATTTTCAGGGTCTAAGTCAGGTAGTGCAGCGTTTTCTTGAAGCTGCCAGCCTTGAATATTTGCCGCTTGCTGCTGAAAGTCACGTTCTTGGTGAGAGAATGACAGACCAAATCCAAACATGTCATCGGCAAACGTGTTGCTGTAGACACCAGCAATTTCAGGGGTTACGTCATCACCCGCTTCATTAGACGAGTCGTAAATACCTTTCACTGAAAACGTGGCATTTTGTCCTGATTGCGCCAACGGCTTCATGGTAATAATGTTTACCGTTGCACCTAGTCCCCCGCTGGGATTTTCTGCACGGGCGGTCTTCTGAAGCTCAAGCGTGTTTACACCTTCAGAAGAAAGGTTGGCTAAATTGAAGGAACGGGTAAAGCCCGTCCCCGGCATTTGTCTACCGTTCAGGGTAATTAGGTTGAACTCAGGACCAAAACCACGAACGGTAATTTCACTACCTTCACCGTTTGAACGACTAATACTTACACCTGTAATGCGTTGAAGTGCCTCAGCCAGGTTGGTATCAGGAAATTTACCTAGTTCTTCAGCGGATATGGCATCTACTACGCCGCTTGAGCTGCGTTTCAAATCCATAGAGCGGATCATACTGCCGCGAATACCGCTTACTTGAATAACTTCAACTTCGCCCTCTGCCGGTGTTACCGCTTCTGATTCTTGTGCGTAAGAGGGAAGAGCTAGGGTAGAGCCCATCAACAAAGCCATTGATGTGGCAAGCTGGGTCTTTTTAAATGGTGTGTTTTTCATAATTGCCCTACTAATTCTTATCAATTGGTCACTGCCGCTTTAAAGGCTAAAGCGGCATTTGCTTTGTTACTGTGCTGCTATTTCTACATTGTCGATGCGATAAACTGCACCTTCGCCTTGCCCCCATGCTGGGAACATCATGATGACGTTGATAGCGCTGATATCTAAGCCTGCGTCATATAGGGTTTGTAGTGGGAAAGTGTATGTTTGCCATTCACCTTCAACCGGATCAGCACCTTCCAAGCTGGCCGACATTGGAAGTTCAACAGCAGAAGAGACATTAATGGACTCTACTTTGAACAACCAAGGTGCAGAGGCGTCGTTAGGCATTGAGCTTACTTTCATTTCAAACTTAATCGCGCCATTTGAAAGTAGTGATGAAGCATCGAATGATACGGTTTCATCAGCTAAGAAACCCATCACCGTTGGTGTAGCGCCAATGCGAAATTCTGCTACTGTGCCGTGTTCCGCGTCGTCTACTTCTTCAGTTGGCGTTGAGCCACCACAACAATCCCAGATTGACCATTGTTCAGCTGCTGTATCAGCAAAGAGCGTGATGCCCGCACCTGACGCATCTTCGCCGCTATCGGGGTGGTAAAATTTCACATTGTCTAAGCGATAAACCGCGCCTTCACCTGTGCCCCAAGCTGGGAAAACCATAATGACGTCGATAGCACTCACGTCCAAACCACGTGCCTGCAATTCTGAAATAGTAAATGTGTAGGTTTGCCATTCACCTTCCACAGGCTCCTGACCCTCAACGCTATCAGAAAGTGGCAATTCAACAGCAGTAGATGCGCCATTAGACTCGATTTTGAATATCCAAGATGCTTCGGCGTTACTAGGCGCACTCACTACGCGCATATCAAACTGCAATAAGCCACCGTCGGTAAGTGCTGTAGCATCGAATGGGGTGTCACCGCCGCCAGATTCAGGGCGCGTGATAAAGCCCATTACAGTCGGTTCTGCGCCAATTCGAAATTCTGCAGTTAGACCGTGTTCTTCGTTGTCCATTTCTTCAGTAGGGGTAGAGCCGCCACAGCAGTCCCACATAGGCCAGTTAGGGTTTTGTCCATCTTCGAAGATGACTAATTCTGGGTAGCTAGCTCCGCCTTCTTGCGAAATTTCCACGTTAGCCATGCGATACACAGCTCCATTGCCGGTATCCCACGCAGGGAAAACCATGATGACATCGATAGCACTTGTATCTAAGCCTGCTGCTGCAAGCGCGCTAAGTGGAAATTCGTAAGACTCCCACACACCCTGTTCAGGCGCAGCACCAGCGGTGTCTGCGGGTCCTACATAGCCGTCCATCAGTGGAAGTTCTGCGGCAGTTGAACCTTCAGAACTTTCAATCTTAAATAGCCAGTTAGTTGTCGCATTTGCAGGCAGTGATGTAACTTTCAAATCGAATTTAACACTGCCAGTTTCTTCCATTGGAGACGCATCAAACGGAGACGCTTCACCTTCTGGGTCGGTAATGAATTGAGCTCGACTGATAAAGCCCATTACCGTAGGTGTTTCATTAATAGCAAATTCGAAAACCTGTCCTTGCTCGGCATCTTCTACAAGTGCTGGTGTTGACCCACCACAGCAGTCCCACGCAGGCCAGTTTGGATTAGGTGTTCCGTCGAAAATAGTAAGGTTTTGTGCAACACCGGTTGACGGTGGTGAAGGGATAGGCGCCTCGCCTTCCACTAATGCATCGTCTAGTGAGTTGTAACCTGGGCGAACAGTTTCACAGCCCTTGCCGGTGTCTGGGTTCGATGCACATTCGTACACTCGAACATAATCGACCTCGTAAGTTTGACCTTCGGCAAACGCTTCAGCATCAATGCCCGTTTCGTTTACATTAGCTGGCCAGTCGCCACCTACTGCAAAGTTAAGGATAATGTAGAATTCTTGATCGAATGGCGCGTTGTCCCAGTGAGTGGTTAGCTCACCTGTGCCTTGCTCAAAGTATTCCGCATACCAGCCGCGGTGAGAAAGTCCAGTTGCGTCACCGTTTGCGTTATAACGAACTTCTGAACGACGCTGCGTAGCGTAAAGGTAATCGTCCATATACCAGCGAATTTCGCCTTCTTGCCATTCAACGGCGTAGGTGTGAAAGTCGTCTGCTGGATTCGCTCCATCAGGAAGCGAGTAGGCTTTTCCCGAGCTATCGTTATTTGGCCATTCTTGACCATAATGAAGGGTGCCGTGAATATGGCCTTCAGGATTGCCGTCGGCATCTAAAGCCTTAAGGTTTACGGCTTCCATGATGTCAATTTCGCCAGAACGAGGCCAGCCACCGTAAACCTCATCAGTAGGCATCATCCAAAACGCCGGCCAACTGCCTTGGCCCGAGGGTAATTTAGCACGCATTTCAATACGGCCGTATTTAAAGTCTGCTTTGTAGCGCGTGTTTAGACGGGCTGACGTGTAAGGCTTTTGCGCTCCTTCTTCCGCGGGTAGAGCAACAATTTTTAAGCTACCGTCAGACACAAATGAATTGTCTTCGCTGTCGGTATAACACTGAGATTCATTATTGCCGCCACCATCGCAGTTTACTTCGTGAGTCCAGTTGTCATCGTCAATACTGTTCCCATCGAACTCGTCGCTCCATACCAGCTCCCAGTCAGAAACGGGTGCCGCAGGATCAACAACGTCGATGTCTGTAGATGTGGTTGCTCCGCCTCCACAGCCAAATAGGGTTGCGACTGAGATCGCGGCAGCTATCCGCGAAAGTTGAGATGCTTTTTTCGTCATTGTTTTCAGCCCTGATCTAAAGAAATTGGGTTTTTATGTAGTGGCAAATGCCACGTAAAAAGCTTTTTGTAAGCGCTTACAATTTAGGTCAAATAAAAATGGCTGTTTGAAAGCGCTTACATTACATTAAGCGACTGACACATAAAGATCAATACTGTTCTCAAAAAATTAACATTTGGCTGTCGGTTTTATTTTCGTTGTTTTTCATTTATTTTCAGGTAAAACAATAATATAAGGTTGTATTAGAGGGTGGGTTAAAATTTAAATATGCTTGTTTCACTGACTATTTACAAATTATCTCACAGACTTGTTAATGATCTGTGCTCGATATTTTGTTCGCACCTGGGTACACATCACGATAAGCTCAATATACGATCTCATGTGAGTTGTTATTATGCATCACCACAATCACAGCACTACCGCCTCCAATCATCATAAAGGTCAGCATCACGGCCATCACCACGGTGCGCATGCTGAAGCGCTAGGCACAGATTCCACACGAATTGGATGGGCGTTCTGGCTAAATTTCATCTTTACTATTATTGAATTCATCGGTGGTTGGCTTACTAACAGTGTCGCCATAATGGCAGATGCTGTTCACGATTTAGGAGACTCTCTATCCATAGGTCTGGCGTGGTATTTAAGTAAGCTCGGGAATAAAGCATCTACCGAAAAGTATACGTATGGCTTCAAACGGCTAAGCCTTATGGGAGCTATGATCAACGGCGTTATCTTGGTGGTTGGCTCAATTTGGGTGTTGTCTGAGGCCATCCCTCGTTTATCTAACCCCGAAATGCCCGTTACAGAGGGTATGATTGGATTAGCGATCCTCGGTATTGTCGTGAATGGATTTGCAGCTTATAAACTCCACGGCGGTCATTCGATGAATGAAAAGGTGCTTAACTGGCACTTAATTGAAGACACGATGGGGTGGGTAGCGGTACTGGTAGTAGCCATTGTGCTCCATTTTGTTGAATGGCCTATACTTGACCCAATTTTATCTATTGGCTTTACGCTATTTATTTTGGTCAATGTTGTTCGGTATGTTGTGCAGACCATGTCTTTGTTTCTACAGGGCGTGCCTGACTTGGCTACAAGGAATGCTATTAGCAACACGCTTTTGAAAATCGAGCACGTTGAAGAAATTCACCATGTACATTTTTGGTCGCTTGACGGAGAGCAGCACGTGCTTACTGCACACGTGGTAATAAACTGTGCAATAGACAATGACAAACTGAGAGCACTCAAAAGGGAAGTTCACGAGCGTTTAGCCCCCTTTGAACTTGCTCATACCACGATAGAGTTTGAGTTGCCGGGTGAGCCATGTCGTGATGATAATGACCATTTACACGCCCACTCTCATGAACATCAGCACGAAGAAATAAATTAATACTATTATTTGGGCAAAGGCGTTTGTTTTGATTTTCAGGGACTAACAGCCTGTAGTTGTGCAAAAAAGAGGGGCGTTCACACGCCCCTTTCAACACACACGTTTTTTAATTTATAACGAGATTAAAACCTTGCTTTAAATGCTACGCCGTAATAGCGATCTGCATCGCGCGGTATTTGATAGCGGAAGTTGTCGCCGCTATATGTGGTCGCATAGCTTTCATCAAGCAAGTTCTTCGCAATCAAAGATACGCGGAAGGCATCGTCTTTGAATGAGAAGCTAACGCTTGCGTTAAGCATGCTGTAGTCAGGTAACAATGAGTGAGGATTGAATTCACCCGTGTTGCCTGGCAAGTCAGAGTACTGTTCATCGGTATAGATGTAAGACGCGTTGTAGTAAACGTCAAAACCATGCTCTGTTTCCATGAAGTACTCCGCTGACAGTGAGTATTTCATGTCAGGTGAGAATGGAACATCCAATCCCGAACGGTCGGTACACTCTGCCTCTTCAGGACAATTAAATCTATCGATCTCAGCCTTGGTGTACGCAGCGCCACCGATTAGCGTTAGGTTGTCGGTTGCGTTCCACATAAAGTCTACTTCAACGCCTTGGGTCGTCACATCACCAGCATTGGTAAGGCGCGTAATACATGCGCCGTCAGAACAATCAAAGTTGTTTGCTTGGAAGCCTTCAATGTCGGTGCTAAATAGCGCGATATTTAAGAGTAGATCGCGACTAGCGTACTTATAGCCAATTTCGTAAGCGTCAGATTCTTCCGCGCCAATAGGGCGTCCGTCATTCTCTGGGTTGAAGTTATAGTAAACATTGAAACCAGGGCCTTTGTAGCCTTGAGAATAGGTTGCATAAACCATTTGATTTTGGTCGAGATCGTATTGAACACCAAGGCGGCCAGACAAATTGGTTTCATCTACCACACCTTCTGCATCGGTGTTCTCGGTCGCAGGGCGCACGCCCACACCGCGGCGTCCATATTCGTCGTTACTTATACGACGGTGAGTGTAAGACACTTCATCATCGGTATAGCGAAGACCGAAGATAAGGCGTAAGTCATCGCTTAAGTCGTAGGTGCCATCTCCGTAAACGGCCCAGTTATTAAACTCAGTGCTCATGAATGCCGTGGCAGACACAATGTCGTTGGCATTACATGTCACACCTAGCGAATTAGCGTAAGCGTCTAGGTCAGAAAGTGCTTCTGTCAGCGCGTCTCCAGACAGGTTATTCTGCGCATAGAATGTCAGTGCTTGGTCAAGTTGAAGGTTATTGTTTTGGCAACTTGCATCACGAGTGAAGTTACGCTCTGAATCCATGTTCCAGTAGAACATACCGGCTAAGAAGTTGAATGGGCCAGCTAGGTTTGATGCAACACGGAATTCTTGAGAAAACTGACTCCATTCTTGCTCACCTACGTCATGCAGCTGAAACGGCACTCCAAATACCGGCTGGTCGCTGTCGCCAGCAATAGACGTAAAATCACCTTCGCGGAATTCTGTATTTTCCCATGAGCGCTGGGCAGTGATCGACGTGAAGGTGTAGTCACCAATGGTTTTGTCCACTTGTACGGAGAAGGCCGAATGGTCGTCAATAGTGCGAGACTCGAAGTCATGATCAATTTGACGCTGCTCTAAATCTATACCGTCGGCAATGGTCTCACTGTTGGGCGCTGCCTTTGAGTCGGGATTTCGACCGCTAGATACGCCTTCTAAATCAGCACAACAGTCGTCATCCGCGCTGTAAATTTCGCTAATGAACTTTACTTTTAAATCATTGGTTGGCTCGTAAACCACAACTGCACGGGCACCTTCACGGTCATAGCCGTTTACTTTTTCATTGTTGTAAACGTTGTCGATATAGCCGTCGAATTTACCTTGGAAGACGGTTAAGCTGGCTGAAAGGTCGTCGGTTAAGCCACCACTTACTGTGCCTTTTAAACGGTATTCGTTATCTTGATAAAACTCAGTAGAAAGACTGCCTGTGAGCTCCTGAGAAGGATCTTTTGTGGTGATGTTTACCACACCAGCAGAGGCGTTCTTGCCAAATAAAGTACCCTGTGGACCACGTAATACCTCAATTCGATCTACATCGTACAAATCGGCAAACGCTTGACCAGAACGCCCTAATACAACGCCATCTACCACCGTGGCTACGCTTGGCTCTGCGGCGATACTAAATGAAATTGTTCCAATACCACGAACGGTTAAGGCTGAATTTCGAGTTGTTGTCCCTTTGCGGAAGCTCACAGAAGGCACAAGCGCTTGTAGATTTTCAACATTGTTAGCAAAGGCAGATTCTATCTGGTCACCGCGTAACACTGATACAGCAACGGGCACATCGCTGATGCTTTGAACACGCTTTTGCGATGTAACGACAATTTGTTCAAATGATTTATCATCTTTTGAGGCGTCGACTTGCTCTGTATCTGCCTCTTGGGCAAATGCATTGGTGTGAAGTAGCAATCCAGATGTCATAGCAAGGGTTACCGCCTTGCTGATGAGTGATCTCTTTGTATTCATGTTGTTCTCCAGGGTGTTTCGCTTATCACGCCCTCACTTACACCTTGCTACCTTTAGTCGGATACAAAAGCATTTGAGCAAGCAATCGGCGTTTCGTTTTTTATTCTGGCTGCGTAGGGTACAGCGCTACGCGTATTATTCTTTCAGTAGCAAAATTCAATAGCGTTAAAAATACGGTCTTCTATATAAAAGATATCTTGCATCTGATGTCTTATATAAGAGTGATTAAGTTAAACAATTGTTAAGCTGTTTGCAAACGTTATGTTAATTTTTTTGCGTTTTTTCTATACAAAAATGATGAAGAAGAGTTAGGCGTGCTGAGAAGCAAGGCGCTTCAAGCCTTGCTCATACTTTACTCGCCACCATTTCAGACTTATACCAATTGCCACGAAACATATTGCCCACAAGCCGACTAGTGCAGGGACAAACGCGTTGCTTAGTCCATTCACAAAGCCTACAGGAGAGAACATCAGGTAAAGCGTTGCGATAAGGCCAACAAGCACGATGGCGCAGGGAATGGCATAGCGCCATGGCGTCATATTGACTTCAGCCTTTGCAGTGAAATGCCATGGAGTAGTCATTGGGTAGAGCCTGCCTATAGTCAACATAATAGCCAATTCAATAGCGAACAAAATGGCGTAGATATGGATAAAGTTAATATCGACTTCCCATACAAACTTAAGCAGCCCATAGGCAATTACGTGGAAGATAATCGCGACTTTTGCCGCCAGCGCAGGAACGCGTTTTGTAAATAAGCCAACAAGCACAATAGTGATAACGGGAATATTGTAAAAGCCGGTAAATATGCGAATGATTTGCCACAATCCTTCAGGGGCAAACATAAGCAACGGCGCCGTGATAAAAGAGAGCACAGCAATAACAATACTGGTGATCTTGGCAACGCGAATAAGCTTTTCGTCGCTCACTTTGTCTTTTTTGAAGGGCTTGTATACGTCTAAGCAAAATAGGGTGGCAGCACTGTTAAGCAATGAATTAAAAGAGCTAAACACCGCACCAAGCAATACTGCTAAAAAGAAACCCGACAAATACTGTGGAAGTACATCTTTAACTAAATGAGGGTAGGCAAGATCGATGGTTTGAAGATTTTCGTCTTGATATAAGTGATAAGCAATCACGCCTGGTAACATCATCATAAAGGGCACAAGCACTTTAAAATAGCCAGAGAACAACACTCCTTTTTGGCCTTCAACCAGATTTTTCGCGCCTAAGGTTCGCTGAATTACGTATTGGTTAGTACCCCAGTAAAACAAATTGGCTAAAATCATACCCGTGAAAATAGTACCAAAAGGAACAGGATCGTCGGGTCCACCGATAGCATTGAGCTTTTCAGTTTCCGTTGTAGCAATAGTAGATAGACCTTGGCTAAAGCTGCCGTCGCCTAAGGCCACCAAGCCAAGAACGGGAACCAATAAACCCACAATTAAAAGGCCAACTCCATTAATCGTGTCTGATACGGCTACCGCTTTTAAACCACCGAAAATGGCATAGAGAGCGCCAATCGTACCGACTATGACGATGGTAAGTACCAGTCCCACCTCATAGCTTACATTGAAAAGCCCCGGTACATCAAAAAGCCTAAGCACGGCAATAGAGCCAGAGTAAAGCACCGATGGAATGGTAACTAACGAATACCCCACCATAAACAAAACTACCGTCATTCTGCGAACGCTATCGTCGAAACGGTCGCGTAAAAACTCAGGTAGGGTGGAGAAAGCGCCCGCTAAGTAACGAGGCAAGAAAATAAGCGCCATAATAATGGTAGAGATACCAGCGGTAACTTCCCACGCCATGGCGCTTAAGTTATACCCAAAGGCAGAGCCATTTAATCCAATAAGCTGCTCTGCGGAAAGGTTGGTAAGGATCATGGACCCAGCAATAAAAGTGCCGGTCAACCCTCTTCCTGCAAGGAAGTACCCGTCTTGCGTGTTTACTTCCCCTTTTGTTTTCATGTAAGAAATAACGGCAACCAGTGCCATAAAAGCCATGCATGACAATAGGGTAAGGGTGATATCCATGAACTGCTCCTATGCGCTACGCTGGCCAATGTGTGGTGTTCGACATATCCATATCGGTATGTTGAACATCTGGGCCCATTACAATGCGACTGCCTTTTTGGATGAACACCGCCACATCGTTAAGCGCAAGTATTTCTTCTCTGTATTGCTCACCCTGCACGACTTCTTCGGTACCAAAACGTATCCATTCACCTTTTGGTAAGTAGTATTTAATTTTTCCGCCGGGCACCACGCAAGGCACAACAAGTAGGTCATCACCGCACATAAATTGTTGTTCAAAACCATGAGAAAGCGGCTGTTCAGGGAAGGCTAACGCCATGGCGCGCTGAACCGGAAGTCCTGTTTGTGATGCTTTTTCTGCGGTTTCCTTTAGGTATGGAATAAGCTTATATCTTAGCTTAAGGGCCTCAAATACTGCATTGGAGGCGGCATCGCCGTAGGACCAGGGTTCACGAGGGCCAATACCGTGCAATCGCATATGGGCACTAAACACTGATGCTTGTGCCCATCTTACGTAAAGTTCTGCATCTCGGGTGTCTTTGTAAAAACCGCCTATATCGGTAGCGAAGAACGGCCCGCCTGACATACCCCAAGACAAACTGCCACGAATACTTGCGGCTAGGCCATGCCAGTCGGCTTGCGGGTCACCGCCCCATTGTGATGGGTAGCGCTGACTTCCTGTCCAAGCTGAGCGGCTAAATAGGAAAGGACCTGTTTTGCAGTAAGCGTCGGCAGCCTCGTACACACAGCGGTTGTAAAGCATACTGTAAACGTTATGTAGACGATTACCTGAATCACCGCTATACGACAGCATATTGTCGTCTTCCAACTGTTCGCCAAAGTCGGCCTTTATCATATCTACACCAAGGTCAAATAAAGGTTTGTGCGACGTTTTCCAAAACTCGTAAGCTTCAGGGTTGGTAAAGTCTAAAATACCTGAGTCTGGCAAAGGCGTAAGTACTTCGCCAAATGGGCTTAAGTCCCACGCATAGCGGTACGCTTCGCCAGTGCGTTTGTCCTTTATCAGCCAACCCTTTTCGGCCGCCTTTTTGTAAAGGGGGTTTTTCACTGAAATCATGGGGTATTCCCATACGCAAATCTTAAAGCCTAACGCTTTAAGTTCATCAATAACCGGCTGAGGATCGGCGTAGCGTTTAGGGTCCCACTCAAAAGCAAAGCGAGTATCTGTGTCTTGCCATGCGCGGCCATCAAGGGTAATAACATCGCAAGGCATATTCTTTTCGCGCACTTCGCGGGCAACGGCTAGTAGCTCGTCGGCGTCTTTATAATACGCTTTAGACAGGATTACGCCTAAGCTCCATGTTGGAGGTGTTGGCGCAAAGCCTGTTAACTCACTGTAGGTTTGAAGGCATTTAGCTGGCGAGTCTTGATGGAACAAGAACATGTCGAGTACGTTATCTTCAACTAAGCACACATAAGCTCGCTGTGACCAAAGTGCGTAGCCGACTCCATGGGTGACGGGGGCTGGAGTGTGCACAAACAAATTCCAGCCTTCAGGACTCCATGCGTAAGGTGTGTTTTTATAAGACTTTTCAGCGTTTACGCCTAAAGCGTCGTGGTTGTATGAGCGAATTAGCTGGCCGCGTTTATCAAGCTTGCCCCATTTCTCTCCAAGACCATAAACGGCTTCGTCGTAGCTAAGCTCTAAACTTACTAACCAACCTTTGTCGGTTTTAGCGAATGGCGGTAAGCGATGCTGACGTACAAAGTGGCCGTCGGTGGCGCTTTGCTGAACTAAAACGTCATTTTTATACAGCTTGAAATGAAGAGGTGCGGCAAAAACTTCTAATCGATAATCGCCTGCTGCCAGGGTGCTGTGAGACTGATCACCGGAAAGTACTAGCGATAGCCTCTCCGGCGCTTGAGTAAGCATACCAAAATCATCTGCTGCATTTACGTTACTTTGAATGCGTAAACCAAACTGACTAATACTTAGACTCAACTCACCATATTGGGTGGGGACAATAAGTGTCTTATCATCCGACAAAAAGGGCTGCTCAGTAATGTCAGCGGCTTTAATATCGTTCCATTCTGGCTCATTTACACAAAACGCGTTACTCATTTCTACATTACCCTTCATGTCTTATATAAGACATAAGTTAATGAAATGTAACTTGGGTGTCAATCTGCAATTAGAAAATTATGAAGATTTAGATCCGCGTTCACTATCAAGCCGTCTTAGATACTGATATTTTGGACAATAAGGGTTACGCCACTTAATGCAAGCATGGTTAAGGCTAACAGTCGAACAGCGGCAGCGGATACGCGAGCAGCGAGAATTCGTCCTAATCGCGTGAAAATTAAAATGACGGGAATGGCAAAAACAGCAGACAGAAACACTTCTGTTGAAGGCAAAGTACCAAACGGTATTATGGCAAGGCGTATAAGTGAGGTAACACTAAATACGGCCAGCAGCGTTATCCTGATTTCATTAATTGGCCAGGTTTGTCGATAACACTGAAATACCACAGGTGGGCCAAAGGTAGAAAAAAGACCACCTAGCAATCCACCTAGAGCGCCAGCGATAGAAAAACCGTATGCGCGACCAGATGGCTGTGTCCGCTTTCTTTTTATTAATAAAAGGCCACAGCAGCTGAGAATAGCCAAGCAAAGCAGTAAATTGAGCCAAGTTGCCATCCCAACGGACAGGTATTCCAACAATGCGTAGCCTACAGCCATAAATGGTATACCGCTAACCAGTATAATAGTGAAAGCACGTCTATTTATTTGCTCCGTGTTTTTCACTACTAAGCTGATGGAATTGAAAAGACTTAGAAAACTCACCATAAAGGTGGTCGCCGTAAGCGGCAAGATGCCGAATAACGTAAAGCTTGATACCACCATAAGGCCAAAACCAAACCCGCTTAAGGTCTGTAGCAGTGTCGCAAGCCCTAATAGCGCAAACATGGGAAGCAGTGTTTCCAAAAGCATCACGTGTAATTCCTGCAATGTATGTGATTTATATCAAAAGTGCGCTATAACTCTTGTGTATGATATAACAACAAAAATTAAGCGTTTAGGTTAGGGTTCATGTCTTCATCTCAATTCGATCACAAACTCAGCGGTCCAAGTCTTGCCTTTCAGCCGCTGTATCAACAAGTCGCTGAATACATTAAGCAGCTTATTGTCGAGCGCCGTTGGCAACCAGGCGAGATGCTACCTAGTGAGTTTAAGCTTGCTGACGAATTCAATGTTAGCCAAGGAACCGTTCGCAAAGCGCTAACATTGCTGACAGATACCAAAATTGTAACCCGTCGTCAGGGGGTCGGTACATTTGTTTCTGAGCATACGGCACAAGATGCGCTGTTTCGTTTCTTTCCGTTACAAGCTGACGGAAAAGGTGCTGACCTACCCAAAGCTGAACTGTTAAGTAAAGAGCTGGTCGAGCCAATTGAAAGTGTCCAAACTGCACTATCAATTACCGCTAAAGACAAAGTAGTGAAGCTTAAGCGTAGGCGAATTCTCGATAACGAATTTTGTATGCTTGAAACTATTTATTTACCGTCTAAGCGATTTCCTGACATCGAGAAGCGAGAAGATATTCCGCATACTCTGTATCATTTTTATCAAACGGACTATAACCAAACTGTATTTAAGACCCGTGACAGCATTAAAGCGGTTTTGGCCTCAAAAAGTGATGCAAAAAGCTTAGGTATCGAAAAAGGAATGCCGTTACTTATGGTTACGCGCGTCACTGAGTCTATTGACGGTAAACTCATTGAATATCGTGAAAGCAAATGTAGAACTGACCACTACCATTACCAAGTTGAACTTGATTAATCCTTTGCTATCAACGCCAAACCGTTCAACCACAACGTTTTAAACGTCCGTTCCTATCAAATTGTTTCTTACCGACTCTCGAACACCTAGCATAACAAGGTAACGCTTTACCTTGTTATGCCACCGCTAGACATTTCTTTTTATTGCACTCCAAACTTTTCATTAAGTTTGTTAACACTTTGTTGACATCGGTATATCTGTGTAATAACTTATGTCTTATACAAGACTAAAGTTTTAAGCTAAAGTTATACAAGAGCATACTGCAAAAGTAAACCGAGGCTTTTTATCTTTGCAGTACGTTTAAGAGAAAGTCCGTACTAGCTTAAAGCAACGAATTCTAAGGTGAATGAAACAATTAATAAGATACCAGAGGTAGGTTTTGGTTTTTGGAAGGTCGATACTGCCATATGTGCGGAAACCACGTACCAAGCGATTAAGGCTGGCTATCGACACTTAGATTGTGCCGCTGATTACGGCAATGAAAAGGAAGTGGGTGAAGGCATTAAGCGAGCGATTGATGAAGGCTTGTGCACCAGAGAAGAGCTTTGGGTTACTTCTAAACTATGGAATACCTTTCACGCCCCTGAGCACGTGGGTCTTGCTTTAGAAAAAACCTTGTCAGACTTACAGTTAGATTATGTAGACTTATACCTGATCCATTTCCCGATAGCGCAGAAATTTGTGCCTATCGAGACCCGTTATCCACCAGAATGGTTTTACGAACCTGATGCTGCCGAGCCTAAAATGGAACTCGCGCCTGTACCTTTGCATAAGACATGGGAGGCAATGGAGTCGCTTGCCGATAGCGGAAAAGCAAAACAAATTGGTGTGTGTAATTACAACACCGGTTTGCTTAACGACCTGATGAGCTATGCGCGTATTAAGCCAGCCATGCTGCAAATTGAATCTCACCCGTACCTTACGCAAGAGCAACTAATTCGTTTGGCAAAAGACTATGGACTGGAGGTGACGGCCTTCTCTCCGCTAGGTGCCTTATCTTATCTAGAGCTTGAAATGGCTGATCAGGCGGAATCAGTGCTTGAGCAAAGCGTAGTAAAAGCCGCGGCAGAAGCCCATGGTAAAACGCCCGCGCAGGTTGTCTTGCGTTGGGGAATTCAGCGCGGTAACGCCATCATTCCAAAAACGTCAAAAGTTGAGCGTATGAAAGAAAACCTCGCACTTTTTGACTTCTCACTCAGCGACAGTGAAATGCAGGCAATATCTGCATTGAACGTAAATCGCAGATTTAACGATCCAGGGCACTTCTGCGAAGCTGCCTTTAACCGTTTCCACCCTATTTACGACTAGGAGTTAGCTATGAAAAACGTCAATGACAGCTCTGCGGTAGCCTACGCAAGTGTACCTACTCAGCACAATTATAACGGCGGTGTGTTCCCTGAAATAGTCGTGAACAACGAGGGTTGTACAACGGTAGAAGAGACCGTTGCATTTGTAAAAGCAAATCAATCAGAGCTTGAAGCAAAACTTGCAAAGTCGGGAGCACTACTTTTCCGAGGGTTTCCAATTGATTCCGCAGAGACCTTTGACGTTTTCTCAGCAGGCTTCGGCTATCCTAACTTTACCTATCAGGAGTCGTTGTCTAATGCCGTGCGTATTAACTTTACTGAGCGCGTATTCACAGCAAATGAAGCGCCGAAAGACGTAGAAATTTTTCTACATCATGAAATGGCGCAGACGCCTATTTCACCTAGCAAGCTGTTTTTCTTTTGTAAGACTGCAGCGGATGAGGGGGGAGCAACGCCTTTGTGTCGCTCCGACAAATTGTTTGAAGCATTGAAGGAAGAAAATCCTGCGCTTGCTAAAGACTTTAAAGAGAAAGGCCTTAAATATACGACTACTATGCCAGCAGCCAATGATGCCAACTCTGGCCAAGGAAGAAGCTGGAAAAGCACGCTAAGCGTTGAGTCATTAGAAGAGGCAGAAGCTAAATTAAAAGAGTTAGGATACACCTGGCAATGGTTGGAGGATGGTAGTCTAAGAGCCATTACGCCTGTCTTACCTGCGGTTATCGAACTTAGTGATGGCTCAGAAGTGTTCTATAACCAGCTAATAGCTGCGTATATGGGATGGAAAGGCGTAAGGGAAAACCCGTCGTCGGCAATTACTTTTGGCGATGGAAATGCAATTCCTAAAGCCGGTTTAGAGCGCGTTGCAGAACTGTCTGAAACTTACACCTTTGACTTAGAGTGGCAAGATGGTGACGTGGCTATTGTTGACAATTACCGTGCAATGCATGGCCGCCGCCCTTATTCTGGCGAGCGAAAGCGCGTAGTGCTTGTTGCGCTTGTGGCCTCAGAGCGATAAAAGAAAATGAACGATATAGCAGTAAAATGTAAAAATATTTGGCCCGGGCTGGGAATTGCAACCATTACCGGTATGGCGGCGCTCTTTTTGAGTGAGCATTACAATGCCCCTGCTATGTTGTTCGCATTACTTTTGGGTATGGCCGTATCGTTTTTGTATCAGAACGATACGCCCTGTGCGTGTGGTATCGATTTCACGGCAAGTACTCTTCTTCGCGCTGGAGTTGTTCTGCTTGGTCTACGCATTGCGCTAGGTGACTTAGCGGTACTTGGGTGGCAGACCGCTCTTATGCTGGCCGCTGCCATACTCACAACAATTATTGTCGGAGTGGGTCTCGCCAAATTACTCGGGTTACAAAAGCGTTTTGGTGCATTAACGGGAGGCTCAGTAGCCATTTGTGGTGCGTCTGCGGCTCTCGCCATTTCCACCATTCTTCCCAAGGGAGAAAACCACGAAAGAGACACGTTGCTGACGGTTATTGGCGTAACCGCTATGTCGACCATCGCCATGGTGCTCTACCCAATTGTGGCGGCGCAGTTGGGCATGAATGATACGGAAGCTGGCATTTTCTTAGGCGGCACTATTCACGATGTGGCGCAAGTTGTGGGGGCAGGTTACTCGGTGTCTGACAGTGCAGGCGACATGGCGACACTGACCAAGCTGGTACGAGTAGCCATGCTAATGCCAGTGGTACTCATTATGATGATTGCCATTAAACACTTTTACAAAGCCAAAAGTCAGGCTGACGGGGCGCAAGTGCCTAAAATGCCGATGTTTCTAGTTGGCTTTATTGTACTTATGTTACTCAACAGCTTTGTAACCCTACCCGAAGTAGTTATTGAAACGGGGACCCAGATATCACGCTTCTTCTTAGTCGTTTCAATTACGGCAATCGGTATGAAGTCTAACCTTGGTAAGTTAGCCGAAGTCGGTATGCTGCCAATTGTGATGATTGTGGCAGAAACGCTGTGGATTGCACTGCTTATATTGGGCTATTTGTTCGCAATATAGTGGGATTTTTTGCGCGATTTATCACAATTATTCTTAATGCACTCTTAATACACAAAGCACTCAATGACGAGGTGGTAGCAGTGAAAAAACATGGCCTTCACGAACTGTACGCTAAGGACCCTGTAAAGGCCGACGAACAGGTTTTTCAGCGAACTAGCAACGCGCTGACTCGGCGTGGTTTTATCAAAGGTCTGAAGTCTCTGTCTTTGCTACTTGGTGCTGAAGTCGTTTACGGTCAGTTCATGCCAGCAGGACTTATTCCCGCTGCATTTGCTCAGTCGAACACGCCTTTTTCTATCGAGGGAAAAGACGGGCTAACAATACTTAACGACCGGCCAATTAACGCTGAAACGCCAGCGCACTTACTTGATGATGCGGTTACGCCTGCCTCTCGATTTTTCGTAAGGAATAATGGTATTCCCCCGCAAAAGCCAGACGCGAGTACGTGGACGCTTACTATTGAAGGGGAGTCGGCCGAGCAGTCAAAAACCTTCACGTTGGAAGAGCTCAAAACCCAATTCAAACATTACTCATACCAACTAACGCTGGAATGCGGCGGTAATGGACGTGCCGAGTTCTCGCCAGCAGCGACGGGGAACCAATGGACTACCGGAGCTGTGGGATGCCCTAAATGGACAGGTGTAAGGCTTAAAGATGTACTCACGTCAGTGGGCGTAAAAGATAGCGCTGTTTACATTGGCTATTATGGTGATGACCAGCATTTAAGCCGTACACCGGGCAAAGCGGCTATTTCTCGCGGGGTGCCGATAAACAAAGCGATGGAAGATGAGTCGTTGATTGCATGGGCAATGAATGATGAACCTCTGCCTTTAATGAATGGCTATCCGCTCCGACTGGTTTTTGGTGGTTGGCCAGCGTCTACGTCTGGTAAGTGGCTTAAGAAGATAGTGGTCAGAGACCGCGTGCATGACGGTGCAAAAATGCTGGGCAAAGCGTACCGACTCCCTTGTAAACCCGTTGCTCCGGGGGCGAAAGTAGCCGATGAAGATATGTGTATCATTGAAGCTATGCCTATTAAGTCACTCATTACTTTTCCACAATCGGGCACTGATCATCCTTTGGCCAAGAAACTAAGCGTGCGCGGTCATGCATGGAGTGGCGAGGGTAAAGTGGCTGAAGTGTACACATCTATTGATTTCGGACAAACGTGGCAAATAGCAGAGCTCACGCTTCCCGTAAATAGACATGCATGGCAGCAATTCACTACAAAAATAGCCTTTCCTCAACAAGGTTATTTCGAAATATGGGCAAAAGCCGTAGATGAAAATGGAAAAGCACAACCTATGGTATTGCCGGGCTGGAATCCAAAAGGCTACTTAAACAATGCCTGCCATCGCATTGCTGTGCGGGTTGTGTAAAACACATGGTACCGAGTAACGCGTTTGAGATATGGAGCGCTCGCATGCGCCGTCTATTCGTTTTTGTTTCTATTATGGCAGGGTTAGTTAGCACACCACTGGTTGCGGCCATCAATGAAAGTAGCGATAAAAATAGCGGCTCAAGTATGCATTCCGCTGACGCCACGACTGTGTCTGTTGACCCCCAGTCAGGTCTTACTGTAGCGCCCGGCTATAATCTAGTGGTTGCACACTGTAGCGCATGCCATTCGCCTTCACTAATTACACAGAACGCAATGAGCAGAGAGAGGTGGCTTGAAACTATTCGATGGATGCAAGACACGCAAAAGCTATGGCCATTAGGTGATGCGGAGCCCGCTATCCTAGACTATCTGACGTTGTGGTATGGTCCTAAAAAAGGCGCCCGTCGCCCGCCCCTAGAGCCGCATCTACTGCCACAAAAATAAAGCTCGTCTCAACCGAGCGTTTTATTTCATCAGT
Organism: Alteromonas sp. CH_MED4-4; assembly: GCF_037029575.1. Taxonomy (NCBI): domain Bacteria; kingdom Pseudomonadati; phylum Pseudomonadota; class Gammaproteobacteria; order Alteromonadales; family Alteromonadaceae; genus Alteromonas; species Alteromonas sp. CH_MED4-4. Next base: position 23,244 of record NZ_JAYMEU010000007.1, on the reverse strand, counting down.
TTTTCAATATTCCGCCGATACTCATAGCATAACGCTACTTCAGACTAATAGTTAAATGGTCTGGATATCTGTTAATCTGAACAAAATAACTCTATAAAAAACATATCGGTAACCACACATGTTTGTATCTCGCAGTAAATACGAAGAAAAAGAAGCGCAAGTACGTAAACTAGAAGCAAGAGTGCAAGAAGCCTTAGACAAAATTGACGTTTTAGAGGCAGAAAATAGTGAACTCATTAATGCCATTGAGGCTGCAAACGGCCAGCATGCATCGTCGAACGATTCCGTTGTAATGAAGTGCATTGTTGATGCAATGCGTCAATTAGAAGGTATTCGTGAAACGGTGTTGTCTACTTATCAACGTATCGATGCTGAGAACCAGTCTGTTGCTAATATTAATGAGTTGTTTAGTGATTCTGCGACTACATTAAGCAAAATTGTTACCGACATGAGCGGGCTTAATGTCCAAATGGGCAGCATGAGCGAACGTATATCGGGGCTATCAACGACAGCAGATAACATTAATAAATTTGTTACTACTATTACGAGTATTTCTGATCAAACTAACTTACTTGCGCTAAACGCTGCTATCGAAGCTGCGCGAGCAGGCGATGCAGGCCGCGGGTTTAGTGTTGTTGCTGATGAAGTACGTGCATTGGCGACAGAAACCAACAAATCAGCAACAGAAGTATCTGAGCTGGTGAACGGTATAATTCAGTCTACTTCCAAAGCGGTTTCAGGTGTCAATGAGCTGCGCGGAAACAACGAGCAGCTAGAGACCGGCATTAATCAGCTAAATGGCAGCTACGAAGTTATGGTGCAACACTGTGACAGTATGAAGTCCACCATTAGCGAAGGCGCAATTGCTACGTTCATTCAAACAGTAAAATTGGATCATGTAGTGTGGAAGGCCGAGGTTTATGCATTGCTGTGCGGCTACAGCAATAAATCTGTGGCGGACTTTGGCGATCATAAGAACTGCCGCCTTGGGCAGTGGTATAGTGACAATGCTAACAAAGCAATTGGCCAAACAACGGCATTCAGAGAGATTGAAGCGCCGCATGCAAAAGTGCATAGTAGCGGTATCGCTGCCGTTCTAGCTAAACAAAATGGCAACAATGCTGAGGCAGATGCTAAGCTTATGGAAATGGAACAAGCCAGTGAGAGAGTACTAACACTACTTGATAGGCTAGTTAATTAGCGCCCGTAGAGCCTTGCGGTTCAACTGGCCCTATTGAAAAGCGTGGCGCCCGAATTCATAGCGGCGCCCTAAACGGAGGGCTTTTTGGTGAGTGAAACATCGTATTCCACCGAACAAGAGCGCATTCTAGCGCTGGAAGCCCGCGTTAACTCTTTAGAACGACAGCTTAAACGTCAAAAAATAGCGCGTAAAAACGCAGAGTCTTTTCTTGAAACCTACTCACAAGATGCTTACTTAGCGAATCAAGCGCTAAGAAAAGCCTTAAAAGATTCAAAACAGCGGGAAAGGGAGTTGTTGTACCTTAACCGAGCCGCATCACAGCTTTCAAATGCTCAGCCGGGTAAGAGTTTTATATTTTCTGCGCTGGAATCGGCGGTTGAATTTAGCGGTGCCCATTGTGGAAAAGCATTTATTGTAGAAGGTGAAGCGCTAACGGTGGGGGATGATAGCCAGGTGCTATCTCACGAAAATGGATGGTATAGCTCTCCCGAGCTCGCCAAACTTCTCAAAGACGAAACCCCTCTGACACTGCGCGAGAGCTATTCCCACTGGTGCGTTAATGCAGTGCAGCGACCAGATACAAAAGAAGAAGCAAGGCTACTTCACTTTATGCATGAAATGGCAGACGGCGAATTCGCTTGGCTCGTGTTGCTTACCAAAGACGATCACTTAGAAGAAGAAACGCTACACGTTCTTGATACCACCAAACATTATCTAAACATTACGTCTCGTTACCAGAACAAAAAAACTGAGCTCACCAGTCGGCAAATAGAATTGAGTTCGGTTAAAAAAGACAGAGACTTTCTAGAAGAAAGGCTGGTTAGTGCAGACAAGATGGCGATGTTGGGGCAACTTGCTGCGGGTATAGCACACGAAATCAATAACCCTATCGGTTATGTTCGAAGCAATACGGTGGTTGCAAAAGAAATTTTTAGCGATTATCAACACGCGTTAGAAGAAATAGGCAAGCTTTGTCGCACTGCTGGTGGAGAGGTAGAGTCGCAGTTCGAGGCGCTGGAAAAACGCTTTTCACTACAAGAAAGTGCGAGCGAAATTACAGAGATGTTCAATGAATCTCACGAGGGCATTGAACGTATTATTGAAATTGTAAAAGCGCTGCGAAGTTTTTCGTATCCTGGTTCAGGAAAGCATACACAAATTAGTGCCATTGACGCCATGAACACGGTGATCAAGCTCACGAATAACCTGCACAGGTACAAAAACAAACTTAATGTAGAAGTACCCGATAAGGATGTCTATTTCCTTGGTAATGCAGGACAGATCCAGCAGGTGTTGGTTAACTTTGTGACCAATGCTATTTATGCAACACCAGAAGGGAAGTCCATAACACTAAAAGTGCAGCAAGATGACAAAAGCGCCATGCTTATCGTAGAAGACGAGGGTATTGGTATGTCGAAAGAAACACTGGATAGAATATTCACGCCCTTTTTTACAACTAAACCACCCGGCGAGGGAACAGGGTTGGGAATGTCTATTTCCATGACTATTGTTGAAGAGCACAACGGAAAGATAAATATCACTAGCGAAGAAGGAAAGGGTACGCGCGTTACCGTTTTGTTACCTCTAGCCTAAAGTATAAATTGCTTTCCTAAATAGCTGATAGAATATAGAATTTCTCTAATTTTTTCTTCCTGCTAGACAGAATTTGTTTATGTTCTAGTCTTAGGAGGTAAGCAACATTTCCTACGATTAACGGATGATTGCTTTGCTACATGGAGAAAGCACCCAATGAGAAATAATCAGCCAGTTACCCAAAAAGAGTACAAGTTTCCCGCACATCATCGTCTTATTTCATCTACCGATAAGCGCGGTGTAATCCAGCATTGTAACAGCGCATTTGTAGAAGCAAGTGGCTTCAGTCGCGAAGAGCTCATTGGCAAAAATCACAACATTATCCGTCATCCAGATATGCCTGCTCCTGTCTTCAAAGAAATGTGGCGTACTTTGGAATCAGGGCAAAGCTGGATTGGGTTAGTCAAAAACAGAAGAAAAAATGGCGATCACTATTGGGTTTCGGCGTTTGTGACTCCCGTTTATGAAGGTAAGTCAGTAGTAGGCTACGAATCTGTTCGAGTGCCGGCGTTAAATGACGAAATAGCACGCGCATCTAGTGTTTACGCCAGAATGCAGGAAGGAAAATCTGCGGTATCGCCGATGTCGCGACTGGGGCAAGGCCTCATGCACATGGCGCCAACAATACTGTTAAGCACCCTACTTGTTTTAGTACTCGCGTTTACCCATGGTTGGGCAGCGGCAGGTATTGCGCTGCTTGGAGCTGTAGTTTTAATGATTGCTCAAGAAACCAAGACAAGAAAAGACTGGGGCGCGCTGCTTTCTCTTAGCCCAGAAAGCTACGCTAATGAAACGGTGGCACAAACCTACTTCCCAGACCCCCCTCACATAAGCCAAGCCAAACTTGCACTGGGGTGTGAACTTGCCAGAAATCGCACGGCATTAACCCGAATTAAAGATGCGTCAGCGGGGCTCGAATCAATTGCTAACACCACGCATCAACAAGCAGAAAGCACCAGTGCCGCGGTTGTTCAGCAAAATCAAGCTACACAGCAAATTGCGTCTGCGGTAACGCAAATGAGTCAAGCGATTCAAGAAGTTGCCGAACGAGTAGAAAGTAACGCAAAGAGCGCAAGGACAGCGGCATCTAATGTAGAGACAGGCAACCAAAAAGCAGAACAAGCCATGCAGGCGATTGTCGCCTTACGCGAGGCGGTTGAGTCTATCTCTACCACAGTGACAGAGTTGGCTCAGTCAACCAGCGATATTGGCGAAGCGGCCAATATCATCTCGACCATCGCTGAGCAAACTAACCTGTTAGCGCTTAATGCTGCGATCGAAGCTGCAAGGGCTGGCGAACAAGGAAGAGGTTTTGCGGTTGTTGCCGATGAGGTTCGTACTTTAGCTTCGAAAACTCGCGAATCGACCGATAAAATCCACAACATCATTAATGAATTGGCTGAGCGTTCTGATCGAGCTGTAAGGGTATCGACGGAAGGGCTAGCTTCAGCTGAGCACGGCAGCGCTATAGTAGAAGAAACCCGAGGTGCATTGTTTGAAATTAACAATGCAGTGAAAGGTATCGCTGATGCCACGGTAGAGATGTCTTCAGCGGTAGAAGAGCAAAGCACGGTGGCAGAGCATATTAACCAGCAGTTAGTAGAAGTCGCTGACGGCGCGTCTGAAACCCAGCGTTCATCTGAAGCATCGCTTGCAGCAAGCCACGATTTGCGCGCAACGGTTAATCAGGTTCACGAGCTAATATTGCGTTTCAGTACAGATAAGCGAGTGGGAGAGTAATACTCTCTCCAGCTCGCTTAAGCTCGCTCCATTAAAAGACCTATTGCCTATTGGCGCACAGATGTGGGGCTAAATAGAAGCCTATAAAACCCGAAACAACGCTGTAGGCATGGGTATTTATGAGTTCGCGTTTAGTCCCGCGTGTAGGCCGCGTCTGTAGGCCGCCACAGCGGGGAATAGCGAAACCAAGTATGTGCACCCCAGTATCAGTAAAATGATAATGACACTGCTTTGTCCAAACAGCGGGCTGCTTAAAAACAATCCATAGGTACTGCTTAACCAAGGTTTTAGTGCGCTCATAAGCCCAGCTACCAAGCCTAAACTCAGTGCGGCACTCACAATCGTAAGCAGCATCGCTTCAATCTGTATGAGTAGCAGTAAGGTAAACGGTCCTGCGCCTATAGTTCGTAAAACGGCGATTTCTTGATAACGCTCTCTCATCGTTGCCAGCAGCATAGTCGCAAGCCCAATTAGCGCGCAGATGACGATAAGACCGGAAAGGCCAAGCAATAGCGATTCAACATTTCCCATAATTTGCCAAAGTTCTGCGAGTGCCATGCCCGGTAGAATAGCCATTAGCGGCTCTTTTTTACTTTGATTAATTTGATACTGAAGCTGCAGTGCAGTTACCCGATGTTTAAGCCCCAGCATCACCACGGATACTGACTCAGGCGTAAACGCTTCGCTATTGTAAACTGCATGTTCTTTTGTATGCTCGTCATGCTCATGCTCATGCTCATGCTCGTTCGCCTTGTCAGCAGATTTATGACCTAACATTGAGGTGGGGGAATGTTTAGGTCCTGTGTGGGCTTCTTCAAGTCCCTGTAGGGTAACGTATACGGCTTTATCTACGGGCGTACCGGTTTTCTTAACTATGCCTGAGATAGTGAAAGGGTGATCATCATGGTTGTTGAACGATACGCTACCCAGACCATGGGAAATAATAATCTTATCTCCTACCTTGTACCCCAATGATTTGGCGATGTCTGCGCCAATAACGGTAGACAGTGGCTGCGTAAATGTCGAGCCTGCTGCCATTTCAAGTGATTGCATATCACCGTATTTAAAGTGGTCGAAAAAGCTGTTGGTCGTACCTACTACTCTAAAACCTCTGTGGGTATCACCCAAAGATAGCGGGATAAGCCACGATACCTGCTTGTTAGATTGAAGCGCCGCAATACTTTTATATTCAATACCTTTGGTGGGAGTGCCTATATTAAACACTGATGACAGGAGTAAATTAAGCTGTCCACTTGGTGCGCCAACAATAAGATCAACACCAGAAACGGTGCGCGTAAAACTGGTTTTAACTTGGGTGCGAATAATGTCCACGCACAAAAGTAAACTAATGCTGATGGTAATGCTTAAAAGTGTGAGGATTGCCGTTGTTTTCCTGCGCTTTAAGCTTTCAATAGCAATGGTACTTAGCATTACGCACGCTCCTGTGCTTTTGGGGCCTCAGCGCCTCGCGTTTTTATGTGGTTTGTACTTGGGCTTAATTCACTCATGCTGCAGTGGCGGTCGAAATAACTCTCCATGGCTTTATCGTGACTAACAAAAATCATGGTGCTTTCACCTGCAACGTCTTTTAGCAGCGACATAAAACTATCTCTGGCATCGGTATCTAGGGCAGAGGTAGGTTCATCGACAATTAATAATTGTGGGTCGTTAATCAGTGCTCTGGCAATGGCAACGCGCTGCTGCTGACCAATACTCAATGCGTCAGCTTTCGCATGCAGCACGTGAGAAGGCAGCTGTAGCTTGTCCAGTAAATGACGAAGCTTTGCGTCTGATGCTGTCTTGCTGACGTTTGTACTTGCAAAATACACCGCCGCATTAATGTTCTGTGCCACAGAAAGGTAGGGAATAAGATTAAATTGTTGAAAAACAACGCCGATATTGCGTGCTCTAAACTTGTCCCGCTGTCGGTTCGATAATGTGGAGAAAGGCTGCGCTAATAAGGCAATGTCGCCCTGAGTTGGAGTTAATGTTCCGCACAGCAAATTGAGCAATGTGCTCTTTCCGCTACCCGAAGGCCCTGAGAGAAAAACGTGCTCACCTTGCGAAACTTGCCACGCTTTAATGTCAATGATGGGGGCACTTTCTTTGGTGTACGAAAACTGTAAATTGCTAACTTCAATCGCTGTGTTACGCTCTTTATTCACTGCGTTGTGCTCTTCATACACTGCGTTGCGCTGGGAGTGAGTGCTATTGTTTTTATTGATGGTATTCACGCTAAGCCCGACCTGTATTTACGTCTTATGTTCACATTAGCAAAAGCGACACGTCTGTTCACCCAGTTAAAAACCAGAGAAAACACATTGCCGCGTTGAGGTAATGTTATCAAATAACATTTTTGCTTATAGCTATGCTATCAGATCTCATCAGCCTAAAGCGGCAATTGCTCTTATTAATTGCTCATCATAACGACGCAAAAGAGAGGCGCGCCTAAATTATCAGCCGTTAGCTTGTAGCTTTACCACTTCTGCGCTTTCATCTTCTAATACGCTTTCTGCGGTAGCGCCTTTGAAAATCTTACTGATTTTATCTTTGTTTTTAGACAGCATGATGGTGAGCTCTTCCACTACGCTATCGTCTAGCTTGATGCCCTTCGCATGAATGTAGTCAGCAAGGTTATCTGCTGCATCGAGCATTTTGTCATACTGATCGGCTTCTTTTTTGTCGGTAGTTACCAATTTTTCTACCCCTTTGTGCGTAACAACATACTGTGTGGTAATGGCCATGGTAGGTCCCCTGTTTATTAAAGACACAAAAACTGTACAGTATTTTACTGTATAAATAAACAGTATTTTGATTAAATGTCTGAGCGTAGTGTTTGGGGAAAGGGCAAATGATTGTTCTAAAGGTGATTAATGCTTGTGCAATTAGTAACTGCTGCGTATAATGCGCGCCCTTACAGCCATCCCAATTCGTTCCTTGTCTCCATACAGTCGGCTGTACTGTCGAGGCTACAACCGTAAGGAGCTATAATGCGTCATTACGAAATCGTATTTATGGTTCACCCTGATCAGAGTGAACAAGTACCTGGTATGATCGAGCGTTATACCACAATCCTAAAGCAAGACGGTGGTCAGATTCATCGTTTAGAAGATTGGGGCCGTCGTCAACTGGCTTACCCAATTGAAAAGCTGCACAAAGCCCACTACGTACTAATCAATGCTGAAGCGTCTGCAGAAGCTGTTGATGAATTGGAAAATGCTTTCCGTTTCAACGACGTGATCCTACGTAACATGGTTATGCGCACTAAGACTGCTGTGACTGAGCCTTCTCCAATGATGAAAGAAGAGCCTCGTCGTGAGCGTCGTGACGATTCTGCTCCTCGCCAAGATCGCGCGGAAAAGAAAACTGAAACCACTGAAGACAACGCTTAAGGAGATCACCCATGGCTCGTTTTTTCAGACGTCGTAAGTTCTGCCGTTTCACTGCAGAAGGTGTGACTGAGATTGATTACAAAGATATCGCTACTCTTAAGAACTACATCACTGAGAGCGGTAAAATTGTCCCTAGCCGTATTACTGGTACAAGCGCAAAATATCAGCGTCAGCTGTCTTCTGCGATCAAGCGCGCACGTTTCCTTGCGTTGCTTCCGTACACTGATTCACACAAGTAATTTGGCGAATATAAGGGTTAGCTAAGATGAATATCATCCTACTAGATAAAATCGCCAACCTTGGCGGCCTGGGCGACCAAGTGACTGTTAAGTCTGGTTACGCTCGTAACTTCCTTTTCCCACAGGGTAAAGCGGTTCCTGCAACTAAAGACAACGTTGAAAAGTTCGAAGCACGTCGTGCTGAACTTGAAGCGAAAATTGCTGAGCAACTAGCTGCTGCTAACGCACGCGCTGAAAAAGTTGCTGAGCTTGCTGAAGTTACAATCGCAGCTCCTGCTGGTGACGAAGGTAAACTATTTGGCTCTGTTGGTACTCGTGACATCGCTGATGCAATCACTGCAGCTGGCGTTGAAGTACAAAAAGCAGAAGTTAAACTACCTACTGGTACTCTTCGTGAGACTGGTGAGTATGACATCGACTTACAACTTCACTCTGACGTTATCACTTCAATCAAAGTGATCATCATTGCTGAAGCGTAATCGCTGACGTATTTGAAAAAAGCCGCTCCTAGAGCGGCTTTTTTTTGCTCTAAATTTTTGTTCGATACTTAAAGACCAATACCAATCCGCATAGATGATTGCCCACCCAGAAGGCGCTGGCAAGTTTCCTAACAAAGCGTGGGAATGCAGGAATGGCCGTTGCTTTTCAAATTCCCAGAGTGAAGCTTGCCAGACCTTCCCGAAGGGCGAGTTTAAAATATCCCTACCCTCACTCCACGTCGCGACGCCTAATTAACGATGGGTGTAAGCAAATATGTCCAGCGCCGACAAATGGCGTATTTTTGAGGTCCACTCATCTGCGATAAATAACGTTTTTTAAACGGTATTTAAACAAAATGTTAATAATCGCTGAAATTCTTAGTGTCATGGCTTTAAACTTTTTCTGTCATTCCTGCGACCTATAGTAAACCAAACAATAAAAAGCATAAGTGCCATATTATGGACATCACTAAGCAAGCAATAAAAAACGCGACTGGGGTAGGTATAGGAATAACACTGCTGGTATTTTTAGGGCTATATAGCCTGTTTAATTTACCGGTACAGCTGTTTCCTGACATTGAAAGACCGAATATTAACATCCAGACCTCGTGGCGCGCTGCTTCGCCCCAAGAAATTGAGTCGGAGATCATTGAACCTCAAGAGGAAGTGCTGCAAGGGATCCCTGGCCTTGAGTCGATGAATGCATGGGCAAACCAAGGTAATGCGTGGATTAATCTAGAGTTTGGTTTAGATACGGACATGCAGAAAACGCTCATTGAAGTGATTAGCCGCATGAATCGCGTACCGCCACTACCTCGCGATGCCTTGTCTCCTAATATTATGCTTGCTGGAAGTGGGGGAGACGCCCCCGCTTTGACCTACTTTTTTCTTCAGCGCCTTCCGGGCAATCCAAACGAAATTAATACCTATGTAACCTTTTTTACCGATGTCATTAAACCTCAGCTTGAATCTATCCCGGGCGTTGCAAGGGCGCGTATGGAAAGCGGGGTTGGCGGCGTTGAGGAGTTTCAAATTGTTTTCGACCCGTTTAAAGCGGCGCAGTTAGGCATTGACCTAACGGCAGTTGCCAACGAGTTGGGGCGTGCGAATGATATTTCAGGTGGCTTTGTCGATGTGGGCAGAAGACGCTATACCCTGCGTTTTGAAGGTCGCTACGAGCCTACGCAAATGGGTGAAATGATCCTCGAATGGCGAGACGGCAGCCCTATCACGCTAAATGACATTGCCGAAATTAAAATCACCCGCGCTGACGGTGCAAACTACAGTGTACAAAACGGCAATCCGGCTATATCTATTCGCGTAGACAGACAAAACAACGCCAATGTTTTAGCTACCTTAGAAGCCGTAAAAGCAAAAGTTGCACAAATAAACGAACAGGACTTGGCCCCTGAACAGTTAGTAATGGCGCAAAGCTTCGATGCCTCAGTGTTTATCTATAGAGCGGTGCAGCTAGTTACCAGCAATTTATTTATAGGCGTGCTGCTTGCCATTGCCGTGCTTTGGCTCTTTATGCGCCAGCTGCGGGCAACGCTCATTGTGGCATTGGCCATTCCTATCTCACTACTTAGCACTTTTGTGGTGCTTCAACTTACCGGTCGCTCGCTCAATATCATTTCACTGGCAGGACTCGCCTTCGCGGTAGGTATGGTGCTAGATGCCGCTATTGTCGTGCTGGAAAACATTGTAAGAACGCGCAAGAGCGCCGAAGCCGAAATCGAAAATAAAGACCCAAATTCACAAACGCACATGGAGGATTGTGCCCATCGGGGAACGAAAGAAGTGTTTGGTGCCCTCATGGCGTCAACAGCCACCACCGTTGCTATTTTTATTCCCGTCATGTTTTTGGAAGATGTTGAAGGGCAATTGTTTGCTGACCTCGCTCTTACCATTGCCATTGCAGTGTGTATGTCGCTAGTGGTTGCGGTAACGGTATTGCCCGTCGTTGCCGCTAGATACCTTAATGGCAACATGCCAGCTGATAGCTTACAGCGGGTATGGGCTAAGATAACCCGCGCTATTATGTCGCTATCAAGTACGCCGCTTCGCCGCCTCGTATTAGTCATAACACTCATGGGCGTGCCTATTACAGGTAGTGTTTTGCTTATGCCTTCCATGGATTATTTACCGCCCGTAAAACGCGATGCCGTTGACGCCTTCTTAAGTTTGCCTGCGGGTGCCAGTGAAAACTTTATTAGTGAAGAAGTGATGCCAATTATCGTTGAACGACTGCAGCCCTATATGGACGGAGAAAAGCAGCCAGCGCTGAAAAACTACTACATTATTACGTGGCCAAATGGCGGAAATTTGGGTGTGCGCGCTAAAGATCAGTCTAAGGTCAAAGAGTTAGAAGCCATTGTTCGCGATGAAATTTTAAAGGATTTGCCGGATACACAAACCTTTTCACAACAAGGCAATTTGTTTGGTGGCTTTGGAAACGGTCGCTCAATCGACATACATCTTCAAGGTACCGACCAAGCCATGCTCGGCATCGCTGCGCAAGCAGGTTTAGACAAGTTGAGAGAAGTTTTCCCTAACGCGAATGCGCGTTCGAACCCTCCATTAGAGCAAGCTGAACCAGAGCTTCGTTTTTACCCCAATGATAGCCGAATGATGGAAGTCGGGTTAAATCGGGGCAGTATGGGGAATCTGGTACGTGCCATGGGTGATGGTATGTATGTGGGGGAGTACTTCGATGGCACCAAACGCATGAATATTATCTTTCGCTCAGTACCCTGGTTTACACCCGAAGACTTAAACAGCACGCCAGTCATGACGCCATCAGGCGAGGTGGTGCAATTAGGCGAACTGGTAGGTATTGAAAGAGCCGTAGGGCCAAGTCGTATTCAGCGCATTGATGGTCGAAGAACCCTTACGCTAAACGTAAATCCGCCAGAGGGTATGAGTTTAGAAGAAGCCATGAAAGTGATTACCTCTGAGGTTGAACCTGCCATTATGGCCATGATGCCTACCGATGGCGCTATTAATTATGGTGGTAGCGCGGATAGCTTAAAAGGCGCTATTGCCTCGATGGCTGATAACTTTCTATTTGCCATGGTGTTGCTACTGCTGTTAATGGCGGGGTTGTTTAAATCGTTAAAAGACAGCGTGCTGGTAGTACTTTCTATTCCGCTAGCCACGGTGGGCGGGGTGATTGCTATTCGTATCATGAACATCTTTACCTTCCAGCCCATGGACCTGCTAACCATGATTGGCTTTATTATTTTGCTAGGGCTTGTGGTGAACAATGCCATTTTACTCGTGCATCAGACTCGCCTAGGAGAGCAAGAAGGGCTGACCCGTGATGACGCGGTAGAACAAGCCATCAAACTACGTTTACGGCCTATCTTTATGAGCACGCTGACTTCAATCTTTGGCATGCTGCCCCTGCTGTTGCTACCGGGTGCAGGCAGCGTTATTTACCGAGGTCTTGCGGCTGTTATTGTGGGAGGAATGACGGTGAGTGCCATATTCACCTTGCTATTACTGCCTACCTTGCTGCGTATGACGGCTTCAACGTCATCTGTAAATATACTCAAACCCCTGGCCGAGCGCATAGAGAGCACTGGCGCTTCGCCGACTACCTCATCCACCGTAAAACAAAATAAATACAACGATCATGTGTAAGGAAAAGACAACCATGAAAGCAATGACTTCTACTCTCGCCCTTAGTGTGTTTGCCTTATTTGCAAGCAGTGTATCGTTGAGCGCACAAGCACAGGATAGCAATCAACCACCGCCGGTGCTGGTTCAAATAGATGAAGCCAGAGAGCAAGCGATTTCACAACTAACCTGGGTTCCTGGAACGGTACTAAGCGTTATCGATGCAAACCTTGCTTCTGAGGTAGACGGTCGCATCACTTGGATGGCAGAGGTAGGTGATGTGGTAAAAGCGGGGGAGCCTTTAGTTAAAGTCGACGATACTCGCTTAAGCATTACCCGCAATCAAAATGCCTCAAATATTGCCAGATGGCAGTCGCAGGTTGAACTGTTTACCAAACGACTCGCGAGGTACAAAAACCTTCAGGCCAGTCAAAACACGTCCAGAGGCGAGTTAGAGGAAGTGGAAGCAGACTTAGAGAATGCTAAGCAGGAGTTAGCGCAAGCCAAATTGGATTTAGAATTCACCGAGTATCAGATAGCACAAAGCAGTATTCGTGCTCCCTTTACGGCTTTGGTGGTTGAAAGGCTGCAGTCGCCGGGCGAATACACTGGGGTAGGGCAAACCCTGCTTCGCGTGGTAAACCCTGATAGCGTTGAAGTTCAGGTGCGCGCACCGCTCAACGTATTACCCTATATTGCTAACGGCATGAGCGTTAGCGTTCACAATAACGTGAACCAAGTAGAAGAATCTATTCGTGCCATTGTACCGGTAGGCAACAGTACATCGCGCATGATGGAGCTACGAATTGCCATCAACCCCGGTGACTTTCCTATAGGCAGTGCAGTGCGCGTGGCGCTGCCTAGCAGCGATACTCATGATGGTGTCACCATACCCCGCGATGCACTGGTACTAAGAAAGTCGGGCACCTTTATCTATCAGCTCAATGAAAATAATGAAGCGGAGCAAGTTAAGGTGACAACCGGGGTGGGGATGGGCGATAGAATTGAAGTGTTTGGCGATGTGAACCCGAAGCGCTCGGTTGTGGTGAGAGGAGCTGAACGTCTGCGTGCAGGCCAGAAAGTACGTTACAACAATGAGCGTGAGTCTTTGACAGCGAAGAACTGAGAGAATTGTAACAAATGTAAAAGTGCTATCCATTTAGACTAAAGTTAATGAGAATGTTTCTTATTTGTAATTGTTGATTATCAAATGGAGACATCCTTGAAAAAGTTAGTTTTAGCCAGTGCAGTATGCACGCTATCCAGTCCGGTAGTATTTGCGCAATCCCTAGAAAACCAGAATGAAGAAACCAAGTCTATAGAGCGAGTTGCTGTGGTAGGCGCAGCAACTAACTTGAGCATTACTGCCGAGGATATTGAGCAGTTTCAGGCAAACGATTTAGCTGACGTTTTTAGAGAGTCTCCGTCGGTCAGCGTTGGCGGTTCAGTAGGTGTAGCACAGAAAATCTTTATCCGTGGACTAGAAGATGCTTACCTGAATGTAACCGTAGATGGCGCGCAACAAACCTCAACCCTATTTCACCACATAGGCCGCGTGACGCTAGATCCCGATCTTTTGAAGCAAATCGATGTGCAGGCTGGTGCAGGTGAAGCAACCAGTGGCCCAGGTGCCATTGGTGGTTCAATCCGCTTTAAAACCAAAGATGCGCAAGATTTATTGAGAGGCGACGAACAATTTGGTGGTCGAGTAAAAGTGAGTTATTTCTCAAACGAAGGCACCCGATATAGCGGCAGCCTTTATGGAAAGCTAAGTGATTCATGGGGCTTGCTAGGTTATTACAGCACGGTTGACAGAGATAACTTTGAAGATGGCGACGGCAACGAAGTGCTGGGCACTGCCGCAGATCAAGATCTCATGTTCCTTAAAGCCAGTGGTTACATTGCGGATAATCAATACCTTTCAATAAGTGCAGAGCAGCGCGATGAAGAAGGTGAGTTTTCGGCAAGACCTAACTGGGTAGTACTAGAAGGTGCTCCACTTTATCCTAGTGAAGCAGAGCGTGATACCTACGTAGCGAACTACCGCTTTGACCACAGCGCATTGGTTTTCTTAGAAGCCACTGCATACCAAACATCATCATCGTTCCGCGGCGGCCGTTTCGATTTCTTGTCTGATATCGATACCTATGGTTTTGATATTAGAAACACCACCGACATTTCAAACCACGTATTCACCTACGGTATCGACTATCGTAAAGATGAGGTAGAAAGTGGCCCTGGCGTAGGTCCTGTGCAGAACGCAGAAGAAGGCAGCGTAATGGGTATTTACGCGCAAGCTCATAGCAATATCACACCAGAGTTGTTGTTGAGCTACGGTGTTCGTTATGACGACTTTGATTTTCAGCAACAAATCTTGATCGATGACTATTACGGCACACCCGTTACCGATGAGCCATCTGGACTAGACGACAATGAACTTAGCTTTAACGTCGGTCTTGAGTATCAGCTTACCGAAGCTTGGACCCTTGGTCTTGGTTACGCAGAAGCGGCGCGCGGTAAGCAAATTGGTGATGGTTTCACGCTTGACGAATACTTATATGATGGTGAGGACGTTCCCGTTGTTGCCAGTGACGTGGTGCCTGAAACTGTCACTAATATTGAAGCGTCAATCGAATACAGCGCGAATAACCTTAATGCGCGCCTTAGCGCCTATGAATCTACTATTGATGATGTGCTATTTAGCGGTTATCAAGGCAACTCGGTATTTAATAATATCGGCGACCTAGAATCATCTGGCGTAGAGTTTAACCTTGCGTATCGCTGGGACTCTGTTGACGTGTACTTTGGGTTTTCAAGCGTAGATGTTGAATTGATGCCTCGTGAAGATCTGTACAGCGTACCCTATAACAGCATCGATATTAACGGATACGAGTTTGTTGGCTTAGGTAATAGTCGCGGTGATACGTGGGTACTTGGTGCAGATTACACCGTTACTGCAGACATTAGCGTTGGCTTTAACATCACTATGGTTGACGACATCAACATAGATACCCTTCATCAGGCCTTGGAAAACGGTTGGACCGACTCGCTTTATTCACTTAACAAAGCAGACTATACCCTAGTGGATATTTATGGGGAGTGGGAAGTCACAAACGACCTTCGCTTAAATCTGGCGGTAACGAACTTGTTTGATGAAGCGTATATCGACCATTCAAGTGTGGGTGACTACAGCGAAGTATTCCCAAGCGTTATTGGTCCGCAAGAAGCTGGACGAGATATTCGTTTGTCTGTCACTTACGATTTCTAAGCAACGCCTTTAGATGAACTTTTCCACGTTTAAAAGGTGGGTCTTTTGGGCCCACCTCTTTGCTGGCTTATTGGCCAGCATTGTCGTTTTCATTATGGCTTTTACTGGTGTATTACTCACTTACGAGCGCCAGTTCAAAGAGCTAAGTGAAATGGCTTATGCGCAAACGATTGATATCGAAAAGTCGATAATCTCGACTGAGCGGGTTGTATCAATACTTCGTGAAAAGCATCCTAACGAAGCGCATATTTTTGTTCGATGGGTCAATAGCGAGGGAGCGGCAATTCCCGCATGGGCCGGCGAACACAGCTATCTTATTCACCCCTATACCGGAGATATATTAAGAGAAGGAGAAGGGGTCGTTGAAGAAGCATTTCATGTCATCACTGACCTGCATCGATACCTTTTAATGGAAGGGGATTACCAATTAATTGGCAAAACCATAACGGCTTATAGCAATCTTATTTTTATTTTTTTGCTGTTATCGGGAGTCATCGTATGGTTGCCCAAACACATATCGAAAAAATCCTTAAAGCAGCAAATGTGGTTACGGCAAAAGTACACTAATAAACAGCACCGTCGCCGACATTGGCATTTTGTTTTTGGCATATGGTCGCTGCCATTTTTACTTGTGATTGGACTAACGGCTACCCTGTTTTATTTTGAGTGGGCAAACAAAGCATTGTATGGAATGTACGGTGAACAAGTCCCTACTCGCGAAAAGAAAGCTATGCCTGAGACGCTAGACGCCGACGTTGTCAGTTACGACACGCTATTTACCAAAGCTCAGCAACACGCCAATGAAAATGGCTATCAGGATTGGTATTCCATGTGGATGGAAATTGGCAAAAGTGAGGGTGTTGCACGGTTTTATATCGATAAAAGTATAGGGCACAGGCAAGAGTTAGCGTATTCACTGTATTTCGACACGGGAACCGGTGACATCACTAGGACACTGTACAAAACCGATTGGCCCAAAGGGAGTCAGGCTTGGGGTACTTCCCGCTTTTTGCACACGGGAGAATACTTTGGTTTTATAGGCCAGACCATAGCAGGGCTGGTCAGCTTGCTTTGTTGTATCTTAGTTTATACTGGCACACTACTTGGTGTGCAGAGACTTCTCAATTTGCGAAAGCAGCATTAAAAGACTTAGGCAGGGTAATGGTAACGACTAGCCCTGTTTGCTTTGTAGCACTAGCGTCTCTATGTAATGCGTTGTCTTTGATTAGTGCAGCGCGATTTATCGCCGAAATGTCGCCGCCCACAGCGGCAATTTGACGTTTCGCCAGTGCAAGCCCAAGACCAAAGCCAGAGCGCTTTGCGGCATGTACGTAGTTTTTGGCTGCCCGTGCCTTGTCTACCCTGAAAAAAGGTTCGAATATGGCGTCTAGCATTGATTCAGGGACGCCGGTGCCTTCGTCTGTAACCGTGATAACATAGTTATTGTTATCGCTGGTCAGTGTTAAACTCACTTTGCTTTGCTCAGGGGTATGACGCAAGGCATTACGAATAATATTTTCTAACGCCTGCCCCAAAGCAAGCTGGCTGCTCTTTTCAATATTCGCGCATTCAGGTGTGTCGACATGCAAGGTTCTATCAGGGTATTCAAACCGCGCATCTTCACAAATAACATTGATAAGTTCTACCAAGTCAAAGTCATCGCTGTTCAATTGTGGCGATTCTGTATTTAGCCATGCAAAGGTTAGGGTATCTTCAACAAGCTCTCTCATCGTACTTGCTTCATAACGCAAGCGTGAAAGTGCTTGTTCACGATTAATGTCTTGCTCTACAAAGTCTATTGCCATATCAATGCGAGCAAGAGGCGTGCGAAGCTCGTGAGAGAGATCA
Organism: Alteromonas sp. CH_MED4-4; assembly: GCF_037029575.1. Classification (NCBI taxonomy): domain Bacteria; kingdom Pseudomonadati; phylum Pseudomonadota; class Gammaproteobacteria; order Alteromonadales; family Alteromonadaceae; genus Alteromonas; species Alteromonas sp. CH_MED4-4. The sequence goes on along the minus strand of NZ_JAYMEU010000007.1, from coordinate 5,863 downwards.
GCAAGCAAACTTCTTTGATTATAAATGAGACTGCTGGTTCTTTGAGCCATCTTGTCGAACGTTTGGGCAAGCCCAGTAAGTTCGTCATTTCGCTTGGGCATTGCAGCCATTGCACGGGCTTCTAAATTGCCATTTGCGAAATCTTTTGTGGCATTTTCTAATTGCTTTAGTGGCGTCATTAAGTGTCGATACAGCATAAAACTCAACAGACTTAATATCACTAAGGGTAATGCAATTTGAAGCGTTAAGCGTGTGGCGAGCAATAACGAACCTGGGCGCATACGCTGTGGAAGTTGAATTAAAAAGTGCGTATCGTCATCGACGAAGGGGACTTCCATCACAGGGTTTTCTGAAAAGTACAAATGTATTTTCCATTCGGGGCTGCGGCCTATTTGAAATCGGTCAACAAACTCATCTAACATTTGGGTGTCAGCGAATGTGGTCATTTGGGAGTTAACTACGGCAAGCCACGTGTCCTCCTTTGTCTTCACTTCTTGCAAAAAAGCAGCTAACGCTTGTTCTCCATCCTCCAGGTAGATTTTCTCCGCTTCTTGACCATAGGAATAAAGGGTTTCTTGATGAGCTTTATCGATAAAACTCATGCTGGTCTCGGTATGATTGGTAAGCCACGCGATGGCCCAAAATAACAGAACAGTACCAACGGCAATAAATGCGCACAGTCGCCATAGCAGTTTATTTTTCACGAAAAGCGATATCCTTGTCCGTGAACAGTGGCAAGGCGTTCAGGGGGCATGCCAGTTTCAACGAGCTTTTTGCGTACTCTAGACAGGTGCATATCTAAGCTTCGGTCGTACCTCGAAAAGGGTTTGTTAAGCACGCTGTGATAAAGAAATGCTTTGCTCAACGTTTCCCCTTTGTTATCTACTAACATCCAAAGAAGCTTAAATTGTATTGGCGTGAATTCGAGTAATCTTGAGTGGTATTTGGTAACTTGCTGAATGCGATTTAAATAAAGCACATCAACAATGATTTCCGACTTTTGCGTGCCTGAGTCGTTTAGTGTTTTGCTGCGTCGCAGCAGTGCGTCGATGCGAAGCATCATTTCAGTAAAATTGAAGGGCTTGGGTAAGTAGTCATCTGCGCCCTTACGGTAGCCTTCAATCCTTTCTTGCTCGGCACCTGACGCGGTGATCATCATCACCGGTGTTTGCTTTATTTGCCTTAATTGGTTTAACAGCGACAAGCCGTTTAAAGAGGGAAGGCGTATGTCGAGTAACACAAGGTCAAAGTTCTCCTCAAGCACAGCTTGTAATCCAGCATTACCGTCACTTTCGTGGCGAGTGTCAAATCCTCGAGACTGCAACAGCTGTGTGATTTGTTCACTTAACGTCGCGTCATCTTCAACAATGAGTATTCGGGTTTTACGCATAATGGCTTCAGGAAAGAATTTTAAACATACTATTAATAATAGTTATCATTTGCAACTAATCGGTTTGTGACGATAAATTCGGCCGCTAACGCGCGCTTTTATATTGTTACAAATTTACTGTGGTGCTGATGGTTTCTCGCTTTACAATAACGGTTAACCGCTATCTTAGTGCTTGCGCTAAACTGCGGTGCTCTTGATGTCTGCACAATTGAGTAAATAAAGCATAGACGCAGCAGTCAACTAAGCGCTTTTCCTCCTAGGTTGGAGCTACAAGGACACGATCTTAAAAATGGTAATGAGTTTAAAGAAGTTAACGACGTTGTTGGCGTCGCTAGTAGTAGCAGGAAGTGTCGTGACTGGTTGCGCCAGCTCTAATCATGTTACTCAGATAGAAGGTGAAAATGCTGTAATCAAGCACGCCAATGAGCCTGGGTATGAGGACAGATTCAGCAATATTTACGACGGTTTTAAAGCATACCCCGTCACGTGCACTAATGATTGCTACCCAGCGTCTGCCGATATTGAATGTGAAAGTGACATGCAAAATTGTCAGTTCGTTGGCAACAACCCGACAGTGAACTCGCACACCGGCTTTAATGTCACCTGGTTAGGGCACGCAAGTTTTTTACTTAACACCGCAGGTGGTGAGCAAATACTTATTGACCCTGTGTTTGGGCAGTTTGATTGGCCCGTTAATTGGGCTTTTCGATTGGCGGAGGGGTTCAGCCGCAACGAACCCGCTGAGGTAGGTGAAGACAAACTCGCACAAACCGATGCTGTGGTTTATTCCCATATTCACTATGATCATTTCAATAAAGCCGATATTGCCGAATTAGGCACAAAGCCCGAATATCTTGTTCCGTTAGGTTTCGCAGAGCACTTCCCTAATAGAGGCTACACCATTAAAGAAATGGCGTGGTATACCAGCAAAAACGTAGGCAAAACCTCTATTCACTTCGTGCCTGCCCATCATTTCAGTAACCGAATTTGGGTGCCTTATTTGTACGAGGACGACAATGCGACACTGTGGGGTGGTTGGGTATTTGAGAGTGAAGGCAAAACATTGTTCTTTGCGGGGGATACGGGATATTCACCGCACTTCAAGGATATTAAAGCGCGCTTTGGTGAAATAGATGTTTGCCTGTTACCTATAGCGTCTTATTTCAGCGAAACTTCACCCAAATGGTATCGCAAGGTACATACTACGCCAGAAGATGCCATTGTTGCGGCCCAAGACCTAGGCTGTAAAGCCGTAGTGCCTTGGGGCTATGGAAATGCCAGCTGGATGATGGGTGACAAGACGTCACATTCTGCGCTATTTCGTCTTATGAAAATGAAGAAGCAGCTAAACCCTGCAATGCCGTGGGTTATTTTGAATGAAGGTGAGCGGGCGTCTTTTTAATTTAAGCTACGGATAAATGGCCTATTTATCCGCAATCTTATCCGCAATTTTTTGGCATTTTCCGCGCCATTCGTCATCAAGCGCCTCAAGATTCGCTAGCTTTTGGGCCAAGGCTTTGTCTGCTTTGGTATGGGCGCATTGCATTAGGGTGTGAACATTAACGGTATCGTCCTCACGGTGCAGTAGTGTTACTTCGTCGCCAACACTGATGGTTCCGGTTTTAATAACCCGGTAATACCAGCCAGTGATACCTCGTTCTCCGACAAATCTATCTAAATTGGGCACTTCGAAGCGTTGCGAGATTTTATTGCAAGGGGCACGGGGTGCACTTACTTGCAGTTCTACCTCGCCGAACTTCCATATATCGCCGATATAAACGGTAGCATCGTCCATGCCCTCTACACTGATGTTTTCGCCAATGCTGCCCAGCGAAAATTCGCCTTCAGGAAAATGCTTTCTTAATGTCAGATAGTTGGTCGGGTTGAACTGATGCAGCACTTTCTCCGGTCCACCGTGAAGCCGTTTATTGGCCTGTTCGTCTTCATCGGTTCTGTCCATATGCACCGTTAACGCGTCGACGGGGGCTTTAACAATACTGCTTGGTGCCCCACGAGGGCCTAGCGGCTGAGGTTTTCCAGCAAACAGAGCGTTAACAGAAAATGAGGTAGACATGGCATCTCCAAAAAATATTTTTGTGCATTTAAACCTTTCTACTATAGGGTACGACTAACCTTATAACACTAACAAGTGCTAATCAGCACCACAAATAACAAAGAGAAAAGAATGGAACACACACAACAACGTGTTGTACACGCCAATGTGGTGTTTGGTAATAAAAGCGAAAATGAGCTGATATCTAAAGCGAAAAAGGGCGATAAGCAGGCATTTCGGTCCCTTTACGATGAACATATTGGGCGAGTCTACGCGCTTTGTTACCGGCTTACAGGTGAAAAGGGAATGGCAGAAGATGCTTCGCAAGAAGTCTTTATTCAGCTATGGAAAAAGCTTGCTAATTTTGATGGGCAAAGCCAATTTTCCACATGGTTACACAGCGTTACGGCAAACATTACCATCTCTTATATGCGTAAGCAGAAGGGGTGGGTGCAGCGGATGTTTAACTTGGAAAACAGCGGCATTAACGAGATGCCGGCTGAAGAAAACAGCACCGATGTGGATTTAGAAGCATTAGTTATTCGCTTACCCGAGCGAGCCAGAATGGTTTTTGTCCTCCATGCAATTGAAGGTTACAGGCATGAAGACATTGCCAGCATGTTGAACATGGCAGTGGGCTCAAGCAAAGCACAATTTTTCCGTGCTAAGCAATTATTGAAAGATTTTATGGGAGTCGATGATGAGTAATTTTGACGACAAGCTTGCTCAGCATATTTCTGGGATATCGAAAGAGAAGCAGCCAGAACGAGATTTGTGGCGAGGTATTGAACTCGGCATAACATCGCAGCAAGGCGACGCTTCACAAGACGACGCTTCATCATCTACGGTTACATCAAAACAGTGGATGGCAATAGCCGCAAGCGTTTGTTTAGTTACTGTATTGTGGTTCGCGGCTCCTTTTGCGTTTAAAGCTGATGAAAATCGAAGCGATGGCTATGCCCTGATTGACGCAATGAGTATGCAGCAACAACAACAAGTGAATAGTCTTCTTGCTAGTTATGAAAGTACAACGGCGCTAACTGAAGATTGGCAAGAGCAATTAAAAGAATTGGACGATGCTGCAGATGTTATTAAAGCGGCATTAAAGGACGATCCAGACAACTCAGCATTAATTAAAATGCTGCATCACGTATATCAACAGCAGATTGCCTTAATTGAGCGAGTGCACGCGCCAAAGTGGCAGCAAATTTAATAAGGGTTTAAAGATGAATATAAATACGAAAAGCACATTTTTGCACACGTTCATGGCACCTTTGGGGGCCAAGGTATTACTTACTACTGCGCTGCTAAGTATCGCTACTGCGGCGTTTGCAGGAGAAAAAGTAGATAAGACCATCGACACATCGTCTTCGCCGAAAGTGGACATTGAACACATCAACGGAAAAGCAGATATCCGAGTTTGGGATAAGTCTCAGGTTCGTGTCACCGGTGAACTGGGCGATCAAACTGAAGAGTTTATCTTTGAAAGACGTGGAGATGTCGTGGTTATACACGTTGAAGTCAAGCGCCACTCAAAGAGCTGGTTTAATAAAGGTAAAGATGGCGACGACCTTGTTATCTATATACCTTCAGCAAGCGACCTTCACTATACCGCGGTCAATGCTGATCTTATTGCAGAAGGTATAACAAAAGCAGTAGATGTTGAGGTGGTAAACGGCGACGTAACCCTTAAAAACATAGGTGAGCGGGTTGAAGTTGAGTCGGTTAATGGCGATATCGTGCTTGAGAATGTGAGAGGCCGTTTAGAGGCGGAAACAGTGAATGGCGAAATTGAAGCGTCACACTCAGGAAACACGCCAGTGAGCTTTGCGTCAGTTAATGGCAAGCTCGACATCACTTCCGATAGCCCAGACGTATCAGTAGAAACCGTCAACGGTCGAATCGATGTGTCTCTTCAAGCGGTAGACGTACTGCAAATCAATACGGTTAATGGAAGGACTTACGCAAGTTTAGGTCTTAATAAGAACGGTAGCGTAAAAGCGAATTCTGTAGGCGGTGCGATGGAATTTGTCTTTCAAGATGGCGTATCGGCACAATTTGATATTGAGACGCACGCTGGCGGCAACATTGTAAACAATATCAGTGATGAAAAGTCGCAAAAGCCTAAGTATGGCCCAGGTAGCTGGCTACGCTTTATCCACAACGGTGGGGCTGCAAATGTAGACATCTCTACGGTACACGGGCGAATTGAAATAGACCAAAAGTGAATAAGCTATAGGCAACACAATTGAAACTTTAGGTTGAAAAAATGAATTTAGTCCACATTTATTAATCAGACATGTGGTGATTAATGAAAAGCTGCGAGTGATCGCAGCTTTTTTTGTTGTGCGCCGGGCATGGCGCGTAGTGCGAAAGCACTGTCCGACTCATTGTGGTGGTGAGTCGATGACTTGGAGGTG
>NZ_JAYMEU010000079.1:0-915 GCF_037029575.1 Alteromonas sp. CH_MED4-4 | reverse complement strand
GGGGTTCTAGGGATTTTCCCCTCTAATAAGACATAATCCTCTGTACATGCCGCCAATAGGAGACTGTGGAGGAGTATTACTTTTTATTTATAGCCTAATTATCCACTATTGGCCTCGTAATTTCACTCATATCAGGTAATTTCCCTGTATTGGTGAAGTTATACGTGCCACTTAAGTTGATATTTTGCCATGCAACGGGAGAAACGGCACGAGTGATCGCCGCTTTTTCTTCATCTCCTGTCGCTTCAAAGTGCCCCAGAAGATGGCTCAGTATCGCGGAGTTGAAATAGATGATCGCGTTGGCAATCAATCTTGCGCATTCATTCCAGATAGCGATTTCAGACTCGTTTTTCCCTCGGAATTGATCACCGTTCACCGACGCAATGGCTCTTCTCAGGAAGTGCCATGCTTCTCCCCGGTTCAGGGCTCGTTGCACGTATTGGCGCAAACTGGCATTGTCGATGTAATCCAGTAAATATTGCGCTTTTATCAATCGATTATACTCTGTCAGCGCCTGCAATATCGGGTGTCCAGAAGGGTAACCAGACAGCTTTCTCACCAGCATAGACTGTGTCGTCCGCTTTGTCTGAAGTGACAGAACAATACGCCTGACATCCTGCCATCCCGTTGCAATAACATTATTCCTGATGGGCTTCTTCAAGGTAAGTATGGTGCTACCTTGTTCATTTTCAGTCACCTCAAACAGATCGTTGATGACGCTGTTAAATTGCGCGTATCGCGGTGCAAAACTGTAACCACATAGATCCAGTAAGGCGAAGTTAACGTGATTGACACCGTGCGTATCTGTCGAGAGCACATCTGGTTTGACATCACTGCTGTTGGATTGCAACAGATCATAGATATAGTGTGATTCATGCTCGTTGGAGCCGATTATCCGTGCATTCAGCGCGCTGT
>NZ_JAYMEU010000078.1:0-1298 GCF_037029575.1 Alteromonas sp. CH_MED4-4 | reverse complement strand
GTTAGATGATTCTCTATTACCTCGAAAGTTTTTTCAATTTTTATGTTTTTCTGCAATCGGTAAGCAAGTATTGGGTCATGTTTTGAAAGCTCTAAAATAGCGCTGTCAAACTGAGAGGAGAAATCTACTCGCAGTTCTTCCTTCATATCAATGATTAACGAATTAAATGCTTTCTCAAGGGCAATTCGTAGCTCTGCTTCGAATGCTGATTTATCTTTAGGCGAGAATGCTTGGTCATTCAATTTCTCTAAATACAGCTTCAAGTAACCGTCAATCGCGCGATCTGTATTAATTACTGAATTGATAAATACATTGCGTAACTCAAGGAGTAAATAAATTATTGTTCGATTACTTTCTTTTTTTTCTCTCTGAATTTTCCATATATATGTTGCTAAGGCTACTAAAATAGTTGCACTAGCGGTAATAAAGGATCCCAAAATCTTAAGTTCTATCATGTAACTCTCGTGCGATAAACTCATCAACTAAAGATGCTAACAAATGCAAAATTAGTTTTTGTTTATGAAGTAGATTAATAAGTATCAGCAATTTTGTAATACTGTGAAGATAGCGTTTTGCGCAGACTCTCTAAATTCACGACCAATTCTTGGTGTGTATGAAGGGTGGGGGGCTGATATTACAGTTGTTTTAAAATCGCCTTTTTGCAGGCTACCTACTGAAAACTTGAACGTTACTTTACCTCTCACTTCGTGATGCTGTATGTCTGTTAAGTTTGAAGAGTGTAGTAGCCAATTCTTTGATGATGGGCTATTAGAGCTCTTGGGAACAAGAACAACTTTTGGCTTGAAGTACTCGATTATCTGATTGTTCAGCTCGTAAGAAAACTGAATAGCTCTCTCTAAAAGCGCTTTATCGTATTTAGCCAACTGAGAAGTGAAGCTTTTAAAATCCTTACTTCCCCACAGCACTATGTTAGCCATGAGCGTTTTGTGTTCACCAAACCGCTTGTTGAATATCTCTGAGTAGAATTGCCACTTGTTGTTTGGCTTGTTAATAGGATCCCACAATGGGACATTCGCACCTTCGCTATTTTTGTACGCTTCGCTGAAATTGTCGTTCATGGCTTGTTGCACAAAACCCTCGTAGTGGGAAGGGGAGGAAGGAGACAAAATAGCGTCGAGAGATTCAGGAACATTAGGATTTGAGCCTAACCAAATTACATCAACTGATTCGGCATTGAGCTTACTTAATACTTTTGCTGTCTCGATTTCCCCGAAGATAGAGCCTCTAAACGGTATCGAATAAGAGCCTGTACCTCTCTTGAGCGCTTTATTTTCTTG
>NZ_JAYMEU010000077.1:0-1315 GCF_037029575.1 Alteromonas sp. CH_MED4-4 | reverse complement strand
GAGCCTGTAACAGATTCTGTGTAACTGCCATTAGTTAATATGCTTTTCGAGGCGTTCCTCGAACTCGATAATAAAACGACTCATCGCCTGACGCCAGTTTTGAATCGGCATCGACCATTTCTTACTGGCATCTTTTATTGCTAAGTACACCATTTTTCTTGCTGAATCATCGCTGGGAAAGATTTTCCGTTTCTTGATGGCTTTTCGGATAACACTATTCAGAGATTCAATGGCGTTAGTGGTGTAAATCGCCTTGCGGATGTCCTCTGGGTAGTTGAACAAGGTATTGAGATTGTGCCAGTGCGCACGCCATGATTTAGCGATTTGTGGGTACTGACCGTCCCATGTTTCAGCAAACCGTTCTAGTTCAAGCAGAGCCTCATCTTCTGTTGCTGAGCGGTATACGCGCTTTAAGTCTGCTGTGACAGCTTTGTAGTCCTTCCACGATACGTATTTTAGTGAGTTACGCACCATATGTACGATACACAGTTGAATATGCGTGTGTGGGAACACAGCATTAATGGCATCAGGGAAGCCTTTGAGGCCGTCCACACAAGCGATGAGAATGTCTTCTACGCCGCGTTGCTGAAGTTCGGTTAACACGTTTAGCCAGAACTTAGCGCCTTCATTCTCGGCTATCCACATGCCCATCAACTCTTTGTGACCTTCAGTATTGATGCCTAAGGCCAGGAAGATAGATTTGTTGATGATACGTTTATCCTGGCGTATTTTCACTACGATACAGTCGAGGTAAACAATCGGGTAAATGGCATCTAACGGGCGCGACTGCCATTCCACAACTTGCTCGATAACCGCATTAGTAACGCGAGAAACCAATGTTGGTGATATCTCTGCACCGTACCATTCATCAAACGCATTGACGATTTCACGGGTACTCATGCCTTGTGCATAAAGCCAGAGAATTTTATCGTCCATGGAGGTGAAACGGGATTGATGCTTTTTAACGAGCTTAGGCTCGAAGGAGCCTTCACGGTCACGAGGAGTGTTGAGTTCAAACTCGCCATCTTCGGTTTTTACGCGTTTACTGCTCTTACCGTTGCGACTGTTTGATGACGTAGACTTTTGATTTCTTTCGTAGCCAAGATGCTCATCCATTTCTGCGTTCAATGCCGCTTCAACGGTGATTTTCTTCAACATCTGACTAAATTCGTTTAAGTCTTCAGGTGTTTTAATGCCTTTGGCCGCTTCCTTTGCGAAAGCTTCAAGCTCTTTCTTATTCATGTTCATCTGCCTATCCTTAACTCTCTATAGAGTAAATTGAGATAGGCAGTTACACAAAATTAGTTACAGTCTC
>NZ_JAYMEU010000076.1:0-1342 GCF_037029575.1 Alteromonas sp. CH_MED4-4 | reverse complement strand
GCTTATGTGGACTCCCCCATGTCAACAACCAAAACTTAATATCACAAAAAGAAAAATGCGTGCTTATGTTCGAGCTCTAGTAGAGAAGCTATCTCTGGCTCACTGATGTTTACGCGAACAAACGGCCAAGTCTCGCTGGCGAGCTTTTATGCTCCAAGCTTGCGGCTGACTTCGTTTGTAGATTTTTATCTTTGTTCAAGCATTTTAGTTGGTTAACTCATTTTGCGCTGTGAGTTATGCAGCGTGATACTCTGTATTATTTTGCAGCATACTATAAGCAGTTCTGACTGTTTTGTTAGCCAAGGCTACAGCTGCACACCTATTACCTCGCCGTTGCATTAAGCCCTGCAACCAAAGTTCTTTTTTCGTTTTTGCGCCGTATTTTATCACTTTAATCACCACTGACATGGCACCAGTGATCAGCTGACTTCGAAGGGAGCCGTTTTTACAATACTTACCTATGGTTCCCATGACTTCTTTACCACCAGAGGAATGCTGAATGGGCGTTAAACCAATACAAGCAGACGCATTCTTTCCGCTCTTAAACGGCTGCGATTGATTTGCACCTAGTGCAATATAAAGGTTTACTGCATTAACTGGACCTACACCCTCAAGCTTTAATAGCTTCTTACAATCAGGTAATGATTGGATACTCTGTTCTAAATATTTATCGTATTCACGTATAGCGCTAATCATATTTTTAAGTTGCACTTTAGCGATCGAGAGAGTGGCACGGAAGGTATCAGATAAATTATTAGTTCCGTCTTCAAGTACACCTTCTAACCCTCGCAGCACGCCACCTTGTGTATTGGGTAAACGGATGTTTAGTTCTAACAGTAACGATACTATTTGTTTCTGCGAGGCGTTTTGACTCTTAATTGCTAACTCGCGTAAACGTTGAATTGATTGCAACTGTTGTTGCTCAATACTTTTACCGTTTATAAAAGACACTTCCGGTAAAAATAAGGTCTGTGCGATTGCCAATGCATCATTTTTATCCGTTTTTTGGTTCTGCCTAACAGCTTTGACCAATTTGGCACTAATCAGTCGAGCATCATGACCAGATTTAATGGCCTGTTGATACCAATAATTTGAAGTAGAGCAAGCTTCAAATGCTACAGTGACGGGCTTAGATTGAGCTAACCAAAGTGAAAATTCATCGGTACTCATCTCTACATTAGACGTAACTTTTTTACCGTGAAGTGTGCAAACCTGAATTATATTTTTTGCTAAATCAACGCCGACTTTAGTACGATACATATTAAGGACTCTCTTTAATATTTTTTGTGTGGTAACAAAAATATTACCCCAAACCTTCAGGTGCGGGGGAGTCCAATTATCT
>NZ_JAYMEU010000075.1:0-1369 GCF_037029575.1 Alteromonas sp. CH_MED4-4 | reverse complement strand
TGTATATGGTCTCCCCCGTTATTGCAAGAGTAAACATGCTGTTTTGACTAAAATGGTTTGCGTCCGTATATCCGGCTTCTCGTTGAAGTATTTTCACTTCGAGCCTCGATGAACTTCGCCCATATCGTCCTTATCGTTGACTCGGATTAATAATCCACACGCCCTATCAGGTTTTCGATATGTCGGTTTAACCGTATTGTCATCACGTTATGTTTATTCAGCAATCCTTGGAAGTGAACTGGTTCATTATTAACTTAAGCGGTTGTCAACTCAGGCTGATAATCGCCACCTTGTGCTAATAGTGCCCAAGCTATTCGGGCCAACTTGTTAGCCAGTGCAACCGCGGCTTTGTTTCTCCCCCGCGTTTGCTCTATTCGCTTTATCCATTGAGACAATGGTGTCTCTTTATGTTTACTCACTCGCATGACAGCCCTGGCACCATGAATGAGTAAGGTTCTTAGATAGCTATCTCCACGCTTACTAATCCCCTGTAGATTATGCTTGCCTCCTGAGCTATGTTGTTTGGGTACCAGCCCCAATGATGCTGAGACTGCCCGGCCATTCTTAAACTCACTGCCATTGCCGATATGTTGATAAAGCGCACTGGCTATAATTGGACCAACTCCGGGAATACTTTGTAGTCGTCTACAAGCTTCGTGTTGGCTTAGTTGTTTAATTTTCTTTGTATACCAGTTCAGGTGCTCATCCAGCTCTACAAGTTTTTGATAGTGTCGCTCTAACAGTTCTTTGAACAATTCACTCAAACCATTCTCAACCTGCCGGTCAAATAATTCAGGCAGTGATTTATAGACATGACTGATGCCTACCGGAAGGATGATCCCGTACTCATTGAGCAACCCCCGTATTTCATTACTGTTGGCGGTTCTATCCCGCTCACACTTCTTACGCATCACGTGTAATGCCTGAATATCTTGTTGGGTTTGCGTTTTCGTTCGCACAAACCGCATCTCGGGGCGTACTACTGCTTCTGCTATCGCCAGCGCATCATTAAAATCCGTCTTATTACCCCGCACATACGCTTTTACATGCTGTGGTGCGATTTGTTTTACCTGATGGCCATACTTCGCTATTTCTCTTGCCCAATAATGCGCACTGGCACATGACTCAACCCCCACCAAACAGGGTGCTAGCTCACTAAAAAAATGCAGTATCTGAGTTCGTCTCAACATTTTTTTTCGCACAATCTTGCCTGCCTGATTACAGCACACCACATGACTCACACTTTTTGCTAAATCCAGCCCAATCGTTGTAATATCCATCTTGGTCTCCTCACCTTGTTAACTTGATTGTTCAATTCCAAGTTTGGCACATTGCGATGCCGTTTGAGGGGGGAGACCATTCCATCGTT
>NZ_JAYMEU010000074.1:0-1381 GCF_037029575.1 Alteromonas sp. CH_MED4-4 | reverse complement strand
CCCACTATGTCAACCTTGTTGTCCAGTTGGCAATTTCGCCATTAGTTAATAAACAGTGGGCGGCATAGGTTCATGTATGCCACGTTATTCTGAAGAGCGTAAAGCTGCAACGCTCAAAAAATTATTACCGCCACAGAGTCGTTCTGTAAATTCTGTGGCTGATGAGGATGGGATCAGTCCGCAAACCTTGTATCATTGGTTAAAACAATGTCGTGAGCAAGGAGTTGCAGTGCCCGGACATCAAAAACAGGCTGACCAATGGTCCGCTGAAGACAAGTTAGCCATCGTTATCGAAACCGCCGGCTTATCGGAAGCCGAACTGTCGGCTTATTGCCGTGAAAAAGGGTTATTTACCGAGCAGGTCAAACAGTGGCGTACCGATTGCCTGCAGGGCTTTGGCCGCACTGCTGACAGTGAGCGCCAGGTAAAACAAGAGCGTAAAAAAACGACCAAAGAAATCAAAAAGCTTAAAGCCGAGGTTCGCCGCAAAGATAAAGCGTTGGCCGAGACCAGTGCCCTGTTGGTGCTTTCAAAAAAGCTCGAAGCCTTATACGGGGACGAACCGGACAACGAGGACGACTAACGCCGCAAAGCGAGCGTATAAGGCTACTCGATTACTTTAACGAAGCGGTTAATAACGGCGCATCCCGCCATCAGGCAGCGCATGTTATGTGCATAAGCCAACGCACGTTAAAGCGCTGGGCTAACAATCCGACGCCGGATAAACGGCCCACAACAGCGCCGGTTAAACAACCGCGGCAGTTGAGCGAAGACGAAGAGCAGCGCATCCTGATGGTCTGTAATTTACCGCAGTATGCGGATTTACCGGCCTCACAAATCGTGCCGTTACTGGCCGATAAAGGCGTTTATATTGGCTCTGAATCAACGATTTACCAGGTGCTGAAAAAGCACCGGCAATTAACACACCGGGGCAAAGCAAAACCCCGGAATAAGCATCCGTTGCCGACCAGTTACACGGCAAGCGGGCCGAATCAGGTATACACCTGGGACATCAGTTATTGTCCCTCGAACGTCAAAGGCGTTTTCTGGTACCTGTACTTAATACTTGATATTTACAGCCGCAAAATCGTCGGCTGGGAAGTCCATGAAACCGAATCCGGTGAACTGGCAAAACAACTGGTTGAGCGAACCTTGCTGCGCGAGGGCTGCTGGCATAATCCGCCGGTACTGCATTCAGATAACGGGGCACCGATGACCTCGTTTACACTGAAATCAAGGTTGGCCAACCTGGGCATGGCGATGTCGCATAACCGGCCACGCGTGAGCAACGATAATCCGTATTCAGAGTCGTTGTTTCGGACCGTAAAATACTGCCCGAAATGGCCACGCAAAGGGTTTAACTCGCTCAGCCATGTTCGCC
>NZ_JAYMEU010000073.1:0-1412 GCF_037029575.1 Alteromonas sp. CH_MED4-4 | reverse complement strand
ATACCATATATGGACCCTCTCCGATTGCAAGACACCGTGTTGATTTAATAACGTGATTCATTGCTGCCATATATTCGGCTTTTTCGTGAAGTCAATTGACTTCTAGCCTTGATGGTTGTTCGCATCTTGTTGTCTCATCAATCCGGCGGCCTCGAAGGCCCTTGGTATAAACTGATTTGAACAAGATGGTTATGAACCGTTAATCATCAGTACGTTGTCTTTTTGCAATATGTTGATAGGCTTCCTGTTTTAGTTTATTTACTTATCTTTGGTTTGGGTTTCATCGGCTAAGCCGCTACTTTATTTATCAGTCCTGGCTGGTAGTCCTGTTGATAGTGCAGCATAGCCCAGGCCATTCTTACCATTTTATTAGCCAGTGCGACGCACGCTTTGTTAAAGCTCATGCGTGCTAAACAAGCCCGACACCACTCGCTCACCTTATCGGTTTTATCACCAATATGGCGCAAGGCGGCCCTGGCTCCGTTAATTATCTGGGTCCGTAAATACGTGTTCCCTCGCTTGCTAATACCCAACAATCTCGGGTTATCTCCCGTTGTATGTTGTTTGGGCACTACACCTAACCAAGCGGCTAAATGTCGGCCGCTATTAAAAGCCTGACCTTGTCCAATGCCTGCATATAAGGCGGTAGCAATCAAAGGCCCAATTCCTGTCATGCTCATTAAACGCTCGCATACAGGCTGGCTTTGTGAGAACGCTTTCAACTCCTTATCCATTTCTTTTATGTGCTCTCGCAGTTCCCGCAAATCATTGAGTAAGCCTTGAAACTGTCGGCGAGCTAACATACTCAATCCATTGTCAGCTTCTTCCAGGGTTAAAGGCAGCTCTTTCACCAAAGTCGCTACACCCCGTGCATACACAATACCGTATTCGCTCAACAAGCCTCTTATCTGATTACTCAACGCCGTTTGCTGCGCTATCATACGCTCTCTAATCCGATGCATAAGCTGGATGTCTTGTTGGTCCTGAGACTTAAACGGCACAAATCGCATCCCTTCGCGTTGTGATGCCTCGGCTATCGCCTCTGCATCATTGTAATCGTGTTTATTGCCTTTTCGGTATGCTACAACGTATTGCGGTGCTATTGCTTTGACTTCATGCCCGGCTTTCGTCAATTCCCTACACCAGTAATGGCAACTTCCACAGGCTTCCATCACTACAATGCATGGCTCCAGTTGACTAAAATAGGACAACATCTGGTGACGCCTTAATTTCTTCTTTCTGAGCACTCTGCCTGACTGATTCATAAAAACTAAATGAAAAACAGACTTGGCGATATCGAGACCTATTGTTACCTTACTCATGTGACCTTCTCCTTCTTGATAGTGATTTGAACAACCCTATCTTGGCTCATTTGAAGCCTTTATGGGAGGAGAGGGTCCATACCATTAATC
>NZ_JAYMEU010000072.1:0-1432 GCF_037029575.1 Alteromonas sp. CH_MED4-4 | reverse complement strand
TAATGCCAGTCAGTTAAGCTGACTGGCATTTTTCTTTGTGGGGTATTTAGTCGGTCTTTTCCTCACTACTCTGGGGTAATACCTGTCAGGTCGTTTGTCAGGGAGCCTCATCATCCTCAGCGATTCCATTAGGTATTCATAGTGAGCGGGCAGTTTAGTTACTGTCTCCGGCAATGTGGTCAGGAAGAATACAATGATATGTCTCATACAGAGACCAAAGCTAAGGCGGGAAGGAGATAATTCCGGCATGTCTTTTACGGCATCCAGCATCATCATTCTAATCAGGTTGTAGGCTACCAACAGCCCCCAGAGTTCCTGTCGAACCATCTCAGGTTTCTTACTGCGCAGTGTCAGTTTTGCCTGATGTAGTGTCTGTTTCATTTCTCTGAAGCCCAGTTCGATTTCCCAGCGTTGAACATACACATTGACAACTTCTTCGTAGGGAAACTGCATTGCATCGACCATTGAACTGAGCACGCGGTAAGACTTTCCATCTACTTTGTAGCGGGTCAGTCTCGCTTCAATGGTTTCGGGTAAACCATCAAATTTCTTCCTGGCTTGAGGAGAGGTTTTAAGCGTGATAACAGCATCATCCTCGCTGAGTTGATGTCTCACAGTATACTGTAAATCTTTACGGGCGGGGAGCATCCAGTGCGTATTAACGCCTTTAGTCATCCACAAGTACAGTAGCCCCAGCGAATAATACCCTCTGTCAAAAAGGGTCAGAGAGTTATCGGGAACCGAAGGAACAAGCCGCTGTGCAAGAGACATCTCTCCCACATCCCGGCTGTCAAATTCACTGGCCAACAGAAGGTGGCTGGACGTTTCCATCAGACTACACATGCGTACCTGTGGGTACGGATTATCACCCTTAGCATTCCGGTCACAACCAAATGCATCAAGGTTCTCAGCAGTATCCTGAGCACGGAACATTACGCCGTCAACCGCCAGTACATTTAAACCACACCACTGTTCAAAGGCATATTCAGTGAATGCCCGCTGTGCCATCAATTTGAAGACGTGACCGACAGCATCATCACCCAACCTTTGGCGGGCTTGTACCACTGCACTCGGAGCAACAAAGCGGTTTTTACCCGGAAGCGAAACATTGAGTTTATTCGCGATGTCCCAGACAGGATCGTTACGAAAAAGACTCATGCCGACAATGGTTAACACTACCGAATCTAAAGGCAAACGGCGACGTCTGACAGTCGCCACACCTGATAGCTCATAGGCTTGCTGAAGAAGTTCAGGGTCAACAAACGACATCAGTTTATCGATGGCATTTAAATCTTCTGCATGGCTGAATGTTTCATCGAGGTTTGTAAGTAAAGACATTAAAAAATCCGATACCAGAGACTGATATCGGATTTTGAAGCCTTAAAAAGATCGGTCAACCGATCATGAAAATATTCTTAACTGATCGGCATTA
>NZ_JAYMEU010000071.1:0-1433 GCF_037029575.1 Alteromonas sp. CH_MED4-4 | reverse complement strand
TAATGCCGATCAGTTAAGAATATTTTCCTGATCGGTTGACCGATCGTTTTAAGACTTCAAAATCCGATATCAGTCTCTGGTATCGGATTTTTTTTATGTCTTTGCTTACAAACCTCGATGATACATTTGCTCATGCAGAAGATTTGAATGCTATTAATAAACTGATGTCTTTAATTGACCCTGAGCTTCTTCAGCAAGCTTATGCTTTATCGGGGGTAGCGACCGTCAGACGTCGCCGCTTACCTTTGGATTCGGTCGTATTTACTATTGTTGGTATGAGTCTGTTTCGTAGTGATCCGGTCTGGGATATCGCGAATAAACTGGATATCTCGTTACCTGGTAAAAACAGGTTTGTTGCTCCCAGCGCAGTGGTGCAGGCCCGGCAGCGACTGGGCGAAGAAGCTGTCGGTCATGTCTTTAAGCTGATGGCACAGCGGGCATTTGGTGAGTATGCCTTTGAACAGTGGTGTGGTTTAAATGTACTGGCGGTTGATGGTGTGATGTTCCGTGCCCAGGATACCACTGAGAACCTTGCCGCATTCGGATGTGACCGGAATGTGATGGGCGATAACCCGTACCCGCAGGTACGCATGTGTAGTCTGATGGAAACGTCTAGCCACCTTCTTTTGGCCAGTGAATTTGACGGCCGTGATGTCGGAGAGATGTCTCTTGCAGAGCGGCTTATTCCTTCAGTCCCTGATAACTCTCTAACCCTCTTCGACAGAGGATATTACTCGCTGGGATTACTGCACCTGTGGATGACCAAAGGTGTTAATACGCACTGGATGCTGCCCGCCCGTAAAGATTTACAGTACATAGTGAAACATCAACTAAGAGAACATGATGCTGTAGTCACCCTCAAGACCTCGCCTCAGGCGCGGAAGAAGTTTGATGGTTTACCTGAAACCATCGAAGCGAGACTGACCAGCTACGAAGTAAACGGAAAGACCTACCGCGTGCTTAGTTCAATGGTCGATGCTATGCAGTTCCCCTACGAAGAGATTGCCGATGTGTACGTTCAACGCTGGGAAATAGAACTGGGCTTCAGGGAAATGAAACAGACGTTACATCAGGCAAAGCTGACGCTTCGCAGCAAGAAATCTGAGATGGTGCGTCAGGAACTGTGGGGACTATTACTCGCCTACAATCTGATTAGAGTGATGATGCTTGATGCCGTAAAAGATATGCCGGAGCTATCTCCCTCACGGCTTAGCTTCGGTCTATGCATGAGGCATATCATCGTTTTCTTCCTGACCACCATCCCAGACACAGTGACCAAACTGCCCGTCCACTATGAATACCTGATGGAATCGTTGAGGATGATGAAGTTACCTGACAAACGACCTGACAGGTATTATCCACGAGTTGTGAGGAAAAGACCGACTAAATACCCCACAAAGAAAAAAGCCAGTCAGCTTAACTGACTAGCATTA
>NZ_JAYMEU010000006.1:0-173057 GCF_037029575.1 Alteromonas sp. CH_MED4-4 | reverse complement strand
GTTTTATTATCGAGTTCGAGGAACGCCTCGAAAAGCATATTAACTAATGGCAGTTACACAGAATCTGTTACAGGCTCATAACCGATGGTGCCGTCTACCCCTACTTGCGTCTGATCGTAAGTGATTACAGTGCCGTTCCCGTTTCCATTGTTTCCGCTCGGACGGCCTTCAACTTCCCACTGCGCTCTTACAAGACCTACCGCTGCGGCAAAACCACCAGCGACACCTTCAACACTTGCTTCCCGAGCTTCATCAGTAACATCTATAAAGCGTGGTAATGCTGTGGCCGCAAGCAACCCTAGAATGATTACAACAATTATCAGCTCGATTAGCGTAAAGCCTTGTTGTTTGGTGTTCATAACATCTCCTTGATGACGATAAGGCGAATTGTGCCGCCGTTTAATCAACTATTTCTTTGCCTGACAACGCCGCTACCAGCGTTATATTCAAACCAAATCTCTTTTCCCCAAAAGAATGCACATTGTAAGTAACCGTTTGCATACTGGTCGCTTACGGTCACTGTTGACAGCGCTTCACCTTCTCTTAAGGTTGCAAGTGTCAGCATGTATTCGCACGCATTCCCCTGTTCTTTTTCAAGTCCTTCGGGCCAGCCTTTTTCATTAATGTATAGCTCTGCCGCCACATCTTTGTGCTGTTTAACTTTGCCACCAGCGTCAAACTCAGTTTCGTAAATAAGCACAGTATCTTGCTTAGTCTTTATCCATTGTGCCCTGGCTAACATCACCACTCGCTGAAACTGTGCAACCGCGTTCTCTTTGTTAACCTTTTCCGCTTCATCAATAATTGGTGTCGCGTAAAACACGTATGTTGTCCCAATAACAGCAAGCAATACGCCTATAACAACAAAATTAAGTAACCCCGTTTTGGTGCTTGCCACGCTTTTCCCCAGTTATAAAGCGCTTTATCAGCCGCCTTTCACCGCCGACATCATGTTCCACATTGGCGTAAATATGCCAAGCGCCAGGATCAATACCATTACCGCAACAAAACCAATCAAAATAGGTTCGATTTTGGCCGTTAAACTTTTCAAGTCGAAGTCGACTTCACGTTCGTAATAGTCAGCACTTTCTTCTAACAACGGTTCTAGTCGCCCCGTCTCCTCACCTACTGCAATCATCTGTAGTACAAGTGTAGAAAACAGTTCGCTATTTTTCGAAACTCTCAGCAAACTTTCGCCTTTTTCGATCCCTTGCCGCATTTCTTTAATGCGCTTTTGCATGTGCGCGTTGTCAACGGCGTCGGCAGTAAGTGAAAGGCCTGCGGTTAACGGCACGCCTGCACGCAAGATCATTGAAAAACTTCGGCTATATCTTGAAAGTAATGATCGCTCAATAATGCCGCCCACGACAGGCAACTTTAGTTTAAATTTGTCCCATTTGAGTCGTCCATTAGTCGAATTAACGTATTGTTTAACTGTGAAAATCCCTCCCACAATCACAATAATTAGCAGCCACCAATAGTTCACAAAGAAATTGGAAGTACCAATTAACACGCGGGTCATAATTGGAAGTTCAGTGTCAAAGCGCTCAAACATTTGGGTGAACACTGGCACAACAAATAGATTTAAAATAAACATGGCAATTGCTAGCGCAATTAACACAAAAGTGGGATAGCGCAGCGCCGATTTTATGCGCTTGCGGGTTTCTTGCTCGCGTTCGAAATAGAGGGCAAGCTGTAGGAATACGTCGTCTAATTTACCGGTATTTTCACCTACCACCACCACGGATATGGTAAGTCTCGTAAACACCTTTTCATATTTAGCCATGGAAGAAGACAGACTTCGTCCCTGCTCTAACTGGTCTGCAATATCTTTCAAAATCTCTTGAAAGCGTTTGTGCGATGCATTTTCGCTTAGGCCTTTAATGGCGCGAATAATGGGAATACCGGCCTTTAACAATGAGTACATTTGGCGGGAAAAAATGATCATTTCATCCAGTCCCACCTTTTGTTGAAATAAACGCGTGATATCGAAGCCGTCTCCTTCATTTTCTGCACTGCGCTTTTTTGATTCAACAATGGTAAGAGGCACAATGTTTTGTGACAGCAAGGCTTGTGCTGCGGCTTGCGCTGACGCGGCTTCAATAACCCCTTTTTGAGGCCCGCCTTGCGTTGACTTACCTGCGTACTTGAACTGTGGCATTAGTGATTCACCACTTCAGGAACAAATTCAGCGACTTTGAACACTTCATCTAAAGAAGTTTTGCCCTGAGCTGCGTAGTCCAGTGCCATGTGAGATAAAGGAACAAAGTCTTTATTCGCCTTAGTCGCATCTACGAAGCCCTGCGTGTCGTCTTCACGCAAGGCCTCCATCATGTCCTCGTTCATTTCCAGAAATTCAAAAACACCTATCCGGCCTTTGTATCCTGTGTGATTACAACTGTTGCACCCGCGCCCTTTATAGAAGGTGGCAGAGGCTAACTCAGGTTTCAAGAAGCCAACCCACGCTTGTTCTTGGGCGGTTGCAGGCTTTTCTTCTTTACAGTTTTCACACACCCTACGAACCAGACGCTGTGCAAGCACTCCTCGTAATGAAGTAGCAACCAAATACGGCGCCGCGCCCATATCGATAAGGCGAATAGCGCTGGTTACTGAGTCGTTGGTGTGAAGCGTACTTAATACCAAGTGGCCGGTTAATGCACCTCGAAGACCAATCTCTACGGTTTCTTGGTCACGCATTTCCCCCACCATGATAATGTCGGGGTCTTGACGTAACGTAGTGCGAAGAATGGCGGCAAAGTCCAGCCCAATTTTGGCATTAACCTGAACTTGGTTGATTCGCGGTAGACGGTATTCAATGGGGTCTTCAGCCGTTATGATTTTAAGGTCAGGCTTATTGAGTTCGCTAAGTGCCCCATACAGAGTCGTAGTTTTACCGGAACCCGTAGGCCCCGTTACCAGGATCATACCGTGGGGACGATTAATGGCAGCTCTAAATTTCTCTGCCATAGCATCGGGCATACCGGTTTGGTCTAGCGTTAGAAGGCCAGCAGACTGGTCTAATAAACGCATAACTACCGCTTCTCCATTGGCTACCGGCATGGTCGACACACGCACATCTAAGGTGTGTCCTTTCACTTTAATATTAAATCGTCCGTCTTGTGGAATTCGCTTTTCAGATATATCCAAGCCAGACATGAGTTTGAGGCGTAGTACCAGCGCCGACGCTATTTTCACTTGGTTGAGCGTGTTTTCTTGCAAAACGCCGTCGACACGTTGACGAATGCGCAGGATTTTTTCATCGGGCTCGATGTGAATATCTGATGCCCTAACTTGAACGGCATCTTCAAATATGGAGTGAAGCAGCTTAACGACCGTAGCATCCGAGGTGGTGTCATCAAGTGCTGACAACTCAAAATCAGCCTCGTCTGCATACTCTTCACCTAGTTTTTCAGCAAACGACGCGATGTCCTGGGTACGGCGGTAAACAGAATCAAATGCCTCTAGCATTTGGTTCTCTTGTACGATAGCCAGCTCAATGGTTCGGGGAGCAACTAACGGGCCCAGCTGGTCTAAGCCTCCCAAGTCCGTTGGGTCGCTCATACCCAGCAGCACTTCATCGTCGTCCGCTTCTAACACCAAGGCACGATAGCGACGTGCGTAAGTCTCTGGGATAAGCTGAGCTTGCTCTGGGTCTATACGGCGCTGTGTTATATCTAAGAAAGGAATATTTAGCTGCTGTGCCAAGAAGCGAAGGAGCTGCGGTTCGCCGATAAAGCCCAAATCGATAAGTGTATCCCCCAGTTTGCGCCCTGACGTTCGCTGCGCCGCAAGCGCATTGTCAAGCTGCTCACTGGAGATAATGTTTTCGTGAACGAGTAAGTCGCCAAGGCGCATCTTTAATCGAGGTCGCATTAAGGCTGCTCCTGTAAATCAGTTAGACGCGAGTTTGCATATTGTGCAGATGCAGAGGAAAGCCCGCCAATGGCGAGTGCCCTGGAATAAGATGATATCGCCAGGCGCTCATCTGCCAATGCGTCATAATTCACCCCTAGTGCCAACCACCATTTCGCATTATTAGGCTGTAGCGATGTCATAGCGCTGAATGCTGATATCGCTTGCTCTGACTTATTGATGGTTTGAGCAGAGGTGCCCTTTAAAATTAGATAGTCGGCACGGCCTTCGGCTAACGCTTTAGCATCCAAGCTATCAGGCATCAAATTCAATACTTCTTCGAAGCGGCTTTCCTGCACCAGAATTTTGGCCATTAGCTCTCGCCAAATTAATTCGCTAGGCGAGATCACAATGCCCTCTGAAAGTACCTGCAGAGCCTGTAAATTATTGTTTTGTCCAAAATAAAGTGCAGCCAGCTGCTTGCGCGCCTCGTCATTTTGCGGAAAGGTTGCCAGTGCTAGCGTGAAGCTTTTTTGAGCCTCATCAAAAATGCCAAAGTTATACGCTTTATGTCCTGCTTCTAAATGCACAGCACTTTGTTGTTCAGGTGACTTAGGTGCTACCTCAACTACAGGCTCTCTGGTTATGATATTTGTGGGTTTAGGCTCTGCGGTCTTCGAGCTTGCGGGTTGTGCCTTGCTTGCCGCAGACAGTTCTGATTGAGGGCTACTGGCGTTTGCGCTGTTATTGACGCTTGACGCATTCACATCATCAGCTGTGCTGGTTGCTGATACCGTAGTTGTAACCCTTTTTCTGTATTGAGCTTCATCATCTTCTAATGACTCATCAACGGTATTGAAAACCAGCTCAGCCACATCTGACGCACGGTTTTGTAGCGCCATATCACTTTCAGATAACGGGGTTGATTGCATTCCTTGTGACGGCGCATTTATATCTGCTGTGCTATCGGCAACACGCTCTGATATTGTACTTTCAGCAGACGGGTTGTTAACGCTCGGGGCACTTGAAACGGCCGTTGTGCTTAATCTATCTTCATTTTTTTCGCGATGAGAAGTACCAGATAAAAGTGTAATTCCTAACCACACTACAAACACCAAAACGGCGATGATTATGAGCGCTTTTGGCCATACTGGACGTTGACTGACTTCAACGGTTGGCGGCAAACCAAAGTCTTCACTTTTATTGCGTTCATCCAGTGACTTTAAGGTGTCATTCAAAATACTCATATGCCACCTGCGCCGTATACATGTAGTACACTTGCAACTGCCACCACAGCAAGCGACAAAATAACAAGACTCTGCCTTGGGACAAGTCTGCGTTTACAGTCATGTGTATCGAAAACGGCGCTTAGGGTATGTGACCAGGTCGCCGACGCCTTGCCCTGACCATATGCGCGCAAAAGAATCTTATGACAAACTATGTTAACCAAGCGAGGCGTACCCTTGGTAACCAACGCTATAAATGCGCGCAGTCCTCTAGATATCAACTGCTCGTTACCACCTGCTGTCGTCAACCGGTGACCAATGTAGTAATCGACTTCGGCTGACGTCATTGTGCGTAAAGTGTAAGAAAAACTTATTCGCTGGCGTATTTGTCTTACTTTAGGGTTTGCCAAGTTGTCATCAAGTTCAGGCTGTCCAAACAAGACAATTTGAAGCAGCTTACTTTTTTCCGTTTCCAAATTGCTAAAAAGACGCAGCATCTCAAGAGCATCCCAACTCAGCGACTGCGCTTCGTCAATGATTAATACCGCTTGTCGCCCCTCTTTTTTAAGGGCTAATAGCTTTGTCTCTATTGCATTATGCAAGCCTTGATTATCACTATTTCCTTCCGTAACAATACCTAACTCTCTCGCAAATGCTTGGCGTAATTCATCAGGCGAAAGGTATGGGTTGGGTAAATAGCAGGCTACAAATTTATCAGACAGATGATTTATCAATTTACGGCATAACAATGTCTTACCTGTACCGACTTCACCGGTTACTTTTATAAAGCCTTCAGACATACTCAATGCTGATAAAATGACTTTCAACGCTTCATTGTGTGGCGCAAGCGCACAAAAGAAATCCGTATTCGGGGTAAGCGAAAACGGCATATCTGTGAAGTGAAAAAAGCCCTGATACATAATTAGTTTCTATACCACTGATCAAGTAATGACTGAGTGCGAAGGCGCTGTTTTTCCCACGTGTCCGGTTGCACAACTGATGGGCGTATCAAGATCACCAGCTCGCGCTTACTCTGCGTTTTGGCTTTGTTTTTAAACGCGTTACCAATGAATGGAATGTCACCCAACAAAGGCGTTTTTGATTCTTGCTCACTGGTAACGGTTTCCATCAAACCGCCAATCACGACAATTTCTCCATCGCGGGCACGAATTACCGTATCTGACTCTCGGATATTACTTTGTGCCAGTGGCAGCAAGATTTGCTGATCGCCCACCTGAATGACTTTAGTCTGCTCTGCCGTTTCCGTTACTGATGGGTGAACGTGCAATATAACCGAGCCGCTTCTATCAATTTGAGGAGTAACATCTAAGGCAATACCTGAAAAAAACGGGGTAAGTTCGATGTCATTTTCGTTTTCGGTTTGAGTCGCGCTTTGATCTTCACTGGTCGACACATCGGTGACAAAGTATTCGTCCTGACCGACCTTAATCACTGCTTTCTGGTTGTTAGTGACGGTCACTCTGGGGTTACTCAACATCTGAACATCACCTTGGGTTTGCAGCATATTGATAACGCCGTCAAAGTCACCTCGGGAAATTCTCAAAGTAGAAACGCCGCCAATATCTGTAGAGATTGAGTTCCCTATGCCATTAACTGCATTTATGGCTGGATCTATACCTGCAGCGGTATTTGCAGCAAAGTTTGACGCTATAGCTCCGCCGCTGAAGCCAAAGTTCACGCTGCCCGTCAAGCCGCTTGCAATGCGATCCCAGCGCACGCCTTGCTGATAGCCGTCGTTTAGCGTGACTTCAATAATGCGCGCCTCTAATACCACCTGTCGCTGTAAGCTCTCTTGGCTTTGGTTTAAAAAGTCTTTCACCACTGCGATTTCGCTGGGCAATGCTCGAACGGTCACTAAGCCTGCTTGGGGTGAAACCACAACTTGGCGACCTTCTGTTGAAGAGACCAGTACTTTTAGTGCCTCTTTTAAATCGCTCCAAAAGTCGTTCTCACTGGTGGTCTGAATGTTTGAGCCATTGAGCTGCTGGATGTTATTGCCGCCAAGTCCGCCTTGGCCTCCAAAACCACCCTGACCACCTAGCGCGTTCCCGCCAATGTTGTTATTGCCGTTAATTCCACCGTTGTTGCCACCATTGTTTTGGTCTTGCTCACTTACCCCACCGGCAATAACGCTTACGTTAGATACACCGAAGCGCTTGATCATAAGAAAGTTAACCGGGATCGATTCCGTCTTTAGTTGAGAAGGCATAACCTGAATTACCTTTCCTTCCAAAAACACGTCTAACGGATACATTCTCGAAATAATGGTTAATACATCTTCTAACGCCACTTCTTTGAGCGTTAAGCTAATTTGCCCCGACACGGCTGGATGAACCGCGACACTGTAAGGTGTGTCTTCAACTAACGCGTCGAAAAACGGACGCACGTCTACATTGTTAGCAGAAACTGCAAACATTTTCTGTGATGTTGGCGCAGGTAACGCTTGATAACGGGCAACCTCTGCCAGCAGTTCTTGATTAAGCTGCGGGGGCGGTGTTGGTTTACTTGATGTCGTATTCTGAGAACGTGCTAGTTCATCGCGAATATGAGGTTTTACTTCCTCGCCAACACCATAAGATTGGCAACCTGCCACAACTAACGCTGCAGACAAAACCAATGTGTTAACAATGAGGCTATTTTTTAATTTCATATGCATACATTCTTAGTATTTTCTGCTGACGTCCGTCAGTGATAACCACGTTCTTGGGGTTAATTTTTGATACGGTGTATTCGTTAAGTGTGTCGCCCACGCGGTAGGATTTACCCGATATGATGGCGCTATAACCTGTACTGCGTTTAAAGATAGATTGAAGTGCTAGTTCTCCTGCTACAGCATCATCATTGCTAGACACTGATGCACTGGCGATTGCAGGCCTAGTCGGGTCGACAGACGCAACTGTAGGTAAGCATGTTGCTATCGCTAAAGCTGTGACCACAATTCTTAACCGTTTCACACTCTCTCCTTACAGCGAGATAAAGGTTTCATTATTGCTTACCGTTGCTAACCCCAGTGCTAACGTGGCACTTGGGTAAGCTTCAACGTTGTAAGCAAAATCTGTTACTACGACTTTTTCAGGCGCGGCTTGAAGGCGCGCTAGGTAGCTACGCAGGTCAAAGTAACTTCCCTCAATAATTAAGCGCATGTTATGACGGTAAAACGGGGTGCTTTGAGACTCACCGTCACCAAAGCGTACTGTTTCGGTAGGCTCGACCTTAAAATTCACTAAACGTACGTTGTCTTCTTCGTTTAGAAGCGTCATAAGCAGCTCGGGCATTCGATCGGCTGCGACAAACCCTTCATTAAGTGAAAGTAGTGCCTCATCAATTGATAGTAGGTCTTTTCTGGCCTTATCGAGTTCTAGCTGCGTGCGCTTTGTATAATCGATGGTTAGCGCTTCTTGAATAGCATCTCTTTGAATGACCAATGCTTTGTGCTCGCTCTCCTTTCTGATGACTGCTTTATCGGTTGCAGACAAGTCATCAAGTGCAGGCGAAACACCGAACCAGAAGAATAGATAGATAATGAGAGCAAAACTCACCCATGTAATTAGCTGTTTTTCTCTGCTTTCAAGAGCGGAGAATTTCTCAGAGAGCTGCTGGTACTGATTCATCAGCGTCTCCTTCAAAATCTGTGGATATCAAGAATTGTTTCACGTTTTCTTTGCCGTCTACTTCATCAAACTGCACTGAAGAAAATGACTTACCTTGGAAAAACGGAGACTGCTGCAACTTTTTAAGCCACACAGGTATAGATGAAGGCGCCAAGGTTTGGCCTGACAGGCGAATGGTTTGTGTATCGATATCAATACTCGTCAGCCATAGGCTCTGATTGTGGAAATTAGCCAAATCGTCCATAACCTCGCCGTACTTTGTTGCGTCAAATGACAACTCTCCGCTATCAAGATACGCTAACAGACGTCTTCGGTTTTCAATTTTGGCGTTCACCTTTTCAAGCTGTTGCTGAAGCGACTGGGTGTCTCGTTTCTTCTCGAGTGCAGCGCTTAAGGTTTTAATTTCGCTATTCAGTTGGCTAATCGCGTTTGTTTTTTCATTTAACTTTTTCTGCTTCGCCCCCAACGTAATATTGAGCGCGATTACCACCACCAACATGACACCTATTGCCGCGCCATTAAGCCAAAGTACCTTCGAGAATGGTAACCGCTCTTTCTTTGGTTTAAGAGAGTCCTGATAGAGGTTTATCGTTCTTTTCATGCCACCTCTCTCGCTGCAACAAGTGCACTTGCTAACGCAAAGTGGCAGGCAGGTTCAACTACATCGGCTAAATTAAGCTGTGAAGTAAAGACATTCATGGCAACGGGCTGAAACGGCTTCAGCCGTTCGATCACTGGCACACAGTCAAATTGAGTTTTAAACAGAATTTCTTTTAAAGGCGGCTGCTTAAGTTGCGACTCATAGAAATCCATTGAGCGTTGAATTTCTAATCCCAAAGTATCACTTAGCTGTGACAGGTCTGTCTGCTCATTAACTTTGCTTACAAATCCACGTAAGCGACGTGCCAACCAAATAGCCTGAGAGCGCACTATCATTAAAAACGGTTCACTGTTGGGCTCTTGGATGATGAGTAGTCGCGCATAGTCATCATTTGGCACCATTTCAGTTGCTAACACTTCTTTGGTGTGGATATGTGTAAGCTGCTTGTCTTTCTTTTTTGCCATGCTCGCTGCGACGGCAGCAAGTGAGGACCTTTCGGCAGCGAATACATTTATCTTTTGGCCGCCACTCCGACTTTTAACCGGGTAGTCGACATAGTCTAAAACCATGTTGCTGGAGTCATAGGGAACCAGCTCTCCGAGAGTCCACGGTAACGCTGTTGTAATATCCTCTTCTGCCATTTCTGGCTTATCAACCTGTACCATGTGGTACATATGCTGTGAAAGCACTATAGAAACATTACAGGTCGACTTAGCAAACGGGCTTAACGCCGCCGATAGCTGTTGCTTAAGAGGCTGATGCTGATCATAGGGAATTGAAGAAACAGAATTAAGTGAAACAGCGTCGCCACTGCGCTCTATAGCCACAATGTGTAGCTCAGAAGCACAGACCGATACGCCTACAGTGACGCTAGTTTTTTTACTTTTCGAAGAAAATAAGCGTGAAAGCATATATCTACTTAATTCGTTAATGCCGAGTATTATCTTATAATCAACAATACCTTATGGCGCCAATAAGTAACATGGCATTAACTCAAAAGTAGACTAATTATCTAAATAGAACAAATACCTATATAAGCATAGGCCTATATTGTGCACCCTCGTTTATGTGGCCAGTTTAATCGCTTAAATTTGTTACTGTTCCGTTTGCAGGAAAATAGTCGAAATACGCGCCGCTACTTAAGCTGAAGCGACACCAATAGTTGTCTTCGTTCTCTTCAAGTTCAGCATAGTAGTCGGCATGGATCTTAAAGCCGTCCACGCGCAGTGGTGTCGCCACTAGCGACGTCCATATTTTTTCACACCCTTCACTAGAAAGCTCAGCGGTCGGCCATCCGTTGTGATTCATTCGCACCGGAGTACGGTTCGTTTCTTTGCCCGACTCATTGTAGTGAATTAGCATTATCATAGTAGTGGGTTGGCGGACTCGCCATTGCCAGTGAGACGAGACGACGTGACGCTTAAACGTATCTAGGTTTAGTGCAAAGGCGATTGTTGTGGTGTCTTTCTCGTCGGTATGAAGAAAGTTGATAGTAACGCCAAGGGTAATTGCAAAAATAGCTGAAATAGCCGCCTTAAAAACATTAGACGTGGAAGGTTTCTTTTTGTTGGTTTTATTCATTGTCGATTCCCCATGCCTTTGTTCAAGTCGTTAGCGCTTGTTAGGCATTGTTCTATTTTATCGACATTTTGAAGAAAAAATGAAGTAGGTATAAATAAACCTTAAGAATTTCTGGTTAAAAAACGAAGACTCAGCATTATGGCAACGGCTTGTGCAATATCGTAATTCCCCAAAAATCACCGTCTTTTTGCTTTAATTGCCAGCCATTTTTTATGAGTGTTTTTCGGGTGTAATAGTTAGTCATACCATGCCCGAATAGCACTATCCGCTCGTGTTTCTCACACAGTTTTTCAATACGCTCGGAAACAAGATTAACCCTTTGCTTGGCAGCTTTGAAACTTTCAAATCGACCTTTAAATCCTATGAACCATAATGCACGGCTTAAGACGACCCAGTGCCAACTGCGCAAGGTGAACGGAAGTTTGTAGTAAGGAATATCCATTTCTTTAAGATAGGGCAACTCTTCATCAATTTGAGTCGCGCCGTAATAAGCCGCAGACAATTTAGCCCTTAGTAACGGGCTAACCACAATGTAGCTGTCGTCGATATGGGTCTTCTGCTTTGGGTGACTTGTTGGATCGAGTATCGATTTATCATAGTTACGCACCCACTGAGCATATTGAGCTGCGTTTACTTTGTCATTATGCGCCGAGAGAGGCTTACCGTGTCTAATAAGTACGACTTCCTTGACGGAAGTATTGTTTATCACGTCCATGTTCATTTAAAGTCGTCTACTTTATCCTGTTGGGCTAGCTAATCAATGGCGATTGAGCCACCTTATCGCTTTTCAAGCAAAGATGGCTCCTTCTAATGCGTACCTTTTCACGGGTTAGGCGCTTGCCAATACAGCATCCACAGACTCATCCGATTGAACTGCGCCAGAAACTTTCGTTGAGATATAAGAGGACAGCACTTCCTGTTGTGCTTTGTCCAAGCGTAATCCATGTTTTGTTCTGCGCCAAATCACGTCTTCTAGACAACAAGCCCACTCGCACTCTATAAGGTAATCAACTTCTGCCTGATACATACCAGCCCCGAAATGAGTCCCCATAGCATCTACTGACGCTTTACCTTTAAGAAACTTATAACATAGCAAACCATACTGTCTTGCGTAGCGTTCAGCGATAGCGCTGTCCAGCCAAGAAAACTCGGAAGTTAGTTGAGCAACTAGCGATTCTTGACTCTCAAATGCACCACCTGGTAGCGGTACTTCTTTGGTCCACGCTTTTTTCGCTTTCGGGAAACATGAGACAAGTTTATCTACCGCGTGCTCTGAAAGCTTTCGATAGGTTGTAATTTTGCCGCCGAAGATATTAAGTAATACGGGCTTTCCAGCCTCACCCTTAAGCTCTACTTTATAGTCCCGAGTAAGTTCTTGTGCTGACGCGTTTTTCTCTTCTAAGAGTGGGCGCACGCCACTGTAAGTATGGACTATATCTTCGCGTGTTATCTTGGACTTGAAGTAGTTGTTTACGACTTCAATTAGGTAATCAGTCTCTTCGTTTGAAATTGCAGCGTCAGACGGATTACCTTTAAAGTCTTCGTCTGTTGTGCCCACAAGTGAGAAATCACCTTCGTAAGGGATCACGAATACAATACGCCCGTCTTTATTTTGCAGAATGTACGCTTCATCAGAGTTATATAGCTTGGGAACGACAAAGTGGCTTCCCTTTACCATGCGCATCGCATTGGGGTTGTGAATATTTACCAAGCGATCTAGAAACGATACTGCCCACGGTCCAGCCGCATTAACAATTGATTTGGCCTTGACTGTAAACGTTTTCCCTTGAGACGTTTTAAGCTCCACATTCCACAAATTATCTAACTTTTCAGCTTTAACGCATTCAGTACGCGTATATATCTTCGCCCCCTGATCTTGGGCAGCTAGTGCATTTAGTACCACTAAGCGTGCGTCATCTACCCAACCATCTGAGTATTCAAAACACGTTGAAATATCGCTAACCAGCGGGCTTTCACTGGTGGTCGTTAGCTTACGTGAGCGCGGCAACATATTGCGCTTAGCCAGCGAGTCATAGAGGAATAAACCAATTCGTATCATCCACGCAGGGCGTAAATGCTTTTGGTGAGGCAAACGAAAACGTAGCGGCCACATGATGTGAGGCGCTTTCTTCAACAACACTTCACGTTCTGCCAGCGCTTCCTTCACTAAGCGAAATTCATAATGTTCTAAATACCTAAGCCCACCATGAATCAATTTGCTGCTAGAAGAAGACGTTGCGCCTGCGAGGTCACCTTTCTCGCACAAAGCAACCGAAAGCCCGCGTCCCGCAGCGTCAAGCGCGACGCCTACGCCGTTAACACCGCCGCCAACGACTAAAACGTCGACTGTCTGTTCAGTTTGATTGCTTTGATTCATACATTGCCTCTAGTGGTATTTATATGGATATCCTCATATGGTTGTCTATTTGACAAGCAAAAAGAAAACATGTCAACACAAAACGAACATTTACGAACATTAAAGAAAGTTAAAATTCGTAATTAAAAGGAATGAACAAATCCAATCGCAACAATATTTGACTGATTTACATTGAAAAATACGTGGTGTGTAAGAGCGTTTGCGGCAACAGTGCGTAATATTTAAAGAAGACTGCCACAAAGTAGAATGCGACCAAAACAGAGAACAGGTTTAAGAGTAGTGGAAAACTATGGTAAATAGATGGTCACGCTTTGACAAAGGTGATGTTATTTTGTTCGATTATCTTGCTTATGCTGGGCGGCGGCGTTTTATCACAAACCAAGCAATCAACCTGTGAAATGTGCCCCTGCTCCACCATTGCGCGGCGTTCAAACTTACTGTAGTCCGCAGCTAATATAACGTGTTGAGTATGTTCCAAAATGGCTTGGGACACTTTCACTTCTCTGAAATCAAAGTCAAGTAGTGCACCGTCCGAACTAATACCACTGATACCGATAATGCCGTAATCCATGCGGAACTGGCTTATAAAATCGCAGGTTGCCTCGCCAATGATTCCGCCATCGCGATAGCGAACTTCACCGGCAGCAATAATGACGGAGAAATCCTCTTTAGCCGAAAGAATGGTAGCAACGTGAATATTGTTGGTTACCACGTGAAGATTTTTGTGGTTGAGCAACTTAGTTGCAATCATTTCCGTCGTCGTACCGATATTAATGAACAACGATGCGCCGTCAGGGATCATTGCAGCCACTGCTTCAGCAATTTTCTCTTTGACTTCGCTGTTTTGGGTTTTCCTTTCCTGATATGGCGTGTTTTCCCAACTTCTGTTAAGGCCAGCACCACCATGATAGCGGCTCACCACACCATTTTCAGCAAGCTGGTTTAGGTCTCGACGGATTGTTTGCGGCGTAACTTCGCATGCACTGACCAAATCATCAATGGACATAAAACCATGTAGCTTTATAAGCCCAACAATTTTTTCGTGTCTTTGCGTTTGATTCATCGCGAGTCCCCAGAATTAGAAAATTACACCAATTATACGTGCTTAACTTCAATGTTCCCATAACAAAACGAAACGCCAATGTTCGTTTTCGAAAATATAGCATTGTTAATCCTGTGTAAATGATGCAAACTCTATGAAAACTATCTTCAGGAGTGACCTTATGGGACAACATATCCTTGCCATTGACCAAGGTACAACAAGCTCTCGCAGCATCATTTTTTCTCCAAAGGGCAGTATAGACGCTATTGCACAGCAGGAGTTCTCTCAAAAATATCCGAAAGATGGCTGGGTTGAGCATGATCCAGAGGAAATTTGGGAAAGCGTTGTCTCTACCCTCAAAGAAGTTTTCAAGAAATGTTCATTAACACCATCAGATATCGCAGCCGTTGGTATCACTAACCAGCGCGAAACAACGTTAGTGTGGAATAAAAACACTGGCGAGCCTGTCTACCCGGCAATCGTTTGGCAAGACAGACGCACAGCCCAGCTTTGTCGTGATTTAAGCGAAGACGAAGAACTCGTTTCACACATTACTGAATCGACAGGGCTTCTATTAGACCCTTATTTCTCTGCCACTAAAGTAGCTTGGATATTAGACAATGTACAAGGTGCAAGACAGCAAGCCGAGGACGGAGAGCTGCTGTTTGGAACCGTAGACACGTTCCTTATATGGCGCTTAACGGGTGGTGAGTCACACAAAACTGATGCCACCAATGCCTCGCGTACAATGCTGTTCGACATCAATAACCAATGCTGGGATGAGAAGTTACTTGATAAATTCAATATCCCACGCTCAATGCTACCCGAGGTGATGGACTGTGCGGCTGACTTTGGTGTAACGAAAGAAGACATCATAGGCAGAGCTATTCCGATCCAAGGCGTAGCAGGCGACCAGCAAGCAGCATTAGTAGGCCAAGCATGCTTTGAAAAAGGCATGGCCAAAAGCACTTACGGTACCGGCTGTTTTATGATATTGAACACTGGTGACGCCCCTTTGCAATCGAAAAACCGATTACTCACCACCGTTGGGTATCGTTTAAACGGCAAAACGACTTATGCGCTTGAAGGCAGTATTTTTATGGCCGGCGCAACCGTTCAATGGCTCAGAGATGGCCTGAAGCTTATCGACGATGCCGCCGAATCGGAGGCACTTGCACAGCGAGCAAGACAAGATAACGGCGTGTTCCTTGTCCCGGCATTTACTGGTTTAGGCGCACCTTATTGGGATCCAGATGCCCGTGGCGCAATTTTAGGTTTAACCCGCGACACAGGCATTAGCGAAATCGTTGCTGCGGGACTTCAGTCTGTTTGCTACCAGACTAAGGACCTGCAAAAAGCAATGGAAAGCGATGGCGCTCGCCCCACAACTATTCGTGTAGATGGCGGTATGTCGCGTAATGATTGGGTTATGGGCTTTCTTTCAGACATATTGGGCGCTGAAGTAGAGCGCCCTGAGATTACGGAAACCACCGCTCTTGGTGCTGCCTTCTTAGCAGGATTACAGGCTGGTGTCTTCAATTCAATCGACGATTTAACCCATTGTTGGAAGAGTGATAGCGTTTTCACTCCAAGATTGACCAAGCAAGAACGTGATCAAGCCTATGATGGTTGGAAAGCCGCCGTCGACCGTATCCGCTGCAGCTAATTTTCCTTTATTTTTCTGATTGTTAATAAAGTGCGGCTATAGACCGCACTTTTTTTATACAAAAAAATTTTTTATAACATTGTAATTACATTGTCATTTTGTGCTAGTATTGGATCCAAGGTAAACATTTCACCTTTTACCTTAAATCAGAAACGCTATATTTTTCATAAAGTTACAAATAATAATCACGAAAATATAACGTTAAATGTGTAAAAGTATTGTTAATAAGCTTGATCCGCACATACTAAAAACGTAATTTAAGTGCAAAGTACGTTAAAACGTAGCCTACTCACGGAGAAAACACAGTGACACATAAAATTAACACATCACAGTTAGGCCCTATCGCGAAACGCTCACTTTTAGGTGTTGCTATCGCCTCTGCCCTACATGCCCCTATTTCACTGGCACAGGAAGCAACTACTGCTACTGATAAAGAAGTGGAAGTTATCGAAGTTAAAGGTTTTACCAGCTCTCTGAAAGCATCAATGCTAGATAAGAAAGCATCTGATGTTGTTTACGACGGTATTACGGCTGAAGACCTAGGTAAATTTCCAGACCAAAACGTAGCTGAATCACTACAAAGAATTACTGGTGTTGCCATTGATCGTTCAGGTGGTGAAGGTCAATTTATTACTGTGCGTGGTTTCGGCCCAGATTGCTACAGAAAACCAAGGTCGTGCTTTTAGTTTCGATACGCTTCCAGCTGAACTTATTAGCGGTGCAAAAGTTTACAAGAGCCCTCTCGCTTCTATGCAAGAAGGTGGTATCGGTTCAACCGTAGAAATCACAACTGCTCGCCCATTCGCATTTGACGGCTTCAAGGCCGTTGCAAGTGTAAAAGGCATGTACGAAGACATTTCTGAAGAAACAACGCCACAAATGTCGGGCTTAATTACCAATACCTTTATGGATGGTAAACTAGGTGTGTTAGCTGCTGCATCGTTCCAACAGCGTAAGCTACAAACAAACATGCTAGAAACGCGCTACTGGCGTCCTGAAGTAAGCCTAACCAATCGTTCTGAGCTAGATAACCCTGATTACGCTGACAATGCCCAGTTCAACGGTGTGTACATTCCGCAGAACTTTGACCAAATCGTTGATTTAGTCGATCGTGAAAGAACATCTGGTAACCTTGTTGTTCAGTATGCTCCTAACGATGACATGACGCTTACTTTAGATGGTCTTTACTCTAAATTTGAAGTTGACTCAGACGCACACAGTGTTGGCCACTGGTTCTCTGATAGCAACCTCGACAACATGTCTTTCACTGACAACGGTAGCCTATCAGGTGTAACAAGCACCGTTGTAGACGGTGTTGGTGGTGCGACTGACTTTATTCGCCGCCGCTACGGCCGAGATGTTGAAATCCAGGCTTTCGGTGCAAACTTTGAGTGGTTAGTAAACGACAACTTAACTGCAAACATTGATATCTCAACTTCAACTGCCGAAGACAGCAGTGGCGGTGACAACTTCTTCACTGTTGTGGGTTATAACAATGAATACAGTGTAGATTTCACAGGTGCTACTCCATCATTGACTGTTGCCGGTGGTGATGCCGCTTTACAAACACCTTCACTAGGTCGTATGCACTACAATGAGCGCAACGGTTTTGACACGGAAGATACCATCAGTGAGTACCGTGCAGACTTCTCTTGGGTACCTGATTCAGACAATGCGTTCTACAAAGCAGATTTCGGTATCTATTTCCAAGATCGTGAAAAATCTAATACTCGCTTGTTCGCTTCTGGTTGTGACATTTATTGCGGCTACACATTCGATCTTCCTGACGAGCTTCTAAGTGTATTTACTGCACAAAACTACTTCGGCGGTGTGCCTAATCAGTGGCTAACTTATGACCCTGAAGCGTTCTTTGACTACGCAACATCTGATGCAGCAGTACAGCAAATTGCAGACGCTACAGGTGAATCGTTTGACGACGTTCGCGCAGCGATTGATGCAACAAATATCGGCAACCCACAGCCAAGCAATGACTCATTCGTAGTGAGCGAAGAAGTATTAAGTGCGTACGCACAATTCTACTTCACTACTGAAATCTCAGAGATGCCACTTGATGTGAATTTTGGCTTCCGCTACAGCGAAACTGACACTTCAGTAGACGGGACAAGTCAGATTGTAAGAGATCTTCAGCCAATCCCTAACGATCCGTCAGACCTTAATGTAGTTTATGAAACAGAAGTAGGTGCGCCGGTTAACGAGAAAAACAGCTACTCTTCGCTGCTTCCTAACTTAAATGTTAAGCTACAGTTAACTGACGATTTATACCTACGTTATGCGTTTTCTGAAACGCTAACGCGTCCAATGATGGATGACTTAGTGCCTGTATTTAATGTTACTGTGAGCCGTCCGGGTAACTTGCAAGCACAAGCGGGTAACACTGAACTTAAGCCATATAAAGCCACCAGCTGGGATGTATCTTTAGAATGGTACTACGACGATACTAGCTACTTCTCAGCTGCAGCCTTTAACAAAGAAGTGGAAGACTTCATTGCAGGTGATGTTGCTGATGAGTCTCTTTTCTTAGAAAGTGGCGAGTATGTATTTAGCGTTCTGCGCCCTCGTAACGGCGATACGCTTGAAGTTGAAGGTTTAGAGCTTGCTTGGTTGCACACGCTTGAAAGCGGCTTCGGTATCCAAGCTAATGCTACTATCGTTAACTCAGATGCAGAATTTAGCCTACCAGGTTTAGGAAACTCACAAAACATTACATTGTTCTACGAAAAAGATGCGTTCCAAGCGCGTGTTGCACTGAACAATCGTGAAACCTTTATGCAAGAAGCGGTAAGTACTCTTGGTGGTACCGAGCCTCGTTTCACTGAGACTTACACCCAAGTTGATATGAGTGTAAGTTACGATGTAACTGAGTCTCTTACGGTATTCTTCGAAGGCATTAACATTACTGACGAAGAGCTAACGCGTCGCGGTCGCTTATCAGAACATTTCGTTCAACAAGTTGCTGACGGTGCTCGTTACGCTGTTGGTGTTCGTGCTAGCTTCTAATAACAACTAGTCTATCAAGGGGGCGCTGTTGCCCCCTTTTGTCTTTATTCTGCTGAGGAGTTTTTCGTGTCAGGCAGCTTAACCCAACTTGTCGTTTTTATTTTCATCACCGCACTTATCGGGCTTCTTACCTATTTAAAGTGTCGCGGTCATGGGCATAGTAAAGCCAACGAAAACAAAGAATATTTCTTAGCTGGCGGCGGACTAACATGGATATACGTCGCGGGCTCAATAACGTTAACTAATTTAAGTACCGATCAACTTGTAGGGATGAACGGTAACCAAATGGCACTGCTTGCGTGGTGGGAATTTGCCGCAGTGGCGGGCCTTATCATTCTCGCGCGAGTTTTTCTTCCCGTCTATTATCATTATCAGTGCACCACAACCACCGAATTGCTGGAAATGCGCTATAACAACAAGCATATAAGAGCACTAATAGGTCTTCTTTTCTTCCTAGGTAGCAGCCTTATTTTCATGCCTGCCGTAATCTACACCGGCTCGCTTTTCATGATTAACATGTTCAATGTAGACATTCCACTTATGTATGTTGCCACCGCTTTTGCATTGATTGGTGCCTTCTACGCTATCTTTGGTGGGCTTCGCGCGGTTGCAGTTTCAGATACCTATTCTGGCGTATTGCTTTTGACTATGGCGATTGTTGTTGTCGTTCTTGCACTATTCGCAATCGATTTTGATTTCTCGGGCATACCTGCCGAACGCTTAACCCTAATTGGCGATAATGATTCACCTCTACCATGGCACACGTTATTAACCGGTATGGTGTTTATCCAGACTTTCTACTGGAGTACGAATCAGGTAATCACCCAGCGCGCCATGGCTGCACCTAATTTAAAGGAAGCACAGAAAGGCGTATACGCTGCAGCGATCATCCGCTTTATCGTTGTTCCTACCATTATCGTAGTTCCAGGTATCATTTCGTATAAGCTGTACGGCGATATCAACGATGCCGCTTACGGTACGTTGGTAGGTGATGTTTTACCTAGCTGGCTATCAGGTGTATTTGCAGCGGCCCTCGCTGCCGCAGTACTCACTACTTACAACAGTAACCTCAACTCTGCGACTGCACTTTATGTTTGCGATATACACGAGGCGTATTTTCAGAAGAAGCCAAACGTTGCACGCTTAAGCGGCTTTGTGACCGCGGCGCTTACTATTGTATCGCTAGTTATGGTTCCTGTGTACGCGCAAGCAGAAAGCATCATCAACTTGCTTCAACAACTTTTCGGGTTGTTAAGTATGCCTATTCTTTCCATCTTTATTGTTGGATTACTATTTAATAACGTAAACGCCAACGCGGGAATAGCGGCAGTTGTCTTTGGTGTGGGTCTATACGCTTTCTTTAGCTTTGTGCACGCTCCTTTCGGCCTGCACTACATTCACCTGATGTTGGTCACATTGGTTTGCTGTATTGCCCTCGCCCTTGTCTTAAATCGGGTTGTATTTAAGCAAAAGGCAGAATGGCGTGGTCGTTTGATAGAGAGCGAAGAAGCACACGGCTAATAAGGTCAGCCATATATTGGCTGGTTCAGATAACTAGGATTACTACGGTTGTGGCGGAGCAAAAGTACGGTTTGTTGCGTACTTTTGTTCCGCCACACGCTGTGAAGTAGATGAAAGCAGGGAGAAGACTCTGTAAGCGTGATTGAAACAGATTTAATCACTCGACGACCGTGCAAGAAAGCAGGTATTAAGCTCGATAAACCGTTGTAAAATCATAAAACCGTACGGATGTTCCTTCTGTACTTTTCAGTCATCTTTTCTTTTAACAACATGCGCTATAAACATCTAGGCATGTAAAATGAGGTTTTTATGTCGTCACTCACATCATTCGTTCGTTTGTCGAACGAGAAAGCCACATTAATATTCGACTGCCAGGGTCGTATGCCCAAAGTCATTTACTATGGTGCGCCATTAAGTGACAGTACAACACCAGAAATGCTGAGCGTTTTAAACACCCGTCAAGAAGCCAAATGCGCACCCGTAATTGAACCGCCGATTACGTTGGTACCGACTCACGGTGACGGCTGGACGGGTCAGCCAGGTCTTGAAGTGTCGGGCGATGCCGACCAGTGGTCAGCAGGCTTTAGCCTGACCGAAATAAATGAAGATGCACAGTCTGTTGCTTTCGTAAGCGAAGACGCTCGCCGCGGTATGCGTCTTATCACAACTGTTGAGCTCGATAACAAAACGAGCGTAGTAAAATACGTTTCTCGTCTCGAAAACAGTGGCGAAACACCGCTCAATTTAGGCTATTTGAATGCCGCTAGCCTGCCCTTGCCTACTTCCGTAAGCAAAATTAAAACATTTGAAGGCCGCTGGTCAGCAGAGTTTCAAACCAAAGATCACGACCTCTTCTTTGGAAGTTATGTACGTGAAAATCGCCGAGGCAAAACATCTCACGACACCTTCCCTGGCCTGATTGCATTTCCTCAAGGCACGGGTGAACTTAACGGTGAGTGCTATGGTTATCACCTTGGCGCTTCTGCAAACCACAAGCTTCGCGCTGAGCTAATGGCTGATGGCAGAAGCTATGTGCAGTTTGGTGAGTTATTATTTCCAGGTGAAGTGGTACTTAACGCTGGCGAAAGCTATACATCCCCCGTGCTTTACACAGGCTATGGCTGTGAAGGTTTCTCTTCGCTATCACAACAGTTCCATAACTTCATTCGCAGCAACGTGCTAAACCACAGTGCTGAATCGAAGCCTCGCCCGGTGCACTACAACACCTGGGAAGGTATTTATTTCGATCATAACGAAGATGAACTTAAAGCCTTAGCCGATAAAGTTGCACCACTGGGCATTGAGCGCTTTGTGTTAGATGATGGTTGGTTTAAAGGGCGCAGAAACGACAAGGCTGGGCTTGGCGACTGGTTTGTTGATGAAGCTATCTACCCTGAAGGACTAGACGGGCTCATTGACCATGTTACTGGCCTTGGCATGGAATTCGGTATTTGGTTTGAGCCAGAGATGGTAAACCCCGACAGTGACCTGTACCGCGCACATCCTGAGTGGGCGCTGCAAACCGAGGATAACCCCCACGTCCCTTTCAGAAATCAGTACGTATTGGATTTAACCAACCCCGAAGTGGTTGAGTACCTTTACAAAGTGATTACTGATGTACTGAAGGCGTACCCCAAAATCAGCTACATCAAATGGGACATGAACCGCGACGTAAACCACCCCGGCAACCTTCACGGTAAACCTGCGATGCATGGTCAAATGGCTGCGCTTTACAGCTTAATAGACCGCGTCAAGGCAGCTAAGCCAGGCATTGAGATAGAAAGCTGTTGTTCAGGCGGCGGCCGTGTAGATTTAGGTATTTTGCCACACACAGATCGTTTCTGGACGTCGGATTCTAACGACGCACTAGACCGTTTGTATATTCAGCGTGGTTGTTCTTATTTCTTCCCGGCTGAAGTAATGGGCGCACACGTTGGCCCGCGCGACTGCCATATAACGGGTAGACACTTACCTATTGAGATACGTTCGGCAGTAGCCTTGTTTGGCCATATGGGTATAGAGATGGACCCACGTGAACTTACTGACCACGAGCAAAGCGTGCTTACTGATGCTATTTCACTTTACAAAAAGTATCGTCATATCACCCACGGCGGCGATCTATTCCGCATGGACGATGACGGCATGAACGTAAAATTTGGTTATGTATCTAAAGACAAGCAAGAAGGTATTTTTGCATATAACAGCGTTTTGGAAACTGTTCGCACTACGCCAAACCGCTTCTACTTTGCAGGTCTTGATGCTAATAAACAATACACCATTGAGCGTGTATGGCCTGAAAAGCTAAAAGAATACACCCCGTCTATTTTGCAACAAACTGATGGCCAAGTATTCTCAGGTGAAGTATTGATGAAATACGGCATGCAGCTGCCGGTATTGTTCCCGCAAACTGCACTAATTTATACCGTTAAAGCGGTATAGAGCTGAAGACTCGACTCGAAAGCTAGAAGCTAAAGCGAGCTAAGCGGTGTTACGCCGCTGCTCGCTTTTTTGTGGTGCTTACTTGCTTTGCATCTCCAAGCCTAACGCCCAGCGATCGTCAAACCCTTTCCAAGGCTCTGGCTTTTTGCCATCTACGGGTACTTGGGCACTACTGCCACTCACGTTCAGGTATTCACAATCATCTTTTAAACCTTTCACATGGCAGTTCATAAGCGCAAGCGCAAAATGCTCGTTAATGGCATTAAGCTTTTGCACTTCCCATGCTGGCTCAATGTAACTTCCCAAATCAAATTCACTGCCATAAGCTTCTTTAGGTGCAGGGTGAGGTGCAACATTGTGGCGTGCATTCTTGATGGTTAGTAACTTAGATTCTTTACTGCCGGTATTATCGAATAACCACTTTATACCGTCGTAGCCAGAAATATCGTCGTTATCCCCAGCAACATAAAGAACAGGAACTTTAATATTGTTTAGCGATTGCACATCAAATAGCTGATGTTGCCCGCCCCATGGCGCAAGTGCTAGCGCCGCTTTCCAGGCTGGTAATGCTTCTTCGCTACTGGCCTTGCCACCTGCGCAGGTGTTAAGCGCTTCTTTAATTAACGCCGCCGTTTTAGGATCTTGTGTACCAGTGAAGGTTGCGGCGGTTTGGTCGTTAAAAGCATAGCATCCTCCTACCGTGCTAACTGCGCCGTAGCCCCCCATTGAATAGCCAATCACTCCCGCTTTGCTTGCATCCACACTCTCTTTAAAAAAGGTATTTTCGCTGATGCTGTTCAATGTAAGAACTTGGTCTCGTGAACGATTTAATAACGTACTTGGAAAACCTGAATACGGATTTTCTGCAAAATTAACATCTTTGTTTGTGGAATCTGTGTGGTCGATTGCCGCTACTACATAACCGTGAGACGCGAGGTGTTCGCCTAAATAAAACATAAGGGTGCGGTAACCGGTATAACCATGAGAGATAACTATTACCGGAAAATCAGTGTCAGCAGCGGCTATAGGCGCATCACGGCTTGCATCAGCTTGTACCTCAAACACCTGACCACTTCTTGTTTCATTAATGTACGTGGCCTTTTGAGCCGAGCTTGCTGCAGGATACCAAACCTCCAAAGTAAGTGATCGCTCGACTTCATTACCAGCAATGTCTTTTACTTTAACAGGATAAGCCGCTTCGATTGTCTTTACGCCAACATCATAGTTACCTT
Organism: Alteromonas sp. CH_MED4-4; assembly: GCF_037029575.1. NCBI lineage: Bacteria > Pseudomonadati > Pseudomonadota > Gammaproteobacteria > Alteromonadales > Alteromonadaceae > Alteromonas > Alteromonas sp. CH_MED4-4. The sequence goes on along the minus strand of NZ_JAYMEU010000006.1, from coordinate 148,870 downwards.
TGTCACTTAACGATGGCATTACGTCGGCTGGAAACGGCTTATAAAGCGTTTGAGCAGCTGATACCGAAGGAGATATGGCCGCGGTCGCTGAAGCCAGAACAGCACCGCCAAAAAGTAGGGATAACGTTTTCATAATTTGGGTAATTTTCTCGTTATTAACAGGCAAATTCATAATACCTCGTCACGGGTATCGCACAAGCCAAACACTATTATTATTGTTGATTAAGAAGAATAAGGGGCGGTAATAAAACAGGGCGCTTTAAGCATGAATTGTCATGAAAGTAATGGTAAAACGTAACACCTTGAAAGCCTTTAATTTGAAAGGTATTGCTTCCACCTTTCATCAAAAAGCGGTTTAAGAAATAAAGGGTATCCATCTGCCACAAAGTTAATGTCTCTTAAGGTTTGGCTTTTCATAGGCGTGGATGTAATGTGAGTTAGCGCGCTGTCTAGATCACTCGTTACCGCTTGTCCTAGCTCACTCTTAGAACACAGTAAGCGCTTTGTTCCTCTTAGCTGCTGTGACAGTTCACTGATTTGATAAACATTAAGCGCATCGAGTTCTTCTTCTGGTAATGCTGAAAGCTCGCGGTGCCCTACATAGCCAAAGTCTATTCTTCCACTTTCCAGTAGGGCTATGGTGTGCATGCCTAAGTCTTTGCCTAACCCATTTAAACGAACCACATTGTTTTTTGTAGCCCATTGCTCAACAGTATCGGCGTATACGTTATTCACATCGTTGTAGAGTACCGTTCTCAAATTTTGCTGAAGCAGAGCGCGTAAAGAAATGGACTCAAAATATCCCTGCGTTGGCTGAGACTGCGCGGTATCTAATTCATTTTTCAATGAAGGCTGAAGCGCTTTTCTTGCAACAATGAGTAGCGGTAAGTTTATAGAGGTTGGCTGGGAGTAATATCCCCACTCAGCGCGTTCTTCTTGGTAAGCGGCGCCATAAAAACAATACACTTTTTGTGCGGATTGTTGATGCTGTACCAACGACCATGCGCGTTTAACCGGATAAGCTTCAAATTGGTGTTCATAGTTATGCAGGTGTGTAGAGAGGTACGCCATGACATCATAGATGGGCCCTGAAGTGATACTGACACCACTGCCTTCAATTCCAAGCTCGGGTGGTCGCAACCATACTACTGTAGGCTTTTTGGAGGCGCAGCTTTCCCCTTCACATTCGCCGTCTGTTTGCGCAAACAGCACGCTGCTTTTAAGACACAACAAAACAAAAGCCACCAAGGTTACTACTACTGACACTGCAAAAACCCAACCTTTTACACGTAATTCTTAAAGCTCACTCATCGCGTTTATGGGAAAACAACAATGGGAATATGATGAAATTATTTTAAGGTAATCGGGGGAAGAATGGCGGGCACCAATCTCATAATTGGGCGAACTTAGCTTAAAAAAAGAGCCGCTATTAAAGCGGCTCTTAGAATATTTTCAACACGTGAACTGTTTTTGCTTAGAACGGAATGTCATCGTCGAAGTCAAAATCTGGCTCAGCCATTGGTGGGTTCTTTGGCTGACCTTGATTGCCACCCTGAGGCGCTTGATTGTAGCCACCACCTTGGTTTGAGTTGTAGCCGCCCTGCTGACCACCACCTTGCTGTGGCGCTTGGTTATAACCGCCTTGTGCAGGCGCCTGGTTGTAACCACCTTGGTTGTTCTGAGGACGTTGGTAACCACCGTTACCGCCACCGCCTTCACCGCCGCGACCGCCAAGCATTTGCATTTGGTCTACGATAATTTCAGTGGTGTATTTATCTTGGCCTTGCTGATCTTGCCACTTACGCGTCTGCAATTTACCTTCAACATAAATTTGCGAGCCCTTTTTCAGGTACTCTCCGGCAATTTCTGCTAAGCGACGGTACATTGTAAGGCGGTGCCACTCAGTGCGCTCTTGAACCTGACCCTGTTGGTCTTTCCAGCTTTCGCTAGTTGCTAGGCTTAAGTTCGCAACGGCGTTTCCGTTAGGCATGTATCTAACTTCAGGATCATTGCCAAGGTTTCCAACAAGAATAACCTTATTAACGCCTTTCGTTGCCATTGATGTCTCCTGTAACGTTTTTAGTGGCTTGCTGTATAACTCTTCTTAGTAAGACATCAGCAAGCGCGAAAGTTCATCGAATATTAGCCGGTTAGTATACCGTATTTTATGAGGGAAAATTGAAGTTTTTCACCACAGGTTTACGTTACTAACTGCAACACGTTCTAGAACTTAACAAAATTTATTGTCAGCGTCTTCTGAACTTTCGCGTTGTTTTTAGCTAATTTTAGCAAGGGCGTTGCGATTAAAAACGCCCTTCCTTGTCTGCTACCACCACGTAATGTAAAACGCTGCTGTAAGGATAACTACAGCGATAGATGCTACATTAAATCCGCTTGTGGTTTTGAACTGCACTTCGTTTAGGTCGACAGCGTTTTCACTGACACCTTTTTTCTCTAGCAAAGAGACAACCACAGCTAAAGCGACACAAAGCAGGAACACAAGACCAACACGGTCAATAAACGGCAGTTCAGGCCAGAATTGTCTAAATACAATGCTTAAAACAAATGAGCCTAATGCGGCCAACAGACCACCGTTTGCTGTGGTTTTCTTCCAGAACATACCTAAAACGAACAATGCGCAGATACCTGGTGTAAAGAAGCCCGTGAATTCCTGGATATACTGGAATGCTTGATCGAAATTACCCAACAGCGGCTTGGCCACCACCATAGCAATGATTAGCGCGACCAAGCTAACGATACGACCCACTTTCACATAATGCTGCTGCGACTCGTTTGGACGCTTATCTTTATAAAGGTCCATGGTAAAAATAGTAGAAACGCTATTTGTCATCGACGCTAGCGAGGACACAATCGCCGCCACCAAGGCTGCGAAGATAATACCTTTAAGGCCAACAGGCATCAGCGTCATTAGGCTTGGGTATGCTTGGTCCGGTTTAGCTAAGTCTGGCACAATTAGCACTGCTGCAATCCCTGGCAATACCACAATTAGCGGCATTAGCAGTTTTAGGAAAGCCGCAAACGCAATACCTTTTTGCGCTTCTTGAACGCTCTTTGCCGCCAACGTGCGCTGAATGATGTACTGGTTAAAGCCCCAATACGATAGGTTCATGATCCACATACCGCCAATCAATACAGAAATGCCCGGCAAGTCCATATAGTGCGGGTTGTCTTCTGACAATATCATGTCGAATTTCTCAGGGAGCTTGTTAGTAAGGTCAACAAAACCTTGGATGGCACCATTGCCGTCGCTGATTAGGTTTAACGCCGTATACGACAGGAACAAGCCACCAATAACCAACAACACGACTTGAATAATGTCGGTGAGTGCTACCGCTTTCAAGCCGCCGTAAAGTGAATAGGTTAACGAGAAAAGGCCTAAGAACATCATGCCGTAAACCATATCAACACCCGCGATGGTATTGATGGCCAATGCACCTAACCACAGCACAGCAGTTAGGTTTACAAAAACATAAACACCTAGCCAGAATATTGCCATTACCTTGCGAACGCGATGATCATATCGCTGCTCAAGAAATTGAGGCATGGTGTAAATTTTATGCTTAAGAAAGATAGGTAAGAAGAACTTGCCGACAATAAGCAGCGTAATGGCGGCCATCCACTCATAAGACGCAATGGCAAGCCCCAACTGGTAACCTGACCCCGACATGCCGATGATTTGTTCGGCAGAGATATTGGCAGCGATGAGTGATGCGCCAATTGCCCACCATGGCAAGCTTGAGCCCGCTAGAAAGTAATCATTTGTATCTTTTTGATGACCCTGCTTTTCGCGAGAAACCCACCACGCAATTCCGACAAGCGCGACGACGTATACCACGAACAACGTGATATCTATTGATGCTAATTTCATAGTTTTTCCCAAAGTTCTTATTTTGGGTGCGGCGATTGTTATGCAGGGTACACAGGTGAAAAATTGTTTTTATTATTATATTGGTTGTTGCCACACCAGTGTCACGTTATTAAAACGCGTTTCGCAAAGCACAATAAATCATAAATGGGTGAAAAACTCACCGTTAAACTTATCGCGTTATTGCGGGTAGTATTAGTATCACACTTTGTTTACTTTTTTTAACTAGAAATGTGCACTTTTTGTAAAAAAAAAGCCGCAACCAATGGATGCGGCTTAAGGGACACAAACAATTCTAAAGAATAGGATTGTTTAGAAAGGGGAGAGGTTTGTGCATAAAGGCTGTATTTAAATCGATAATTAGGCGAACGCGCCCTGTGTAGCCGTACACACATAAATATCAGCACTGTACCCTGTTTCATCAGAGTACTTGTCGGCCACGACTTGCTTCACCGCTTCAACTTTGTCGGTAGGTACAAGGGCCACTACGCAGCCGCCGAATCCACCGCCAGTCATGCGAACACCACCCGATTTACCCAGCACTTCACCAATGATCTCAACCAAGTAATCGATTGGGCGAACGGTAATTTCAAAGTCATCACGCATGGAGATGTGAGATTGCGCCATGGCTTCACTAACCGTTTCGATGTCGCCAGCTTTTAAGGCTTGGCTTGCTGCCAGTGTTCTAGCGTTTTCGGTAACAATATGCTTCGCGCGGCGATAAACCACCTCTGGCATATGTGCTTTAGCGCCTTCTAACATTTCCATAGTTGCTTCGCGTAACGATGACACACCCAATAACGACGCGCCTTGTTCACACTGCTGACGACGCAAGTTGTATTCACTGTCAACCAAACCACGTTTAACATTCGAATTGATGATAACGATTTGATGCGAGTCTGGTAGTGGTGAATGCTCAATGGCTAGCGACTGGCAATCAAGCAGCATTGCCATGCCTTCATTACCCATAGCAGAGATTAACTGATCCATAATTCCGCATGAGCAGCCTACGAACGTATTCTCGGCTTTCTGCCCTAACAGTGCAGCCTGTACGCCATCGAGGGGCAACTCATACAGCGCGCTTAACGCTTTTAATATAGCCACTTCAAAAGATGCCGAAGAGCTTAACCCAGCGCCTTGTGGCACATTGCCCGTAACCAATAAGTTAGCGCCGCCAAAATCTGGAATGGCCTCTTTAAGTACTTTCACTACGCCGCGAACATAGTTTGCCCACCCTTGTTCTTCGTCATAGTTAATGTCTGACAACGAGAACTGGTTTTGCTGATTTTCGTAGTCCATCGCGGTAACCACGATGTCGTTATCTGCGCGCTTTGTTGCCGCAACCCACGTTCCAAAGTTGATTGCAGCCGGAAATACGAACCCTTCGTTATAATCGGTGTGCTCACCAATAATGTTCACTCGACCCGGCGCATGTGCGATTAACGCTGGCGCCTCGCCGTAATGCGTTTCAAAATTAGAAGAAAGTACTTGATTATCCATTCGCATTCTCACGTTTCTTATAGTGCACTGTGGATAGTGCTTTTAATCTGTCTGCCGCTTGTTCAGGGGTCAAATCTCGCTGTGCCTCTGCCATCATTTCGTACCCAACCATAAACTTGCGTACACTTGCTGAGCGCAGAAGTGGTGGGAAGAAATGCGCATGTAGCGTCCATTCAGGGTGCGCTTCACTATCAAATGGGGCACTGTGCCATCCCATAGAGTATGGGAAAGACGTTTCAAATAAGTTGTCGTACTTCGCTGTAATTTCGCCAATGATCTTAGCAAGAGATAGCGACTGAGAATCCGAGAGCATGTGCATAGATTGCACGTCAAATCTGGGTAACAGTAGCGTCTCAAAAGGCCAAGCGGCCCAGTATGGTACAACTACAACCCAATCATCATTTTGACACACGACTCGCTCTTGCTTCGCTACTTCTTGTTCGGCATAGTCCAACAGCATAGGCGTGCCGTTATCACCAAAGTATTGCTGTAGCTGCACGACTTTTTTCGCTGGGTCGGTAGGCACATGCTGCTGCGCCCATACTTGACCATGAGGGTGAGGATTTGAACACCCCATCATTGAGCCTTTGTTTTCAAAAACTTGTACCCAGCGATAGGTTTCACCAAGTTCAGCGGTTTGTGCTTTCCACGTGTTGACTACGTCTACGCGTTCTTCATCGGAAAGCTCAGGTAACGTTTTGCTGTGATCAGGGGAAAAACAAATAACACGACTGCAGCCTTGCTCAGTTTCGAACTGAAACAGCCCCTTTTTCTCACTGGCTTGTTCTGTATCTTGCTTAAGGGCAGCAAAATCGTTTTGAAAAACAAACGTACCTTTGTAATCAGGGTTAACTTCACCATTCACGCGGGTGTTTGTTGGACATAAATAACACGTAGAGTCGTAAGATGGCTTTTGTTCGTTGTTTGGCTCTTCTGAGGCTCCCTGCCAAGGGCGCTTCGCTCTGTGAGGCGACACTAACACCCACTCACCCAACAAAGGGTTGTAACGGCGATGTGGATCGTTGGTAGGGTCGAAAGGGGTTCCCATAATCACTCTCTCTGAATTAGCCTGCTACGCTCTAATGCGCAACATCAAATAGGGTTAAACGTTTACCCTGATAATGATATAGCAAGCTTCTACGTTTATCAATTGCGTAACAAAGAAAATTAATTGTTAAATTGATAACAAATAATTTTCTTTTGTCACTACATAACGATTTCTATGCGCTGAACTTGTATCGCATACTTGCTTTGAAGGTTTCCCCGGCTTTTACGAAACAGTTTGGAAACTCGGGCTTATTGGGTGCATCCGGGAAATGCTGTGGTTCTAAGCACAAGGCACCAAGCTGATCGTCGGTTTTCAACCCGCCAGTATAAAACTGCAAACCCGGCAAGTTAGTAAATAACGACATAGCAATACCAGTATCAAGTGCCTTTACGGTTGCTTGTGGGGTATGCTCAGGCGTATCACGGAGTACATAGTTGTGGTCGTAGCCTCCCACCCTATCAAATAATGGATGGGAATTAGATTGCTCTGCCCTTTCTTTTATTGCTGTAGGTTTCGTGAAATCAAAGGGAGTATTGGCAACTTCGACCAGTTTTCCAGTTGGCAGCAAGGTGCTATCTGCGTCCGTGACTTTGTCAGCATCTATATGTAGCAATGTATTACCCACTTGCGGGTCGTTGCTCAACGTGAAGTAAGCATGCTGCGTGAAACTAAGCGGGGTTTCTTTGTCTGTGTTTGCGGTGATCACAAGAGATAACTCATTGTTTTGATCAAGGGAATAGCATGCCTCTACATTAACAGTACCGGGAAAGCCACCTTCCCCATCGGGACTAGTTAAGGTAAATGTTACAGCCACACTGTCTGTCGTCTCTTGGACGCTTGCCGCCCAAACCTTCTTATGAAACCCGGCTAGACCGCCGTGTAGATTATGTTCACCGCCATTTTTATCTAAGGTGTACTCTGTTCCATTTAACGCAAACGAGCCATGTCCAATTCGGTTTGCGTAGCGTCCTACGATCGCACCGCGATAGCTCGGGTCATCTATATAGTCTTGTAGAGTCTCGAAAGTTTGGACACAACTTACCGATTCACCTTCTGCATTTGGGAAGTGAATTTCTTTAATAATTCCACCGTAGTTAAGCAAGGTAACTGACATGCCGTTGTCGTTAGTTAACGTAAAGGCGTTTATGACTTCGCCTTCTACTTCACCAAATGCAGATACATTTATTTTCATAACAAAATTTTTACCTTAAGACGTGCTTAGTAAACTGACGCTTTCCAACCTACCACACATTTTTTATACATTAATGAATAATGCAATCTTTCAGAATGTCTAGGAGGTTATACGTTTTCCATTCTTTTTTACAGCGGTTTGATTAACAATCATAGAAGGTAAAACCACTTAGGTAATCTAACGCTCTTCATCTCTCTAATGCATCTCAGCCCCGTAAAAGACACCACAAGCTAAGCGTTAGAATTTTATCTTTTTTTGTAAATATAATGTACGCTATGGCAATCAGGTCAATCGACACTCCACGCAATAAAACGAAGTTTGAAAGAAAATGGCAACAATAAAAGATATCGCCCAAGCCGCTGGCGTTTCATTAGCGACCGTATCAAGAGTTATAAATAATGGTCCTAAAGTGGGCAATGATACTCGCAAGCGTGTCAAAAAAATCATGGAAGAAATGGGTTATCGTCCCAACGCTAATGCGCGGGCACTTGTAACCAAACGTAGCGCATCTTTAGGCGTTGTCATTGCTGAGCTCCACGACCCATTTTTCGCTATGTTAGCCCACGGAGTGGAGTCCATTACCCGCAAAAATAACGTTCAAATTTTATTAAGTGCCGGCTCTATTGAAAAAGAGACTGAACTTCGCGCTATTGAAACACTGCTAGAGCATCGAGTAGAAGCCATGGTAGTGCACAGCAAAGCACTTGATGACGAGACCCTGATCGGTTTTGCAAACCAAGTTCCAGGCTTTGTATTAATTAACCGCTATATACCAGAGATAGCAAATCGTTGTGTATGGCTTGATAACGTAACCGGTGGTCGCCTTATGGCGGAATATGCCATCAACCAAGGCCATGAACATGTCGCGGTGATAAGCAGTCAGTATCGCATAGACGATCCTAATCATCGCCTCGAAGGGATTAGAAACGCAGTTAACAATGCGAATTTAAGCTTGCCTGAAAGCATGATTGAGTATGCTACGCCCGATCAGGAAGGTGGTGAACTGGCAATGCAAAACTTGCTTGCTACTGGTGCAAAATTCACTGCTGTTTTGGCTTATAACGATGCTATGGCATCTGGTGCTATGACCATGCTGCAGGACCATGGTATTTCAGTTCCAGAACAAGTTTCTGTGATGGGGTACGATGATGTGCTGTTAGCAAAGTACTGTCGTCCTAAATTAACGACTCTGCGTTATCCAGTAGAAATGATGGCAGCAAAAGCGGCGGAACTTGCATTGAAGTATGCATCGGGAAGCAAACCAGAAGATGGGCTTACCTTTAAATATACTCCTACAGTAGTAAAACGAGATTCAATGGTTAGGGTTTAGCTGTTCGTTTTCCTTTCAGAAATTAATAGACCAAAAAAATACCCGCCTATGGCGGGTATTTTTTTAATCACTTATAAGCCAGTTTGATGGACGATTAATCGTAATTCGATGTATTACTGTGCAACTGTGTTCTAAAAATTTCATGACATGAAACTATTGACAAAAATAACCACTTGATCGTTTCGCCTCAGATTTTTATCCCCAATGAGGAAAAATGCCTGATCCTGCACAGCTTTACGATCAAAAAAGATTAAGATCGGAAGTAATTGCTCTACAGCGCTTGATTTAACTGATATTTCGTGATCCGACCAGAAAGCAACTGTGAGATCGTGATCTATTGTTTTATATGGCTATTAACAGACTTACCAACAAGGTTTTCCACCACTTATCCACAGCGTGCAAGGTTTCAATTACTGAGCAAATCTAGCTAAAAATTGTTTGTACTCCTGTATGGCATAATCGCTTTTTAGCGTTGCATTGTGCGTTGCCCCTGGAATAACAGAAATATACTTCTCACTGCTTGATGCGTCTTCTAACAACTGTTGGCTAATTGGGTAAGGCGTTATTTTGTCCTCTTCACCTACCACCAGCCAAAGCGGCCCTTCGTAATGACGTAAGATTGGAGCAATTTGCATACTATGAACTTCATCGTGAAGTTTCATGCTTGTGAAAGAATTAGAGAAACCCGGCACCATGTTGGCAATTAAATCAGAAATGTTGTTGAAAGCACCGTCTAACACCAAAGCGTCGATCTTTCTATTTGCAGCAACATAGCTTGCAAAATAGCTACCTATACCTCGACCATGAACAACGGTGGGAATTGAAGCATCAAAAGCACTCTGTACATAATCAAACTGTGTCAATGCGTCTTGCTTAATCGCGTTAATACTTAAATCCTTAGCTTTATCGCTTGCCCCAACTCCCTGATAATCGAGCCACAGAATGTTGGCAGGCAGCTTACCCAACCTATGAATAACACTATTATTCTCGCTAACAGGCATACGATTGTCTGCAAAGAAAACGATGTTAACGATAGGATCGGGGTAAGACACGGCTACCCCTCTTAAGGTTAATCCTGTCTCATTTTTTATTTCAACACGGGTTATGCCCGCCGAGGTTTTATCTTTTTGAATAGCGGCATGCAGCTTTGTGGTATCGAGGGGCTTTTGCTGAGCATCTTGATAAAAAAAGGCCGACGGCGACACGTTAATCGCACACCCTATGAGTGACACACTGGCGACTACACTGATTACTGCGTTTTTAAAAGTCATCATTTAAGAACTGTCCGTGTTGAATGGTTATGGCGAAATTTATATTTTGGTTATTAAAGCTTAGTGGTCGTGTCGCTATCAAAAATCCGTATAGCAAAATGGACCGTTCCTCACTTAGGCTAAACGAGCTGTAACAGTTTGCAACAGTTGTTCTATTTCTTAGCGGAACAAACTTACTTATACTCGGTCAATATTACTTGCATAATCTATCTGCTTAAAACAAAAATAATTTAATGAAAAGTAAAATATTTTCTATACCTTGCCTTAAATCACCAGCGCGACTTTTTATTGCCTGCTGCACCCTACCTTTGCTGATTGCCTGTGAATCGACTCCGCCTGAGATGGACTCGTCCTTAATTCCTGCATCACAAAGAAAAGACTACCAACTAACTATGTCTAAAGCGAAAGCATGTCCTATAAACTTAGCTGAACTGAGCGATATACGTTCGAGCAAGGACCTATTAGTTGGGAACAGTAATGTAACGGAAGATACGCTCTATACGCTGTTACAACAAAGCTTAGAGGATATGAACGTTAGTCCAGATATTGAAGCAGCTAATAGCGTAAAAGTGGTATTAAACCGAGCGTTTATAAAAAGCTTGGGAAGTAATATGGTTGCCACCGTTGTGCTTAAAGTAAGGTATAAGCCAGACTATGCGGATGAGTATTCACCTGCTACAACCTTTAGAGGGCAAAGCATGAATGTGAATGCCAATATCAGCGAAGAACAGAGCAATCAAATTGCCATTGATGCAATGAAAACGGCCATAGATGATGCCACCAAACGCATTAAGTCTTCACTACTGCATAATTGCAGCGATGCTCTCGGCGAAATAGAGGCGGTATAAGCCTAAGAAATTATAGAGTGAGCGCGATTGATTTAGCGTTAGCGCTAAGCTCGAAGGCTCACTCAGCGTAAGATTTAGTAGATAAGCCGCCCATTATCGACCATAAAGCACGCCATGCCGCCGCCAACCGCCGCTTTTCGGCCCATGTCGGTGTCTTCAAACACCACACAATGCTGTGGTGTTACATCCATTAATTCTGCCGCACGCACAAAGGTTTCAGGGTGAGGTTTACCTTGAGTTACGTCATCGGCTGTAACTAGCGCAGATAATTGGGCTAGCAAGCCGTGTTCATTTAACACCATTTGCGCGTGCTGCCTATCTGAGCCCGTCCCCACAGCAATGGGCATACTTCCCTTATAGTGATTAAACACGTTAAAGGTATCTTGAATAAGCCTTGGCACATGATCTAGCCCTTCGAAAGCCTGTTTTTTATATGAAGCAACCTCTGCTGGATCGTGGTTTTTGCCATATTTGGCATTCATAAGATGTACGGTTTCAAAGGTAGGAACACCACCTAAACTGTATTGATAGTCTCGGTCAAAAGGGTAGCCAAACGCGGTGCACGTAAGCTGCCATGCATCAATATGCGCCCCCATAGAATCGACCAAAGTGCCATCCATATCAAAAATAATGGCTTTATAGCGGCTTAGGTCAATCATGGTGTTCGCTTCCTTTTAAAAATGGTGTAGTGCTAGCCCTTCATGGTTGCAATGCGATGAGCAATTATACTGACAACACATCTCGCGCTTTAACTGCATCGAAATCACGATCTACTTTTAGGTATACCGCGTTATTTTGACTGTTTAGTGTCACTTCTAATACACCAGGTACTAACATCAATTCAGCTTCGATAGTGGAAACATTTGAACCGTTAAATTCACCATGCATCATTACGCGCTTAACGCGGCTCACTTCTTTAACCCCAAAAATAATGAACAGCCAAAGCAAAGTGCTAGCAGCGCCAATGCCATAAGCCAACTCTTGCGACCAAATATCTGTGACTAAACCTGAAATTACACCGCCCAAAAACGCACCAAAAAATTGAAAACTAGCGTAGAGGCCCATGGCCGTTCCTTTTTGTCCCGCAGGCGCAATGCTCGACACCAATGCAGGAAAATTCGCTTCTAAATAATTAAAGCCGGTAAAGAAAAGTACCACGGCAGCACAAACCCACCACCAGCTATGGTCTTCTAGACTCAGCGCCAAAAACGCGCCGCCCATTAATACAACACCAGTTACAAGGAGTGATTTAGGCGTACGGCCTCTTGCTGCTCCCATCATTATAATCAGACCTACAATAGACGCGCCTAAGACGGGTAAGTAAACCGTCCAGTGACTGTCTAGCGTCATATCAAAGTTCAGTAGCGTTACGGGCAGTTGAACAAACAACAGCGTTATCATCATATGTAGAATCATCACGCTGATATTTAAACGCCATAACTGAGAAGAAAAGATTAAGCGCTTCAGCTGGTCTTTTTGTGGCAGTGTATCGCCACTGCTAAGCTGCACACCATTTGGCACTACCCATTTAACCAGCGGCATACAAAGAATGGCCAAAATACCAGTAATACCAAACACACCGGTAAGTCCGTAGCTGTTAGCAATAAGTGGCCCTAAAATAACCGCTAAATAGAATGAAAAGCCAATGGCTATGCCTATGATAGCTAACACTTTGGCACGCTGACTTTCCCGGCTGACATCCGTAGCCAGCGCCATTATCGCACCTGCAATAGCCCCAGCGCCCTGGAGAATACGCCCAACAATCATCATGGCCATACTGTCGGCGTTTGCTGCTACAAAGCTTCCTAATGCAAATACAGCAAGCCCCAGCAAAATAACGGGTTTACGCCCCCATTTGTCAGACATCATGCCCATAGGAATTTGCAGCGCAGCCTGGGTTAAGCCATATCCTCCCACGGCAAGCCCTACCAACAGAGGCGAGTAATCCGGGTAGTCCATCGCGGCTACAGCCAACACGGGCATAACCATGAACAGCCCCATCATGCGTAATACGTAAACGGAGGCGAGTGCAAGCGCGGCGCGTAATTCCAAAGCGTTCAAAGCGTCTGTTTCCCTCAATAGATAAAATCAAAAAATAAAAAAGCGCGCAGAGAACACCTGTTTCTGCTGCATTAAGAATAAGGTCGCGAAGTGTAGCATAATACAATTGGTATTTTCTTCTGCTCGCGAGGTAGATTTAGCCCTCTCACACTACCCTTTTTCTTACTAGGGGTTTAAAAGTGGGGATAAAATCACCACTTTGCAATGACGTTAAGCGAGAACTAATCGTAAGCTTATGTCCGTGAGGTGATCTGCTTACTCCGCTTACAGTATAACTTGAATGTCATATCACTTTACTTGACACCTATGGCATACTGATTCTTTTTCTCTCATTTAGGCTTCAATGGATAAAATCGAAATTCGCGGTGCTCGCACCCACAACTTGAAAAACATCGATTTAACACTGCCACGAGACAAACTGGTGGTGATAACCGGCCTTTCAGGCTCGGGTAAATCGTCTCTTGCTTTCGACACGCTATATGCAGAAGGTCAGCGTCGTTACGTTGAATCTTTGTCTGCTTATGCCCGTCAGTTTCTATCTATGATGGAAAAACCAGATGTTGATCATATTGAGGGTTTATCACCAGCAATATCCATTGAGCAGAAATCAACATCGCATAACCCCCGCTCAACGGTGGGTACCATCACTGAAATATACGACTACCTGCGTTTGATGTTCGCGCGAGTGGGCACGCCACGCTGTCCTGACCACGATGTGCCGCTAGATGCACAAACGGTCAGCCAAATGGTCGATAAAGTATTAGCTATGCCCGAGGGCAGCAAGCTAATGCTGCTAGCACCTATTGTTAAAGAGCGTAAAGGCGAGCACGTTAAGACGCTGCAAAACCTATCTGCTCAAGGCTTTATTCGCGCGCGTATCGACGGTGAAGTGTGTGATCTATCCGATCCGCCTCCTCTCGATTTGCACAAGAAGCACACCATCGAAGTTGTGGTCGACCGCTTTAAAGTGCGCGATGACATGGCGCTGCGTTTAGCGGAATCGTTCGAGACGGCGCTGAGCCTTGCTGGCGGTAACGCGGTTGTGGCTGATATGGACGATAGAGACGCAGAAGAAATTGTGTTTTCTGCTAATTTCGCCTGCCCACATTGTGGTTACAGCATTAGCGAACTAGAGCCGCGCCTGTTTTCTTTTAACAACCCAGCGGGCGCCTGTCCTACCTGTGACGGCTTAGGCACAAGACAGTTCTTTGACCCGGCACGCGTAGTCGGCAATACAGAATTGAGTCTGTCTGGCGGCGCTATTCGCGGATGGGACAAGCGCAGCTATTACTATTTTCAAATGCTACAGGCAGTAGCAGACCATTATAAATTTAGCCTTACCGCGCCATTCGAAGAGCTCGATAAAAAGCACCAAGACATTGTGCTTTACGGGTCTAAAGGCAAGTCGCTGTCGTTTAAGTACATAAACGAGCGTGGCGACGTGATGGAGCGTAAGCATCCATTTGAGGGCATTATCCCTAATATGGAACGTCGCTATCGCGAGACCGAGTCGAATTCGGTGCGTGAAGAGCTAGCAAAATATTTAAGCCAGCAGCACTGCAGCAGTTGTAACGGAACGCGTCTGCGTGTTGAAGCACGTAATGTATTTATACAAGACACCAACCTGCCAGCCATTGCTGATATGTCGATTGCCGATGCGTACGGCTTCTTCGAGACACTGAAACTTGAAGGTCAACGTGCTCAGATAGCCGAAAAGATTTTGAAAGAAATCATGGACCGCTTGCGCTTCTTGGTAAACGTAGGTCTTAACTATCTTTCTATGTCGCGCAGCGCCGATACCCTATCGGGCGGTGAAGCTCAGCGCATTCGACTGGCAAGTCAAATTGGCGCAGGCTTAGTGGGCGTTATGTACGTGCTGGATGAGCCCTCTATCGGTCTTCATCAACGGGATAACGAACGCTTACTTGGCACGCTTACGCACTTGCGCGATCTAGGTAACACCGTGTTAGTTGTAGAACACGACGAAGATGCCATTCGCGAAGCCGATTACATTGTAGATATCGGCCCGGGGGCGGGTGTGCATGGTGGTGAGATTATCGCCGAAGGCTCGCTTGAAGATATTAAAAACAGTGAACACTCACTTACTGGAAAATACTTATCTGGTAGAGAGAAGATTGATATCCCTGCAACACGCACGCCGGTAAAAGACGACAAGTGGCTAGAGCTTTTAGGCGCTACCGGCAACAACTTGAAGTCTGTTGATTTACGCATACCTACTGGTGTAATGACCTGTGTAACTGGTGTATCGGGCTCGGGTAAATCAACGCTGATTAATGACACCTTCTACAAAATTGCGCAACGCGAGCTGAACAAGGCGACCACGTCTGAACCGGCACCACATAAGTCGATGACCGGATTAGACCAGCTCGACAAAGTGGTCGATATTGATCAAAGCCCTATCGGCAGAACACCGCGCTCTAACCCAGCGACTTACGCTGGCATTTTCACTCCAATTCGTGAAATGTTCGCCGGCACACAAGAGTCGCGTTCACGAGGTTACAAGCCTGGCCGCTTTAGCTTTAACGTGAAAGGCGGTCGATGTGAGGCGTGTCAGGGTGACGGCGTAATTAAAGTGGAAATGCACTTTTTACCAGACGTGTACGTGCCTTGTGATGTGTGTCAGGGCAAACGCTATAACCGTGAAACCCTTGAGATAAAGTACAAAGATAAGAACATTCACGAAGTGTTGGAAATGACAGTGGAAGATGCCCGTGAGTTCTTTGATGCTATCCCGGCTATTTCGCGTAAATTGCAGACGCTCATGGACGTGGGCTTGTCATATATTCGACTAGGCCAAGCAGCCACTACCTTATCAGGTGGTGAAGCGCAGCGCGTGAAATTGGCGAAAGAGTTGTCAAAAAGAGACACTGGGCAAACACTCTATATCTTGGATGAGCCAACCACCGGGTTGCACTTCCACGATATTAAACAGTTATTAGCCGTCCTTCACAGACTGCGCGATCACGGTAATACCGTTGTGGTTATTGAGCATAACCTAGATGTGATTAAAACCGCAGACTGGATTGTTGACCTTGGACCGGAAGGTGGATCCGGAGGTGGCCAGATTATTGCAGAGGGAACACCTGAGCATGTGGCACAACAAGAAGTTTCACATACAGGTCGATTCCTGAAACCCATGCTCACACAAGCTTGAGCCGGTAACGAGGTAAATCCGTTAGCGTAAAGCGCACTCGTTTTCTATTTTGTTGCTGTGTAATTTACACAGCAGCTTGTAAGAAGTGCTCGTTGACGTTTATTTATACGTTTTTCCTTGCTGGTCAGAGCTTGTATTGGCAAATCATACGTTACGATGATTTTTGTGTATTTTTGCAGTAAGAATTGCTGGAGCGACATCTAATGAACCAAACGCCGCCATTAGCCTTAGTGAAAACATGGTATCACCTACTGTCATCATCAGAAGACAATGATGTGAAAGCACGCGCACAAGAAATGCTGTTAAAAGCCTTCGAGTCGCCTGAGGCCATCGCGATTTATCTAAAAGAACACAATATCCTTAAGCACTGATCAAAAAAGCCTTAGCGTAGTATGGGTTACTACGCTAAGGCTTAGCATTTCTTATCTAAACAAAGTGCGCGATTTTACGCGTGTTTCGCCGCTTGAATAGCTAATCCTTCGCACACCGAGTTGAAAGCGTCATTCTCTAATCGAGGTAAACCGGTAAGTAGGTTTTCATATAGCGCATCAACCACGATTGGCGATAAACTCATACCACCTGTGATCATTACCACTTCTGGCTTTTCACTGCTGTTTTCCAAGCATTCCACCACTAGCGCTTTCACTTTATCAAGCCAAGGTTTTAACGCCTTTTTAAGTGACTCTTGCGAAATCTCCACATCAAAATCATCTTCGATATAGTGTAGCGGCAAGGTGATATTCTGCTTACTCGACAGTAGTTCTTTGGCTAACCGGGCCGAGTTCACCACACGGGCAGACAACTTGTTTTCCTGAACAATTAGCAAGCGTTCTAGTTGGGCTGGCTCTTTAATCACAGACATGGTTTGAGAAATATCTAACCCGTAATCGTCAGAGAAAAAGCGAGTAAGAGCAGGAATGTTATCAACCGCACACATGTCAGAGAAGTACGTGGGAGGAACAGGAAGCCCGTTAATCATCTTAAGGCCCATTCCCATTTCTGGGGCAATAGCCTTTAGCACCAAGCTTTTGTCGCAATCCATGCCGCCTAAACGCCTGCCTGTTACCGACAGAACATCCTCTTTGCGATCAAGCTGATTGGAACGCTCGGGAGAAAGCTTAATACAGCAAATATCCGTGGTACCCCCACCAATATCGACAATCAACGTAGTGGTATCCCTTGGTAGGGTTTGCTCAATTTTATACGCCGCTGCGATAGGTTCATCTAGGAAATTAACCCCTGAAAACCCAGCTTTCGTCGCCGCTTCAGTCATTATTTGAATGGCCTGCGCGTTCCCTTCTTCACCGCGGGTACCGTGAAACTTAACTGGACGGCCAATTACCGCATTATTAACAGCCTTGCCTAGCTGCTGCTCTGCACACTGTTTAAAGTACGCCAACTGCTTAGCAATAATACCGATGAATGCTTGTTTTTGGTCACCATCTAGCGAGGCGCCTAGAAAGTTCTTAGGTGAATAAATAAGACGGCCTTTGTCCGGCATTTTAAGAAAGCGCCTAAACCCTTCTTCACCAAACGCAAACTTGCCGTGCTCTACTAAGCGCAGCAAAGGGATTTCGTCTAGCGACATGGCATGCATCAATTGTGCAATAGCTTTACGCTGTAATGCAGGCTTGTTGTGCAAATCACCGCGCAGCGAGTCGATACGGTCGCTATACATCGCCTGTTCTTTTGGATCTTTTGCCGAATAATAGCCGTCCTTCGCCTTATCTATTTGCTCACTGATAACGCGCTGTAACTGCGCCACTTTCGCTTCAACCATGGCATCAGGAGGCGGCGGCAGTTCATCTTCAAAATAGATGAACACCGAAGAACGGATTTTATTGCCTTTCTTATCTAACGGGTCGAGTTTGATGTGCTGATGGGACGTTCCATCAAAATACACAACCTCAGAATTTGATGTACCGTAGTCAATCCCAATCGCAGTCATAGTATGTTCGCTCAAAAAGTTAGAAGCGGATTGTAAGTAAATACGAAAGTGCTTTCTAGCTTTGTATGTAATTGAGCTATATTGCTTTTAACAGAGCTATTGCAGCATTTAATTCTGAGTCACTGGCTGTATGCCCGTCCCAAGATACCGCCTGGGGCACAAAGTCCTCTCGATATGAGCCGTTCACATGGTAAAGACGTTCAAAACCCAGCTCTAAAGTTATGGTCGAATCAGGTAATTGAAATTGATTTATCCCGCCAAGCAAATCAGCCATGGGTGTGCCGATTACCGCCTTTGCACCAATGGCATCAAAGCCAATAGCCATACCTTCTCCCATACTGCCGGTCCAATGGCCAACGAGTACCACTACTGGCTTACTGTAATAAGGTAATGAAGGGGTAACATGGGCCATGTGTAGCTCTGCTTCTTGGTAGGGTTTACCCGCATTTTGAATTTTGTAACCTTGATATGCGGTATTGGCATTTACAAAGTGCCCCAAAATAGGCTCAGCCACGCCAGTGTTTCCCCCGCTTGGCGTATTGCGCAGGTCAATCACCAACCCTTGGGTTGATTCAAGTGACTCAAGGGCTTCTTTGAACGCACGAACGGTTTCAGAATTACCTAGATTATTATTAAAGCGGATGTACCCTATTCCCTCTTTCTGCTTAACTACCAGAGGAGCTTTTGTTCGAAGTAGATTAATAGCATCGTAACTAGCTGCTAATTGCACGCGTTTGGCATCATCAAAATCAGACGCCACTTCAATGTGTCTTTCTTGATTGCGACGCCCACCTAAAGCCACATTAACCGCCCACGTCTTATGTGCGTCAGTAAGCGGTAGCGATGTGTTTCCAAAAACGCGTTGTATTGCGGCTTCTGTAGACTCGCCGTCAATACCTACAATCATGTCACCTAAGGCTAACTGGCTTTTGGCAGCAGCACTGCCCGCTTTAATACGTGTTATAACAAAGTCATCGCCTTGCTTTTCCACCCAAATATCAGACCCCGTTGGCGTGACGCTGTAGTCCGCTTTGTTTAGCGGTGATACGTTAAAATGCGGGTCGATAAAAAACTGCTTCACCACCTGCAATACGTCGACAAATTCCTCTTGCGTTGTCGCGTTTATTGCAAGGGGTTGGTAGTACGCTTTTAAAGCTTCCCAGTCGGTAGGTGCCGTATCTAAGTAGGCGTAGTTATCTTCAACAGTTTGAACAAAGGCTTGCCAGCTTTCTTTCGTATTGAAACCCTGGCTTTGTGCGCAGCTGCTTAGCGGAAGGAGTAATGACAGCAATATAATAATTCGATAAATCATAATGTTCCCTATTATGAATTGGAGTGATAAGGAAATTGTTCATTTAAGCGCGTAAGAAGCGATTGTTTTTTTAGCGCCTGCTCCATGCTTTTGAGAGAGGCTTCAAGATTGACCTCTATCTCTTCCCAAAGGGCATCATATACGTCTTCAAATTCTTGCATTATCGTCACTATCTGCGCCGCCTCGGCCTTTGCTTTAGGCGCAATATCGTATACGCGCTTTCGCGAGTCTCGTTCATCGGGCACAGAAACAAAAAAGCCGTCTGCAACACTTTGCTTCAACCGACTTTCAATAAGTTGACGTGAAAGACCAATGTGACTTGCTAGCTCAGTTGACGAAAGAGGCCCTTGAGTATGAATCGCCAGTACCAGAGAAATACGATTTGCAGGTAGACTAATATTAAGCGCTTCAAATACCTCTTGGCCTTGAGTTGCAATAAGCTCGCTAGCACGCAACAGTATCGCGCCAAACTGAGGACTTCTGATCATAAATAGGCACCTTGTGATTTTTCTTCAAACTCATTTATGCAAATATTTGCGCAAAAATTTTCACAAATCAACTTATTTTTGAATATGTATATTTTGGTTAGGTGTTAAAAATGTTTTCCAACCGAATCAATTACTGTTTGATAAATGACTGAAATAGCTGCGGCATAATGCTAGAGTGAAAGCTAAATAAACAAAGAACCCTACTAAAAAATATGAGCCATTCAGTACCATTAGTTACGTCATTCGACGTACGTTTTTGTGAAACAGATGCCTTACAGCATGTAAGTAACACAGCATTAGTCGCTTGGTTTGAAGCAGCCAGAGAGCCTATTTTCAGAATGTTTACCCCTGAGCTAGACTTACAAAATTGGCCGCTAATTTTAGCCAGCTACAAAGTCGATTTTTTAGCTCAAATTTTTTATGGCAAACCTGTGACGGTTAAAACCTACATTAGCCGGCTAGGCAACAGTGCATTCGACGTGTTTCAAGAGTTATGGCAAGACGATAAGCTGTGCTCAACAGGCATTACCACCATGGTACATTTTGACTATAAAACACAGCGCTCTGCGCCTATACCGGATGAAGTGAAATCAGAACTACAGTCACACTTTAAAGAAGTACCAACTCAGTAATAAAGCGCAGTACGAGGTCTCCATGAGCGATTTAATTGAAGTTATTGATGATGTGTTACCACCAGAGCTGTGCAAACAACTCATGGAACGCTTTGAAAGCAGCCCTAATTTGTCTCAAGGCCGTACTGGCGGCGGCGTCGACTTAGATAAAAAACGCAGCATGGATGTGTCGATAAGCCGCAACCCGGAATTTAAAGACCTATTTCAGCAAGTGATGCAGCACACTGGCCGGCAGCTGGTCTCCTACATTGAAAAGTACTATTTTGCACTTGTTGGGCCTATAGGCTTGACCGTACGCCATCCCAAAACTGGTGAACCGGTAAAAGTAACAGGTGAAAATTTTGATGAAGTGGGTAAACCCAATTTGGCAAATTTGGTGAATTACCTGTTTCGGGTCGGCGATGTAAATGCACAGCGCTACACCGCAGGCAATGGTGGCTACCCGTACTGGCATTCAGAAGTCTATCCACAGCTTCAACATAACGATGCACTGCACCGCGTATTGCTGTTTATGTACTACTTAAACGATGTGGAAGAAGGCGGCGAGACGGAGTTTTATTATCAAAACCGCGCGGTTAAGCCCAAAGCAGGCAGAATGGTGATTGCGCCTGCCTATTTTACTCACACGCATCGCGGCCAAATTCCAAAAAGTAACGACAAGTACATTTTAACGTCGTGGCTTCTATTTAACCGCGCTGAGCAGATATATACGCAGGGCTAGCTTAACGACAACTGCGCGATAATACGTTCTAGCTCGCTGTACTCTTTCTTGTCGATAGGTAAGAAGGGTGCAGGCAAGCTAGGCGTTTCACAATAGCCCAAAATTTCTGCCGCGGCAGCAACCACACGCAAACCACCGCCATTGCGCGCAAACATGCTCCATATTTCGTTTAACTCTTGCGACTGAGCCTGTGCATCCACAGCATTACCAGACTGAGCGGCGTCGATAATACGCATTACGGTTCGCGGGAATATTCCCCCTATAACAGAGAGCCATAGGTCACAACCTTCACTCATTCCTGCTGCGCCAAAACTATCACCACTCACGCCTATAGCAATGTGTGCAGGCATTATCTCTCGTAATGATGCTAATCGACGAGCGCCTTCGCTACTGCTTACTTCAGAGGGTGGGATATCCTTGCTCGAACTATTATCCATTGAGCTCTTGGCAAACGGAGTACCGGGTATTTTAATCGCCCCGATATTCGGCAATTTGCCTATGCGGCGGTATAAATCTTCGCTGAAGGTAAAATTAGTCACACGAGGATTTTCGTAAACGCAGATAGGCACAGATACCTCGTGACTCACTGCCTCATAGAGGCCATACACTTCTTCTTCGTTAAGCACTTGATAGGAAACGGGTGCTAACAGCACAGCATTAACACCTGCTTGCTGCACAGCTTCAACGTTTTTTAGCACGTCATAGGTTCTCAGCGCCCCAACGCCTGCCATAACAGGAATGCCATTTGCGTGGTCGACGGCGAGCTTGGCTACGTCGTACTTTTCCCCTCGCGTTAGATAAGGATACAGCCCAGTAGAGCCTATCGCGCAAATTGAATCTACATTCGCCGAAGCCAAATTCTCAACAAGCCCTTTAAATGTTTTGTAATCAATAGCTTCTTGTTTGAATGGAGTAATGGGAAACGCTGATAATCCTGTAAACACCTGATATCCTTTTTAAACGTTTTATGCTTAAAACCCTTCTACGGCTTCGCCTTTCAAACGGTAACCTACAGACGCGATGTCGCCTTTCCAACCGTCAGTCGACAGTTCGCCGGTTACCCAAATTGCATCGTAAATATTATCTATGGGCACACCTTCTTCAAATTTTACGTAAACAATTTGATTAGACGGCGGCGGTGGTACGTGAATACAGGCTCCGAAATATGGAACAAGTAAGAACTCAGTGGTTAGCTCTGCCGTACCTTCTAGCGGCACAACAAAACCCGGGATTTTCACCCGTTTACCATCAAAGGTATCGACAACGGGTGCGTCAGGCTGAAGCTGACTCATCTCGCCATTGTGTTGAACTGAAGGTGGCGCGAGCTCATTAAAGCCCTCGGGCACTAGGTCTTCCCAATATACTTCAGTAGGAGTTTCATCTGCCAAAGAGTTAAAAGTTACAACCATCATTATTACAGCAAACAATGAAGTCATGGATAATTTATGGTGAATCATACTGCTCTCTATCGTTGAGTATTTTGTTCGCTTTTTTGTATCGGCTTTTGCTTGTCGTTTTCAATCTTCACTTTTTAGCCACATACAAAAAGGGCTGGTATTACACCAGCCCTTTGTATCATCAATTTAAAGCAGCGTGAATTATTCTGCTTCGAAACGCGCGATGCTTGCGGTAATTTCTTCTTTTGCAGCGGCAGCGTCTGCCCAACCGTCAATCTTCACCCATTTGCCTTCTTCAAGATCTTTATAGTGCTCGAAGAAGTGCTCAATTTGCTTAAGAAGAAGCGGAGGTACGTCTGCAATTTCTTTAACGTCACGATAGATAGTAGAAAGCTTGTCTACTGGTACCGCTAGTACTTTTGCGTCTTTACCAGACTCGTCAGTCATGTTTAGTACACCAACTGGACGACACTTAATGACAGAACCTGCAAGTAGTGGGAACGGAGTCATTACTAGAACGTCAACTGGGTCGCCATCTTCAGACAACGTGTTGTTCACGTAACCGTAGTTAGTTGGGTAGTGCATACAAGTTGCCATGAAACGGTCAACAAATAGTGCACCTGTGTCTTTGTCTACTTCGTACTTCACCGGGTCAGCGTGTGCTGGAATTTCGATGATCACATTTACTTCGTCTGGTACGTTTTTACCAGCAGAAATAGCACTCAAGCTCATTCTTTGGTCCTTTCAATGATGTATAAGAAATTTTGGGTTAAGTATACGGTGACAGCAGCAAAATAAAAACGCTTTACGACCCATGTCGTACTAATCTCTTTATTTTTCGTTAAATTTTGCTGCTTTTTCGCTATTTCGCGTTGTCGTTGTAGCTCAAGCACATCTCAACTTCTTCTTTAGAGCCGATAATGCACGGTACACGTTGATGAATTTCTTCAGGCATAACTTCCAGAATTCGGCCAGTGCCTGTTTCTGCTTTTCCACCTGCTTGCTCCATTAAGAATGCCATCGGGTTAGCTTCGTAAAGCAAGCGTAATTTACCTGGCTTAGACGGGTCCCTGTTATCGAATGGATACATAAAGATGCCACCGCGACAAAGCAAACGATGAATATCACCCACCATTGCCGCTACCCAGCGCATATTAAAGTTTTTGCCTCTAGGGCCATCTTTACCTGCTAGAAGGTCGGCAATGTATGCCTGCATTGCAGGTTCCCAATGACGCTGGTTCGACGCATTAATCGAAAACTCTGACGTTTGCTCAGGTACTTGAATATTAGGGTGAGTAAGCAGGAAACCACCGTGGGTTTTATCAAGCGTATAAATATGCGTGCCGCGCCCCGTCGTCAACGCCAGCATAGTAGACGGGCCATACAGCACATAGCCTGCAGCTACCATCTGCGTTCCAGGCTGTAAGAAAGCAGACGGATCATCTGGTTTCATCCACTGTGGCGCATGGGTAATAGAGAAAATAGTACCAATTAGGCTGTTAATTTCAGTGTTTGACGACCCATCTAGCGGGTCGAAGCTTACTAAGTAATTACCGTCTGGATTACACGGCACAACGTCATCTTCTTCTTCAGAAGAAATGGCTTTTACGTAGCCAGATTCCCTTAGCGTGTCTTTTAAAATGTGGTTAGAGATAACGTCGAGCTTTTTCTGTGTTTCGCCCTGTACGTTTTCTGAAAGGGTTGAACCGAGCACGCCAGCAAGTGCGCCTTGACTCACGCGGAAAGAAATTTCTTTACAGCCCGCTAGCAGTGTACGAATGAGTAAAATTAACTCAAGCGGTGCACCGTCTTGTTGCAATTGGGAATTTAAACGTTTCATTGAATGTAAGCCTTTTTTTCGTGTGTAGGGTGTTGTGCTACCAGTCGCTCAGCTTTCCTTACCGGCGTTTGTCTGAAGCACACACAGGTTTTAAACCTGTGGTTAGATTGTAACCGTGTTCTTGGGTAAGTGGAACACGCCCGTAAAATGTCATACACACACCATACCAGTTTGCACATCATAGATTCATAGGTGTTTAGCGTATTACAACGGCTTAAGGCATTTATTGAATGATTAAAATTGAATTATCTATAGGCCACGGGGTTCTGATACAGTACCCCAATAACATGATAATTCATTGAGAATGCGCTATGCATGTACATATTTTAGGCATTTGTGGAAGTTTTATGGGCGGCATCGCCGCTATTGCTAAATCACTCGGCCACAAAGTAACAGGGTCTGATAAAAACGTTTATCCGCCCATGAGCACCCAGCTTGAAGCATTAGGCATTGAGTTGACCGAAGGTTATTGCGAAAGCCAGTTTGATCCAGCGCCAGATATGGTAGTGATTGGTAACGCGATGTCGCGCGGTAACCCCGCCGTTGAATACGTGTTAAACCGAAACCTGCCTTACACTAGCGGCCCCCAATGGCTGCTTGATAACTTACTAAAAGATCGTTGGGTCATTGGGTTATCAGGTACCCACGGTAAAACGACTACTAGCAGTATGGTCGCGTGGATTTTAGAACACGCTGGTCTTAACCCTGGTTATTTGATTGGCGGCGTACCAGAGAATTTTGGCGTATCGGCTCGCGTGGGTGAAAGCCCCTTTTTTGTCATTGAAGCTGACGAATACGACAGCGCATTTTTCGATAAGCGTTCTAAGTTCGTACACTATCGTCCAAAAACCTTGGTAATTAACAACCTTGAGTTTGACCATGCAGATATTTTTGCTGACCTTGGGGCTATTCAAACCCAGTTCCACCATTTGGTTCGCATGGTGCCAGAAAACGGGCTTATTCTTACACCTAACAATACGCCCACAATTGAGGATATGCTCAAGAAAGGTTGCTGGTCTTCTCGCCAATCGTTGGGCAAAGAGTGGCATGCGGAACTGTTAAAGAAAGACGGCAGTGAATTCAATGTATTACATAACGGCGTTATAGCTGGAACGGTAACCTGGGCTTTGGTTGGTCAACACAATGTGGACAATGCTTTAATGGCCATAGCTGCCGCCCACCATGCAGGTGTTACCTTACCTGATGCCATAGACGCCTTATCATTTTTTAAGAATGTTAAGCGTCGCATGGAAGTAAAGGGTGAAGTAAACAACATCACCCTTTATGACGACTTTGCACACCACCCTACTGCAATTGCGACTACACTTGATGGACTGCGCAAGAAAGTGGGTAATGCCCGTATTTTGGCTGTGCTAGAGCCGCGCTCTAACACGATGAAAATGGGTGTGCACAAAGATACGCTGGCAAACTCATGGCAGAAAGCCGATAAGGTTTACCTTTATGAACCTGAAGGCATGGACTGGTCGTTAGTCGATTCGGTAGCGCACAGCAACGCGCCTACGCACTGCTTCAGAGATGTAGAGAAGATCGTTCAAGGCGTTTGCAACGTAGCACAACCGGGCGATCATATTCTTGTAATGAGTAACGGCGGTTTTGAAGGCATTCATGGCCGAATACTCGACGCCCTAAAAATGAAGTCCAAATTGTAAATAGACAGAATAAAACGAAGTGTTACCCGATAGACAAGCGCATTATGCTTGTCATCTACAGAGGCTATACAATGAAACATGACAAGCAAGTCACGCTTGCTATCACAGGCGCATCTGGCGCGCCTTATGCGCTTACACTATTGAAATCGCTAGTTAACGCCGATTACCAAGTGTATGTATTAATCTCTTCCGCTGCCAAAGTGGTGTTTGCCACCGAAGAGAACGTCAAGATACCCGGGCGTCCCGAAGATGCAGCTGCGTTCTTTACCGAGCATTGCAATGCAAAACCTGACCAAATCAAGGTATTTGGAAAAGAAGAGTGGTTTTCACCGGTAGCTTCAGGCTCAGCGGCCCCCGCAAAAATGGTGGTTTGCCCGTGTTCTACAGGTACGCTTTCGGCCATTAGCATTGGCGCTAGCGACAACCTTATTGAGCGCGCAGCTGATGTCGTTCTAAAAGAGCGTGGACAACTTATTTTGGTGCCTCGTGAAATGCCACTTTCTTCTATTCATCTAGAAAATATGCTCAAGCTTTCGCAAATGGGTGCTACTATTATGCCTGCAGCGCCTGGCTTTTATCACAATCCTAAAACTATCGATGACTTGGTAGATTTTGTGGTGGCGCGCATACTAGACCACCTAGGTATTGAGCAGTCTCTTGTCGCAAGATGGGGCTACCAGTCTTCCAAACATTCTGAGGATTAACCATGTTCGCGTTTGCAAACAGGATTTGCGCAGTTGCGCTGAGCACGCTATTTACATTGTGTATTTCATCACCCGCTTTCGGATGGGGGCAAACCGGTCACCGAGTGACTGGCGCTATTGCCGAGCAATATCTTAGCCCTCTTTCACAAGCTGCACTAATGGAGTTATTACCACACGGTTCGTTGGCTGAAGCCTCAACTCACGCTGACGAAATGCGTTCTGACCCAAGCGAATTTTGGCAGAAAACCGCTAGCCCTTGGCACTATGTATCTGTACCTCAAGGAAAGACCTACGAAGAAGTTGGCGCACCAAAGCAAGGTGATGCGGTTACCGCGTTAAAGCAGTTTACTGAAACGTTAAAAAGCGACACCGCCACCATTGAAGAAAAGCGTCTGGCCCTTCAGTTCATTGTGCATATTATTGGCGACCTTCATCAGCCGCTTCATGCCGGAAACGGAACTGATCGTGGCGGTAACGATGTAAAAGTGCGCTTCTTCTGGCAAGACTCTAACTTACATCGCGTGTGGGACTCGCAAATGCTAGATCAGCGCGACCTGTCTTATTCGGAGTGGACGTCTTGGTTAACAAAAGCTATTACGGCTAAGGATATTCGTAGTTGGGCCACCACCGACCCTATGGTGTGGATTGAAGAAAGCACCGCTATTCGCGATACCATTTATCCTGATGACGCAAACAATATGAGCTATGACTACTTATACAACCACCTGCCTACTGCTAAAAAGCGTTTGCAGATGGCGGGAATTCGCATTGCCATGTATTTGAACAACGTGTTTGACGAAGCAGAGCACTAGTCAAAAGTTGAGCTCGATTAGCATCTCATAGTTAATCGAGCTGATACACTTCCAACCTTAGCGCTTCAAGAGCCTCTGTCGTACTACCTACATCTGCTGATTTCATAAAGTCTCTCAACAGTGTCATGGCAGGTTCTGCGAATTCGTGAGGCACGACCCTATCGAAATATGGACTTGTGCTTTCCGCCGTATTTAACTGCTTAGCGCCCATATCATTAAAGTAATTCGGAAAATGCTCACTTCCCGCCAAAGGAGAAAATCCCCCTGCGTGAAGATTAAATCGCGACTGGGCCTTGTGTGTAGCCATGAACGACAAAAATTGTCGCGCCGCTTTTTGCTTCGAAGAACTAGCCCGAATAAAAAACACATCCAAAGGAGCTAGCTCAATGGTTTCTTGACCGGGACTGAGCTCTGGGAAAGAAAATATCCTAATTTTTGACTCTGCACTTTCAGGAATACGAGAGCTTAGAAAATGTCCAATTAACGTAACACCTGCCAAGCCTCGGTATAGATAAGGCATGGGGTCATACCAGTCCATGTTCTCTCCCGTATCCATGAAATAGCCCTTATCAATGAGTACTTTCCACAGAAGAAAAACCTGTACGACTCGCTCATCTTTATATGAGACACGGCCTGATAACAGTTCGTGGTGAAAGGACTCTCCATAAAGCCGTAAACTAATGAATTCAAACCAGCTTGTTAATACCCACGGCGCATCATACCCAATGGCTATGGGCGTAATACCTTTCTCTTTTAAAGCCTGACAGAGGTGAAGAAATTCGTCCCACGTATTTGGTGCAGCAAGTCCCAGAGAATCAAAAAGCTCGGCATTATAAAAAAAGGACCACGGATAATGGGATACCGGAATAGCGTAGAAGCGGCCATTAAGGCTAACTTGAGAGGACACCGACACTCTAAACGCATCTGTTAGTCGCTGTGCTTGCCAAACGTCACTTATGTCGCTCACCCATCCACTGCGAACAAGGTCGAGCAGCCGCTCGTCGCCATACCAATAAAGTACGTCTGGCCCTTCACCCGTTTTAAGCCATTTGAGAACTTGCTGCTTATACTTATCGGTATGTACGCCCACCGCATTGAGCGTAATATCAGGCGCTATTTTGGCAAATTCTTGCTCAATGTCAGAGATTAAGTAACGTTCGTTAACGTTATCATTCAGCCATCCGACAGTAAGCGTCTCTGCCTTTGAGGGCAACGCCAACATAGCCAAAAAAACGGTAAGACAAAAAGGATATAACCCGTAAATTGCTCGCACCAAAAGCCCCTGCTTAAACTGAGTTTGCAGAACTTATCGGTTAATAAACGCCAGGTGCGCCCCTAAAATTACGCGCTATTTATGGCACTCAGTCCAGATCGAGAGGTTCAGGAGAGAGAATAACGCCCGTGCTATCAGCATACAAATGATCTTCTGGTAAAAACGTAACGCCACCAAAGTTAACGGGCACGTCTACCTCACCAATACTTTCACACTCAGCATTTACTGGAATGGCGGCTACCGCCAAAACACCGATATCTAATTCGGCAAGGCTATCAACTTCTCGCACGCTGCCGTATATCACAACCCCTTCCCAATCGTTATCGATTGCAACTTGAGCAGAGGATGCATCGAACAGTGCACGACGGCTAGAACCACCGCCATCAATAAGCAGTACTTTTCCAGCACCGGGCTGAGCAAGTACTCGGTCGATAAGGCCTCTGTCTTCAAAGCATTTAATTGTGGTAATTTCACCACCGAAAGAATACCGGCCACCAAAGCTCGCGAAAATTGGATCTACCACGTCTACGCTATCAGCAAACAAATCGCATAATTCAGATGTGTTGTATTCCATCGTTCTGCCTTACTAAAATTGAGAAGACTAAAATTAAGTGAAAACAAAGCGCTGCTTACGCTTCTAAAACTAGCATAGCATTAAATGTGGCAATGCAAACGTTTGATTTAACGCCTTTCGTCGAATTTTCTACTTTTTTCAAAACTCATCAAAACTTGCTCTCCCCTCCCCCAAATGAGCACATATTTTGCTTAGCTTTTTATCTTTTACAGCCATTCCCAATATCTGTTCGCCAGGACAAAAGAAAAAGTAAAAGCGAAGCTCGCTGTCAAAAAAGTTTCTTTTTTTCGTCACCCACTGGTCACAGATGAACTTTAGCCTGTGCAGTAATTAACCGATAGGGGACAAGGCGATGTTGATTAAATCCTTGACCAAATACGATACTGACTTGTTTTATCGCCTGTACAAACTGACGCAAAAAAGAGACTGCAGAAGTATTATCTGGCTGTCGAAAACCGGCGATGGTTACCTGTACCTTGTTATCGGTGCGCTGCTTTGGGCATTTGAGCCTGAACACGGTGAGCTTTTCCTCTACACAGCGCTGATGGCTTATGCGCTGGAATTACCCATTTATGTGCTGCTTAAGAAAAT
The DNA here is from genome assembly GCF_037029575.1 of Alteromonas sp. CH_MED4-4. NCBI lineage: Bacteria > Pseudomonadati > Pseudomonadota > Gammaproteobacteria > Alteromonadales > Alteromonadaceae > Alteromonas > Alteromonas sp. CH_MED4-4. The sequence continues at coordinate 118,597 of NZ_JAYMEU010000006.1, read as the reverse complement.
GTTCAAGCGCCCTCGCCCTTGCGATTTTCTAATGAATTTAACAGCACATGTCACGCCTTCGGATAAATTCTCTCTTCCTTCAGGCCACACGGCAGCAGCCACATTGATGGCGAGCATAGTGGCTCATTATTATCCGTCGTTTGCGGTATTGGCTTACAGCTGGGCCGCGTTAATTGGTCTTTCACGTGTGTTACTGGGTGTTCATTACCCGTCAGACGTGATCGCAGGGACGCTTCTAGGCGTTACAATAGCAACGTTGAGCATTTCTATTCTGGGGTAGCATGAGATTACTGTATGGTGTGCAAGGCACCGGTAACGGACACATCGCCCGTGCGCGAATAATGGCTGCAGCTCTGGCACAGCGCGATGACATTAACGTTGACTTTGTGTTTACTGGTCGTCCCCCTGAGAAGTATTTCGACATGGAAATATTCGGAGAATACCGAACCTTTACTGGCCTGAGCTTTATCACCAAAGGAGGCCGGGTTGATAAATGGGCGACCGTTAAAGATGCAAATGTAAGCCAGTTTATAAAAGACGTGAAAGCCTTTGATACCAGCAACTACGATTTGCTAGTCAATGACTTTGAGCCCGTTACGGCGTGGGCAGCTAAACAGCAAGGTCTATCTTCTATTTCGATTAGCCATCAGGCTGCATTTGCCTACGACGTCCCTAAAAGTGGCAACACGATTTTCGACTCCTTGCTAATGAAAGTGTTTGCACCAACAGAGATTCAACTAGGTGTGCACTGGTATCACTTCAATCAACCGATTATTCCGCCATTCGTTGCAGAAAAGCCGATTGTGTCTTCGGGAAATGGTCACGTTCTGGTTTACTTACCTTTTGAAGATATTGAAGATGTTCAACAAATGTTGGAACCCCTAAGCGATCAGGTTTTCGAATGCTTTCACCCGAACATCGATGAAGCGAAAGAAGTGGGACATATTCATTGGCACCCTACATCTAAGAAGCACTTTCAAAAAGCCCTACAGCACGCCAGTGGCGTAATCGCCAATGGGGGGTTTGAGCTATCGAGTGAGGCACTTCAACTGGGCAAGAAGCTGCTTATAAAACCTTTACACGGCCAGTTTGAGCAACTATCGAATGTGCTTACATTAAATAAATTGGATTTATGCCACACCCTGTTTCAACTTGATACCGACATTGTTGAAGAGTGGCTAGAAGCTCCCGACAACGAAGCAATTGCCTTTCCAGACAACCCCAACATTCTTATCGATTGGCTTAAAAACAAAGACTTTTCTGATACGCAAAGCCTGTGCGATGCGCTTTGGAAAAACGTTCGATATGGCGATAAAACACAAGAACGATTATTGGCTCTTGCAATTTAACGCCGCAATGCGATGATAGCGGCATTTGTCGTATTCTTCGCGGGATTTTTCGTGCTTAAAAAGTCAGTTGTTTTCTTGCTAACACTCACAGCATTATGTGGCTGTGGTTACAAAGGGGCGCTCTACATTCCTGACGCGCCTGCACAAAACACGTCTGCTGAACCAGCGTCTTCTGAAAATGCAGAAACCGGCGCCGACTCTGACACCAATAACACTTCACCCGCAACTACTTCTGGAGAGCTGAACTAGTGGATTATTTCGCCTACAGCCAAGGTCAGCTTCATGCTGAACAAGTGGCTGTTTCTGATATTGCAGCCCAGCATGGAACGCCGGTTTACATCTATTCACGTGCAACATTAGAGCGTCACTGGCACGCATTTAATGATGCCATTGGTGAGCATCCTCACCTTGTGTGTTACGCGGTAAAAGCGAATTCGAACATCGGTGTATTAAGCGTTCTAGCCAAATTAGGTTCAGGCTTTGATATCGTTTCAGCAGGTGAACTCGCTCGCGTAATCGAGGCCGGTGGCGATGCAAGTAAGGTAGTATTTTCAGGCGTTGGTAAAAAGCATGATGAAATTCGCTATGCGCTAGAACAAGGCATCATGTGTTTCAACGTAGAATCAGAGCCAGAGCTTCATCGAATTAACCAGGTTGCGGGCGAAATGGGCGTGAAAGCCCCTATTTCACTGCGCATAAACCCGGATGTGGATGCCAAAACTCACCCTTATATTTCTACAGGCTTGAAGGCAAATAAATTCGGTATTGCTCGTGAGCGAGCGCTTGCTACCTATGAATTGGCCGCATCGCTACCTCATTTAAATGTTGTTGGTATGGACTGCCATATCGGCTCGCAGCTCACAGAAATCGGCCCATTTGTAGACGCCTTGGAGCGCTTGCTTCTGCTTATTGATGAATTAGCTGAACGCAACATTATCATTGAACATTTAGATGTGGGCGGTGGTCTTGGTGTTACTTATAACAACGAGCAACCACCTCATCCTAAAGCCTATGCACAAGCCATGGCTGAAAAAATGGTAGGCCGTGAAAACCTAAAGCTTATTCTTGAGCCAGGCCGCGCTATTGCAGCAAACGCCGGTATTTTAGTTACCGAAGTTGAATTCATTAAAGAAGGTGAAGAAAAAAGCTTCGCCATTGTCGACGCTGCAATGAACGACTTGTTACGCCCTGCACTTTACTCAGCATGGCAAAAAATTATTCCTGTAAAAGAAGAAACTACGGCAACACCACGTATTTACGATGTAGTAGGCCCTGTGTGTGAAACTGGTGACTTTATAGGAAAAGATCGTGAATTAGCCATTGAACCAACAGACTTACTTGCAGTTCGCAGCGCCGGTGCCTATGGTTTTGTTATGGCGTCAAACTACAACAGTCGCTGTCGTCCAGCCGAGATTATGGTAGACGGTGACAAAGCAATTGTGGTTCGTGAAAGAGAAAAACAAAAAGATCTCTGGCAAGGTGAGTACAAACTTCCGTAAACTAGAGACAAACTAACAAGATAGATGCGCGTTTAATGCAGGTTCAATTTTCTAAAATGCACGGTTTGGGTAACGATTTCATGGTTATTGATAACGTTACTCAGAACGTCTTTTTCTCTAAAGAAAAAATTCAGCAACTGGCTAACCGAAACTTCGGCATTGGCTTCGACCAGCTGTTGATGGTGGAACCGCCTTACGATCCTGAACAAGACTTCCACTATCGTATCTTCAACGCGGACGGTTCGGAAGTAGAGCAGTGTGGCAATGGCGCGCGCTGCTTCGCACGTTTTGTTAAGCAAAAAGGTCTCATTAATCGCAACAAAATTGTCGTAAGCACCAAAGCTGGAAAAATGGTGCTGTATCTTGAGAAAGATGGTCAGGTTACTGTGAACATGGGTAAACCTGAATTCGAACCTGCGAATATTCCACTTAAAGCCAATAAGCAAGAAAACACCTACATATTGCGAGTCGGCGAGAGCACGCTATTCATTGGATCGGCATCGATGGGTAACCCACATTGCGTGATGGAAGTCGACGACGTTGATACTGCTAATGTGGCCGAGATTGGTCCACTTGTTGAAAAGCACGAACGCTTCCCTGAAGGCGTAAACGTTGGCTTTATGCAAATAATCAATGAGTCACATATTAAACTTCGCGTATTTGAACGAGGTTCAGGTGAGACCTTGGCCTGTGGTAGCGGCGCTTGTGCAGCGGTTGCAATTGGCCAGGTTCAGGGTAAATTAGGAAAAGACGTGCGGGTGGACTTACCCGGAGGCAGTTTACGTATACGCTGGCCTGGCCCAGATAACGTGTTAAAAATGACAGGGCCTGCTGAGCACGTGTACGACGGACATATAAATCTATGAGCGAATTATCAGGGCAGTCTAACGCTACGCAATTGATTGAGCCATTTAACGACACAACGGAATTGTCGAGTGCCGATGTGCGCGCGTTCTTGTTACAAAACCCTGAGTTCTTTGCCGAGCACTCCGACCTTCTTGAAAAAATTAAGCTTCCCCACGAGCAGAAAGGCAGTGTTTCACTGGTAGAAATTCAAAGCGATCAGCTTCGAAAGAAAGTTAGGCAGCTTAATTTTAAACTCAATCAGCTGGTGAGCATCGCTAAACAAAACGAAAAAATATATCGCGTTTACACCGATTTAAACGTGCAGCTTCTGCGCTGTGAAAGTGTTGCCGAAGTTCAGTTTACTTTGGAAGATGTGCTTCAAGAGCGTTTACAATTGTCGTCGGCGGTCATTAAAAGCTTTAAAGGTCCCCACGCGATCCCCGAACTACAGCAACGTTTATTTACTGAAAAACGTTTTAAAAATACCAACTTTTTCTTTGGCAGATTATCTCAACACGAACGCCAGCTTCTTTTCGGAGAAAGCCCTGCGGAGTCTGTAGCGCTAATGCTGCTTGGTGACAACCGTGAACTCGGTATTTTAGGTATTAGCAGCAGTGACGCCAGCCACTTCACCCCAGATATGGACACCTTGTTACTTCAACAGCTTCAGCAAGTGCTTAATATTATCTTGCCTGAAATGATGGGATATTAGGTGTAGTGTCTACGGACGCATTGATAAGCGAACCTTGCCAGCAATGGCTAGATAAGTTTCTGCTACATCTACAGGTAGAACGTGGGTTATCTCTTCACACTATCAAAAATTATCAGCGCCAGCTTACCGAAGTTGCAAAGCTACTTGGGCTTTACGAGTGGTCGGGACTAACGCCAAGCGACATAAAGCGGGTAATGGCTGATGCAAAGATGTCAGGGCACAGCCCGCGCAGTATAGCATTGCGCCTATCGGCACTTAGAACCTTCTGCCAATATCTTATCGATCATCAGCAACTATTCAGCAACCCTGTAGAGGGTATTCAAGCTCCAAAACAAGGGAAGCCATTGCCTAAGCAACTAAGCGTAGATGAAATGCAGCAGCTTCTTAATGCCTCCCCCCGAAGCAGTGACGACGATGAGGGTATGCAATTACGTGATGTGGCTATGTTTGAGCTACTTTATGGCTGTGGACTGCGCTTGAGCGAACTGACTGGGCTTAATTTGGCCGACTGTCTAAAGGACGGTACCGTGAAGGTCATGGGTAAAGGAAGTAAACAGCGAATACTTCCGTTAGGCCGACACGCACAAAAAGCACTTAACGCGTGGTTAAAGGTACGCCCTGCCTACGCATCACCTTACGAAAGTGCGGTCTTTGTGAGTAAGCGCAAAACCCGCATATCCAATCGACAAGTCGCTAATCGCCTCGATAAAATGGCAAGCGAACAGTCGCTGTCACAAAAAGTAAGCCCTCACAAACTGCGCCATTCCTTTGCTACGCACGTATTAGAATCCAGCGGAGATTTGCGTGCGGTTCAAGAGCTATTAGGTCATGCTAACTTGTCAACAACACAAGTTTATACCCATCTGGATTTTCAGCATCTCGCTAAGGTTTATGACGCGGCTCACCCTCGCGCACACAAGAAATAACGCTACTAGAAGGTTTCCCCATGCAGTTTTTCAGGTCTATCAATAACGTCGAGGCTATGACCTTCGACCTTGATGACACCCTTTATAATAATGAACCTATTATTCGACGCGCAGAGCAAGCCCTTCAAGCGCATATTGCTGAACATCACCACCTGGCAGCTAAGCTAACATCACTTGATTGGCTACAGCTTAAACGTGCGGCTATCGCCAAAGACGCGCGATTGGCTTCTGATATGGGGCAGCTTCGTCGCGTTGTTTTAAGCGCTGCACTATCTGGCACGCCAGCAAACCAGTTATCAATAGTCCCCACAGAAGACACTGCATTACGTGCTGCTGTAGACAGCTGCTTTAATTGTTTTTATGACGCAAGAAGCGATTTTGCATTAGCCAGTAATGTTCACCACACCCTCGATAAACTTAGCCAGCATTTACCGCTCGTTGGTATTACTAACGGCAATGTAAACGCGCAAAAAGTAGGGTTAGACCGTTATTTCACGGCGATCTTGCACGCCAGTGTGGAACGGCCCATGAAGCCTGCTCAAAACATGTTTGATGAAGCGGCCTCACTGGTAAAGGTAACGCCGTCGCACATTTTACATGTGGGCGATAATATTATTAAAGACGTGTTCGGTGCCATTAATGCCGGCTATCAGTCGGCTTGGTTTGCATGTAATCGTCCAATGCAGTTGAAATTTGAACCCGTTTCAGTACTTCCACACGTTCAGCTTGATTCATTAGAAGAGCTTATTCAATTTGTCTAGGCGCTATTTATCTCGAAAATACAGACCTTTACTACTCATTCTTTTGCGAGATGTTAACCTTTGAGTAAGCCGCATTCTTAAAGGTCTAGAGAGCCGCACTTAGGGCGTATAGATTTTAACGCTCACTCGTTATACACTGAAAACTGGAGTCGTAGTTTTTGTGTCCTCATGGAAAAACCTGCTATCTCGAAGTCAAGGTCGCAACAAGCGTCCAAGGTAGATAAGCCAACCTCGAATGTTCATGAACATGCCGAGACAGGTCGCTCTTTTTGGCCGTTTAAGCCACTGTCTGGCTTGTATCAAGATGTATTTATTATCTTGTCTTGGATTGCCATATGGCAAATTGGACGCATTGTTGAATACACTGAACACGCCAGTGTTTGGTTTCCTGCGGCAGGCTACACCCTTGCATGCTTCTTAGTTTTAGGTTGGCGCGCGGTAGTGCCTATTATGGTGGCCGCCATTGCGATTACCGTCTGGAATGGTCATAACTACTTGCTGCCGTTAAGTAACGTAGAAATGATGTGGGGCGGCGTGTTATTCGGCGTTGCACATATGCTCCCTTACTATGCAGGAGCCAGTGTTCTCGGCCATCTATTGAGAAAGCCCGACGTCACCACACCCCAATTAATCGTCTCGTTCTTAATCATCGGCTGTATTTCGTCGTTAGTTGCTACGCAACTAGTCATTGGTTCACTTGTTCTCACTAATCAGATGTCAGCGGCGGATATTAAAGATGCGATGCTGCCCTTTTGGATAGGGGATATGGCTGGTGTTGTTGTGCTTGCACCTCTTTTTGCTGGCTTGTTAGTAAAAATAAGTGCGGCTTCTAAAATAGACCTCTTGGCATTTTCTAACTGCGCTTCATCCGATTTACACAGCTACTTTAAAAAAGTGGCAATCAATTTGGCCCTCATACTATTCGTCATGTTATTGGCAAAACTTACCCAGTCTCGTGACAGTGCATTTGCTATCTTTTTTCTCGCCATTACCCACATGTGGATAGCGTGTACTGAAAGTACAAAGCGCAATGTTATAAGCCTTGCAATAAGCAGCCTATGCATTGTTTTGCTGGTGCATATATTCGCCTTAATGGATTACGTCAAAGTGTATCAGTTTGCACTCAACGTTATTGCAGCCAACGCGTTGTTTGGTATAGCCATTCCTCAGTTACAAGCAGACAATGCTCTGCTCAAAGACCGTGTTTTTGTGGATACCTTAACCCAAGCTTATACGCGGGAGTATTTGGCCCAGCGCAGCGCACTAGAAATGGCTCAGAGCCGTGAATCTGGAAGCTCGCTTTATTTCGTTATGTTTGATTTAGATAAGTTTAAACGTATTAACGACGAATTAGGCCATGTAGACGGCGACAACGCATTGCGCCGATTAAGTCAGGTGACGAAGGATATTGTGCGTAAAGCTGATGTTTTTGCCCGTTTCGGCGGCGACGAATTTGTACTGCTTCTGCCTAATATCAGCGAGCAAAACGCCCTTAATTTGGTGGAAAAGGTACGTGAAGGTATAAACGCAATCGTTATTTCAGAAGTGTCATTGTCATCGAGCTTCGGCGTCACTCTTATGCAGCAAAGCGATACACTCGAGACGCTCATTCAGCGCGCCGATCGGGCACTCTACGCATCAAAAGAAAAAGGCGGCAACACAATAACCCTCAAATAATGGGGTCAGAGTACATTTAATCGCTCAAATACGCTGAAGACAAAAATGTACTCTGACCCCATTATTACGAAAGCAGAAATGTACTCTGACCCCAATTTTATACGTGGGAGTTATCTTCTAGTACGTTTTGGCGCATGGATTCACATGGGCTTTGACAAACCGGTCTCCCAACCACTTTAGCTGGAACACCCACCACAGTAACGTGAGCTGGAACACTATTGAGTACAACGCTACCAGCGCCTACTTTTGAGCCTTCACCTATCTCAATATTTCCAAGGATCTTGGCGCCAGCGCCAATTAACACGCCTTGGCGAATTTTAGGGTGGCGGTCGCCCGACTCGTTACCGGTACCACCTAATGTAACGCTCTGCAAAATAGATACGTTGTCTTCAACCACTGCAGTTTCGCCCACTACAATGCCAGTTGCATGGTCAAACATGACGCCTTTACCTATACGCGCAGCAGGGTGGATATCTACACCAAAGCTTGCCGAGTTGCGGCTTTGTAAGAATAAAGCAAGCTGATGACGCCCATGAACCCAAAGGTAATGCGCCATGCGGTGTACTTGCACAGCATGAAAACCTTTAAAGTGAAGTAAGGGAGTAAGGTAATCGTTGACCGCCGCATCCCGCGCCTTAATCGCTAGAATGTCAGCAATAGCCGCTTCGCTGATGCCTGGCTCAAGTAAGTAAGCTTCATCGAAAACTTCGCGAATGGCGAGCGCAGGCATGACGTCGTCTGCCATTTTGTTCGACAGAATAAAACTAAGCGACGATTCAAAGTTGTGATGTGCAAGAACACTGGCATGCACATAGCTAGACAGCAAAGGCTCTTTTTCAGCAACAACTTGCGCTTCTTGTTTTAGCGTAGACCAAAAATCGATGGGCGTTGTAAGTGCGGTCATGAGCATGTCCCGTTATATAAAAATGCTGTGTTCTATCAGAAAATTGGGTAAGCGATCTAAACTTGTTCCTTGCTGGGCATATCTATGCTGACAAAAGGGAACGCGTAAAAGTTTACCTGAGTTTGATGTGATGCAATACCGATGTGATACCGACCAAGCGCATAATTCGATCAATTTATCGAATTAATTCGTTATAGCTAATAACCGTATCGTACATGTACACATCGTTAAAGCACTCTGCTCTCTCGCTGCGTCTAACTGAGTGCTTCCATTAATTTAATAGAACGTTCAGAGCGCTCGTATCTTTCATTAAATAATACTTAAAATCATGATTGCACACGAACGTATAATGCCGTTGAAATTTATCTTCACTGGGAAAAACTGGACTGTATAAATTAACAGGCAGGTGGCATAATAGCGCGCTGCTGAATGTATAACACTATCAACTAACAGGTACCACACTATGGATGTATTTCGACTGCTAGACGAGCTAAACGACAAACAGCGTGAAGCAGTAGCAGCCCCACTATCTAACGCCCTAGTTTTGGCTGGCGCGGGCAGTGGTAAAACCCGCGTATTAGTGCATCGCATTGCGTGGTTAATGGAAGTCGAAAACATCGCCCCTTTTTCTATTTTGGCAGTGACCTTTACCAATAAAGCAGCCAAAGAAATGCGCGGCCGAATAGAGTCGTTGATGGGTCGCAGCCTGCACAATATGTGGATTGGTACCTTCCACGGGCTTGCACACCGCCTGTTACGCGCGCATCATGCAGAAGCCAACTTGCCTGAGAATTTTCAGATAATTGATTCGGATGATCAGTATCGACTTATTCGCCGCATTCTGAAGGCCATGAACCTAGACGAAAAGCATTGGGCGCCTCGTCAAATTCAGTGGTACATAAATGGCAACAAAGACGAAGGCTTGCGCCCTCAGCACATTGAAACCCACGGCGATCATATTCAAAAGACCATGCGCGAAGTCTATGCGGCATATCAAGACGCTTGTGACCGTTCAGGCTTGGTAGATTTTGCTGAACTGTTGCTACGCGCACATGAATTATGGGCTAAAAACCCAGAAGTATTAGCCCACTATCAACGTCGTTTCCGTGCAGTGTTAGTAGACGAATTCCAAGATACCAACAATATCCAATACGCATGGCTTCGTATGCTGTGTAGTGGTGGTAATAATAACATTATGATTGTTGGCGACGACGATCAGTCTATTTACGGCTGGCGCGGCGCGAACGTAGATAATATTCAGCACTTCCTGAAAGACTTCAACGAGCCTACTACTATTCGCCTTGAGCAGAATTACCGCTCTACAGGAAACATTCTTAAAGCGGCGAACACGGTTATCGACAACAATACGGGCCGTTTAGGGAAAGAACTTTGGACGGAAGACGCGCAAGGCGAGCTGATTTCTGTATATGCGGGTTTCAACGAGCTAGATGAAGCGCGCTTTATTGTTTCGAAAATCAAAGATTGGCTTAATCAAGGCAACGCCCTTACTGATACCGCTATTCTTTATCGAAACAACGCCCAGTCTCGAGTACTGGAAGAAGCCTTGCTGCACGAAGGGCTGGCGTATCGCATATACGGCGGTCTGCGCTTCTTCGAACGCCAAGAGATTAAAGACGCCCTTGGCTATATGCGTATGGTGAGCCACCCGCACGACGATGCAGCTTTCGAGCGTGTAGTAAACACCCCAAGTCGCGGTATTGGTGAGAAAACCTTATCGCAAGTGCGCGACACCGCGCGAATGCACAACTGTTCAATGTGGCAGGCGTGTCAGTTGCTCATTAATGAAGGTGGCTTTAAAGGCCGCGCGCTAAATGCTATGCAAAGCTTCGTGTTGCTAATTACTGAGCTAGAGCAATCCACGTTAGATGAGCCCCTTGACCAACAAGCCGATAAGGCTATTCGCCAGTCTGGTCTGTACGCCATGTACCAAGCAGAGCGCGGAGAAAAGGCCCAAGCACGTCTAGAAAACTTAGAAGAATTGGTTACTGCATGTAAAACTTTTATCGTGCCTGAAGAAGCCGAAGAAATGTCGCCTCTGGCAGCCTTTCTAGCTCATGCGTCGCTGGAAGCAGGTGAAACCCAGGCGGATAAAGACCAGGATGCCGTGCAAATGATGACCATTCACACCGCTAAAGGCCTTGAATTTCCACTGGTATTCTTAGCAGGTGTAGAAGAAGGCATGTTCCCTAGCCAAATGACTAACGACGAGCCAGGTCGAATGGAAGAGGAACGCAGACTTTGCTATGTTGGTATGACCAGAGCAATGCAAAAGTTGTATATTACTTATGCAGAAAGTCGTCGACTCTATGGCCAAGATAAGTATCATACTGCTTCTCGATTTATTCGCGAAATGCCAGCAGACTGCGTTGAAGAGGTTAGACTGAAATCGACTATTTCGCGGCCCGTGCACAACCGCTTTAGCCAAGCGACGTCGCACGCCAGTTTTGAAGAAACGGGCTTTAGTTTAGGTGAGCGAGTTGTACACCGTAAATTTGGCGAAGGGATCGTACTTAACTACGAAGGGAGTGGTGAGCACGGTCGAGTTCAAGTAAACTTCGACGAATTTGGCAGCAAATGGCTGGTACTTGCTTACGCAAAGCTGGAGAAAGCGTAACATTATTAATAGGCAAGGTAGCCTAAACCTAAGTTGAAATGTATGCAGCAACACGTGCTGATCATCGAAAATGGTGAAGGCAACCTTGAACTTATAGCGAAATTAGTACGCCGGGCTGGTCTTACCCCCGTTGGCGCAACGTCGCTGACAGAAGGCAAAGCACGGTTTTCGCAAAATATGCCGGAAACCTTTCTGTGTGCTATTGTTGCATACTCGCTTCCCGATGCACCAAAAGGCGAAGCCATCGACTTTACTGTTGAGTCTTTCATTCCCACCATTGCTACAACAGAAAGTTTAGATAGCGCTATTCGCGATAAAGTCCTAGAACGTGACGTTGTCGATTACATTCCCAAAGAAAATTCGCAGAACTACGACTACCTCAATCGTCTTATTAGCCGATTAGAAAAAAACAAGTCTACTGGTGTCGTCGTGGTAAGCACTAATCGGGTGTTGCGCTCAAAAACCGTTTCATTACTTCAGCGCCATAATTTTATTGCGTTTGAATGCCTAACGGCTACAGACGCTATGCAATGCTTGTCTGAACACAAAAACGTACGTCTTGTTATCACTGACAACACGTTGCCTGATATGACAGGCACGCACTTTGTCGCCAGTTTAAGAAAAGCCTTTTCGAAAGAGCAGCTGGCAATTATGGGCGTTGCTGGAGGCAAAGGCATGTTAATGTCTGCGCACTTTATTAAAAGTGGTGCAAATGACTTCTTGCGAGTGCCCTACTGTCATGAAGAGTTCTTGTGTCGCGTGATGCAGAACGTGGAATATATTGAGAGCGTTGAAGAAATTCGTCGTGTGGCCAACACCGACTATTTAACAGGTTTGCCTAACAGGCGCCACTTCTTCTACATGGTTACTGTACAACACCAAAACCTGTCTGAGGATCACGCTCTCGCCCTTATTGACCTAGACTTTTTCAAATCGATAAACGATACCCATGGCCATGACGCAGGTGACATTGTGCTAAAAGCCATGGCGGCCCTTATTGAGTTTTATTTTCCGGACGAAATTATCTCCCGCTTTGGTGGCGAAGAGTTTTGTATATACATGCCGTCAACACCACTAAAAGAAGCCTGTGAGCGTCTAGACGACTTCAGAAAAGTGGTGGAAGCGGAAATTATTCAACTGCCTAAAAGCGACATTAAAGTGACCTGCAGTATTGGGGTAAGTGGCGCCCACACTCAGCGCGTAGATAAGCTACTAAGCCTTGCCGACAAGCAGCTTTACGCCGCCAAAAATAGTGGGCGTAACCAAGTGAAGTGCGAACCACCAGATGTTCCTCAGCAAGAGCAAGCTTCACTGCTTTAGCTTTTCACTCAATCAACTGCCGCTTAGCTGTCCGACGTTTAATTAAAGACTGGTGCGCAAAAGCCCCTACTCCACCGCTAGCTTTCGCGCTTTACGCTGACTGCGGTAATTAACTAGCGAATCTGCACTAAACAAGATAAGCGCAAACCACACAAAGCCGAAGGTCACCAAGCGCGACTCTTCAAGCGGTTCGCCGTACAGGTAAACCGCCAGAATGAACATAAGCGTTGGGCCAATGTACTGAAAAAAGCCCAGCGTTGAATACATTATGCGCCTTGCTGCAGCGGTAAAACAAAGTAGTGGCGCGGTAGTTACAATGCCAGCCGCTAAAATAAGGGTATTTAGCGTGGCGTCGTTATTAAATAAGTTACTGTACTCAGAGCCAAAGAAGACCCAGTAAATAATAGCGAATGGCGAGAGCATTAAAGTTTCAATGAATAGGCCGGGTAGCGAGTCTACAGCCACTTGCTTGCGCAATAAGCCATACACACTAAAACTTCCCGCAAGCACCAGGGCAATCCACGGCACGTGGCCATAAGAGAAAATAAGAATAGCCACGCCAATAACGGCAAGCCCAACGGCTACACGCTGTAAGTTACGCAACCTTTCACCTAAGAAAAGTCGCCCTAAAAATACGTTGATAAGAGGGTTGATGTAATAGCCAAGGCTTGCATCAAGAATATGGTCGTTATTAATTGCCCAAATAAACAAGAGCCAATTCGCCCCGAGTAACAACCCTGCAACGAATAAAATCTGCATAACGCGCTTATTGCGAAAGGCGGCGCCCACTTTGGGCCACTGCTTTAGCGCGGCTATAAGCCCAACCAAAAGCACCACAGACCAAATTACCCTGTGCATCAGGATTTCAGCTGCCGGCAATACCATCAACTGTTTGAAATAAACAGGTGCGACACCCCACATGCTATATGCGGCAATTGCACAAATAACGCCGACTTGAGCGGCACTGGCTTGCTTAGACAAGACTGACTCCAACGAAATTCGGGGGAAGAAGGCGCGTATTGTTTATCAGGTTAGGTGAATTCACAACCCTTAACGCTTTCCAATGCGGCAAAGGACGTGTAACAAGCGGCATAATTAATGAAACGCAATTAACAAAAAATGAAAAAGCCCCACTAAATGTGCTCATTCAATGGGGCCTAAGATGCGTTCGTCATGAAAAAACAGGACAAGGTTTATCGCGGGAATGGTGCTACAGCAGAAACAGTGTGCCCAAACCTAAGAAGGCTACAAAGCCTACAATGTCGGTTACGGTAGTCAAAATGACCGACCCCGACAGTGCTGGGTCTATTTTCAGCTTGTCCAATATTACAGGTACAAACACGCCTGCAAGTGCGGCGGCTACAATGTTGAACAGTATGGCCAAACAGATAACCAACCCTAACATGGCATCGGTAAACCAGAAATAAGCAACAACGCCAATTACCAAGGCCCAAATCACGCCATTAACGCCGCCTACTTTAAGCTCTTTCACCATCAGCGCCCGTAAGTTGGCAGGCGTGACCTGCCCCAACGCCAAGCCGCGTACAATCAGGGTTAGCGTTTGACTACCTGCAATGCCTCCCATACTTGCCACTACCGGCATCAGTACCGCAAGGGCAACCACTTGTTGAAGGGTGCCTTCGAACAATCCAATAAACCACGAGGCTAAAAATGCGGTAAGCAAGTTAATGCCAAGCCAAAGGGCACGATTTTTCGCACTTTTGGCCACAGGCGAGAACAAATCTTCGTCCTCATCCATACCCGCCGAAGCCATCACTTGGCGTTCGTAAAACTCATTAACCAACTCACTAGCCGAGGTCACGTCTAATCGTCCGAGAAGCTTGTTGTTTTCGTCAACTACTGGCAACGATGCCAGTCCTGAGCGCTGAACAAGAAGCGAGGCATTCATTGTGTCGTCAGCCCCTTGAATGGTCGTCACACTTTCTTCCGACAAATCGAATAGCGACACGTGATCTTGCGCATTGAAAAGGTGGCTAATTTTAACCAGAGCGGAAAACTGACCTGAGCGATTCACCAAAAAAATGCTGTCACAGTGCTGAGGAATGTCGCGTCTTAGCAAGCGCAATCCTTCTCGCACTTTCGCGTTCGAAGGCAGCACTAACTGCTCGTGGTTAACCCAGTGACCGATTTGGTTATCTGGAAATTGTGTGGCTTCTCTGAAGTACTTTCGCTCTTTGGAATCAAGTGATTCATAGGCCATATCGACTAAGCGCTTTGGCAATGAATCAAGTAGCTCTAGTAAATCCTCTGCATCAATATCAGCAAAAATAGACGTCCATTCGTCGTGCGGCGTATTGTCGATAAGGATTTCACGGGGGTCGCTACGCATCTCAACCAATACGTCGAGCTTACGGTCGCGAGGAATGCCTTCCCACACCGCCAAACGTTTTTCTACGGGCAGCGATTCTAACAGTGATGCGATGTACACCTCGTCTTGCCCCGCAAGAGTGGCTAACAAGGTCGCCGGATCATCACCCATGCTTTCGGTAACAATCTCTTCAATTAAATCTGGTAATGGCTCTGCCATGCTACACCTCCCGTTAATACCGCTCACTTCCTTTGCACAGCTTGAAAACAGGCGTGATGGGATGGTGCAAACCAATTAGCTTGGTTGCTACCCCAGCATGTATGTACCTGTTCCAAAGGCAATATGGTCGCCTTTTTCGTTATGCAATTCCATTCTGCAAACCACTAATTTACTGCCCTTGCGTATAATCATCGCTGTTGCAATAAAACGCTCACCTCTTCCCGGCCTTAGGTAGTCAACGCGCATATCGACTGTTCCCATAGTGGGTAATCTAACCTGAAGATCCTCAAGGTGCTCATGTGCGGTTTGTTTGATGGTTTCTACAATTGAAACTAACCCCCCAATGGTGTCTAGCATAGTCGCTGTTACACCGCCGTGTAGGATTTTTTGCATTGGGTTGCCGGTAAGCGCTGGTTGCCAATCAAGATGTAGGGAAACCTGAGTCTCCAGTCCCTCTCCCTCAGTAACAAATTCCAAGCCCAGCAACTGGTTAAAAGGCATAGTATCACGAAAAAGCCCAATTACATGTTTAATCATTAGTTGATGGTTCAGCGTTTCACTACCGTTCGCTTGTCGTTTATTGGTCGTATTTTTATCCACTCGCTTTCCTTAGTGAAATGACGTTTGAAGTGCTTCTGAATAGGAACATTACTACTGAACGTGAGTTTGACGGAAATTCATCCAACCAATGATAATAAATCAAAATAAATTATGAGGGCGACTGCCCCTCTTATAAGGGCGGTTGCTGAATTTTAGTCTAGTTTTTTAAATTGCCCCGTGAAGACATCGGCAAAAACGCGTAAAATCCAGCGCCATGACAACTGCAATAGCTCCATCAGAATTAGCGCCAGAAACGCAACGTGTAAAAACACCAGAAACCGTCTTAAAAGATGTATTTGGTTACGATGCTTTTCGCGACGGTCAAGGCGAAGTCATTCACCAAGTATGTGAAGGTAAAGACGCACTTGTTTTGCTTCCAACAGGTGGAGGTAAGTCGCTGTGCTATCAAATTCCTGCGTTAGTGCGCCAGGGCGCCGCTATTGTTGTGTCACCGCTTATATCGCTTATGCAGGACCAAGTAGAGCAGCTTAAAGCGCTGGGTGTAAACGCTGCCTATCTTAATTCAACGCTGGAAGTAGACGAACAAGCGCGTATAAATGACGCACTGCAAGCAGGAAAGCTGGACTTGCTCTACGTGTCGCCTGAGCGTTTAATGCAGTATTATTTTCAGCAGTCGCTTGCACATGCCGACATTGCCCTATTTGCCATTGATGAAGCGCACTGCGTCTCCCACTGGGGGCATGACTTCAGGCAGGATTATCGCGCTCTGGGGCAAATAAAGTCTCGCTTTCCCTCTATTCCTGTTATTGGATTAACAGCTACTGCAGATTCAGCCACCCAAGCAGACATACTGACGCAACTCAACCTCAACGACCCGCTGGTTTATAAGGGCAGCTTCGACAGACCTAATATTCGCTACCGCGTAATGAGCAAGTACAAAGCCTTTGATCAAGTTGTTGCTTACGTAAAACAACAAGAAGGTAGCGGTATTATTTACTGTAACAGTCGCGCGAAAGTTGACGACCTGCACGCTAAATTATTCAGACAAGGTTTTCGCTGTGCGGCATATCACGCGGGAATGGATAACGACGAACGAGAGCTGGTACAACGCCAGTTCCTTAACGATAAAATTGATATTGTGGTGGCCACCGTTGCCTTTGGCATGGGTATCAACAAATCGAACGTGCGTTATGTGGTTCACCACGATGTTCCGCGCAGTGTTGAAAGCTATTATCAGGAGACCGGCCGAGCTGGGCGAGACGGCCTGGAATCTGAAGCTTTACTATTGTTCGACGAAAAAGACGCAGCCCGTGTAAAACAATGGATAGAGCAAGGTGAAATAGCCGAGCGAAACCAAATAGAGTTACAAAAATTTGCGGCTATGGAAGCCTTTTCAGAAGCGCAAACCTGCCGTAGACAAGTATTGTTAAACTACTTCTCTCAGTTTAGCGACAGCGCCTGTGGCAACTGTGATATCTGCCTAGACCCACCTAAGATGATAGATGGTTTGGTGATTGCTCAGAAAGTTCTGTCGTGTGTACTTCGGCTCTCACAACAAGCCTCCAGCCAGTACGTTATTGATGTTTTGCGAGGCAAGCAGCTTAGGCGCCTTCAGGAAGCAGGTCACCACCAGCTTTCTACGTACGGCATAGGTAAAGATAAATCGGATAGCTACTGGCACAACATTATCAACCAGCTTGTTCATAAAGGCCTTATACGCGTTGATATTACCGCGCATGCCGCGTTGCGCTTAACCGAGGCCGCTCGGCCTGTGCTAAAAGGTGAAGTAGCGGTTCAGCTTGCCGTTCCGCGACTTGAATTTAAGCCCGACAAGAAAAAAGCAAAACAAGCGCCTGCTAACTACGACCGAACGTTGTTCACCCGTCTTAAGCACTTACGCAAAGTGTTGGCCGAAGAAAATGAAGTGCCGCCGTATGTGGTATTTAGCGACGCCACCTTAGTGGATATGGCGTGTAAACTCCCCACTACGCGCAACACCTTGCTTGATGTAAGCGGCGTAGGCCAAACCAAACTCGAACGCTATGGCGAGGCCTTTATCCAGCTTATTGACGACTATATAAATCGCGATCATTAGTCGCTGTAGACCAACTGAGGTTTATACCCTGCTGGTCGAAGAATATGACATTAAGTAAACGTCCACGCTTTAAGATATTTACGCTAGGCGTAAGCGTATTCCCCGCCTTTCTCAAGTGCAGCCTTGTAGGCATCTCTGGCATGAATACGCTTAACGTAACCTTGAATGGCTGTAAAATCTTTCGCTCGCCCGCTCGCCACCAGCGACTCTAACGGAAATATCATTTGAACATCAGCACCACTAGGCGCGTCACCCGCAAACCAGGTGTTTTTCGCTAAGTAGGATTCCACATAGCGTAAACTCTGCGCTAAATTAGGGCCATAATAAGCATTTAAAATACCGTCTATCAGCTTGTTAGTAACTGGCTTGATAAAGAAGGGCTTCGAACCTTTTTGGCGCGCTTTTTCCAGCACCAAGTTTGCCACCAATGGCGGCATCAACGAGCCTTCAGCGAAATGCAACCAGAACCAATACTGTTGAAGTGTCTCTGGGTCTTGAGGTACAGAAAATGCGTCTGTAGCGTGGTGTCGAACAAGGTATTCCACAATAGCACCAGACTCGGCAATGGCACCGTGCGGCGTAGTAAGCACCGGAGAGCGTCCCAACGGATGAACAGCGCGCAGCGAATCTGGTGCTAGGTTAGTTTTACTATCACGTTGGTAAAATTCTATTTTGTACTCTACGCCTAGCTCTTCTAAGAGCCACAGAATTCGCTGTGAGCGAGAGTTGTTTAAATGGTGAAGTGTTAGCATACCCCGTCCTTAATACGCTTGAATTAACGCTATTGTTTTTGTGTTGTACTATATACGCTTTTTAAAGCGAGCGGGTTTACAAAACCAGTAAATTGATGAGTTCTATGCAACCTTTTACAAAAAGTGATATTCAACAGCAGGCCGTGGTTAACGAACAAAGCGTAGAAATTCGCCTTGCCTTACCATCAACACCTCTTAAAACTCAGCAGTGGGTAGAGCAGTTTTGTGAATTGTTTCATTTTTCACTATCTGATACCGATTGGGG
Organism: Alteromonas sp. CH_MED4-4; assembly: GCF_037029575.1. NCBI lineage: Bacteria > Pseudomonadati > Pseudomonadota > Gammaproteobacteria > Alteromonadales > Alteromonadaceae > Alteromonas > Alteromonas sp. CH_MED4-4. The sequence goes on along the minus strand of NZ_JAYMEU010000006.1, from coordinate 99,747 downwards.
TGCTGATCGCTTTCAGGCGCTTGTTACCACCCAATCCAACGATACACATTTTCAATGCATGCTTTGTGTAGAGTGGCTGTGCGAAGCGATTTGGCTAGAGCCAATCGGCACTCAGCAATCGCCCGACGCGATTTATCGCTATCTGCAAAGTGCTTAGGTTTTCTCGCGCTTTTTCTTTCTGTTTGGCTTTTGGCGCAGACTAGTATTATTCTATTGAAAACACATAATTAGCGCTTCAAGGATCATGCTAGTGCCAATCACCCGGCTAACAAAGTACGTTTTAGCTTTGCTCATTAGTTGGCTAGTGTTGAGCACAAGCGTTCTCGCCACCCCGCGCTTAAGCATCGATGAGTCTTTTGAAAAGGAAATCATCAATAATCATGCTCGGATATCACTGGCGCCAAACAGCGCAACGTATTTTGATATTATTAGCGGGAGTTCGGGCAAGTCTTCCTCAGTAGCGCCCTCCTCCAACGAGCGAGTGTGGTATTCCACAGAGCTTGTCCATACAGGTTATAGCCCCGTTCCATTAGTACTGAACATCGACCGTTTGAACGTCGACGATCTACAAATCTACCTCTTAGACGGCAGCCAGCGAATTATTAAATCGTACCGCTATCAAGCAGGAAAGGGAGACTATTCGTTAAGGCAACCGCTTCCCAATATCAGGCTTTCCTTTACGCTACAGCCGTACCAAGACGCCAGGTTGCTCGTTGCTGTTAAAGACGAGGGGCTTAAGTACTTTCCTATTTCCCTTTGGGAGCGTGATCTTCTAGTTCAACACGATACAAATATGCTGACATTATTTGGTGCAGTATCGGGCGTAATGATGCTAATAGCCTTCTATTTTCTGTTTTCCTATTTCTATCAGCGCATACCCACCCGTTTTTGGCTAACCATGTCGTCACTGGTACTAATTGCGCTGCTGTTTATCACAGAGGGTGGCCTTGCACTTTGGCCAAGCCTCACCAACGCCAGCGAACAGTTTTACGCCGTTAGTTTTGGCGTATTGTTGCTATGCATCGCTAAAGTGACGCATCACTTATTTGCTCGCGTACCGTTGGTTTTAAGGCTTCTTAATTATGCGGTACCTATTGCCGCCACCATTTACTGCTTTACCGTTAACGCCTATATGGTCACTATTACGCTGCTAGTCCTTACAGCGACAATGGGCCTGTATCACGTTACCTTAGCTCTTGTCTTTAAAGACAAAGGCAGTGGAGTAGTCAGCACAACTTACACCTTGGCTTGGCTATCCTTCTTCGCATTTTACGCATTAGTCACGCAAAACCTCTTTGGCGACCTCATTTACACTGTTGAAGTGGCTATGGGGATGCTGTTTTTCTTAACCTTGGGGTTCTTATGCTTCGGATTTGCAGTGATTACAAAGGAGCACGTGCTCAATCAGCATAAGCTTTTCACTCAGGCTGAAACTATTTCTAGCTTAAATCACTTTTATGACTTGTTTCGAAATTCAACGGAAGGCCACTACACCTCGACATGGGACGGTAAGCTTATTTCGGTAAACCCTGCCATGTGTAAGGTATTTGGGTACGAAGATGAAGAGGAGATGCTAACTGAGGGCGCAAATACGAAAGTGTTTTATGCGTCTCCCCAAGACAGGCATGTGTTACTAGGCGAGATATCTCAGCAAGGTCATGTCACCAGAAAAGAAATTAGAGGAAAGCGACGAGACGACACAGAGTTTTGGTTTTCGCTTTCTTGTCAAATTCGAGAAAACGATGAGGGTAGCTACCTTTATGGCTCCATCATCGATATCACGGAGAAAAAGCAATCAGATTTAAGCCTTCAGTATTTAGCCACTCACGATTCACTCACAGGTGTTTATAACAGACGGCAGTTTGAATCTGTCTTTAAGGAAAAAGTGCATAACCACAGCGAACTACCTGTGTGTTTGCTGTTTTTAGATTTAGACCGATTTAAAGTCGTCAATGACACCTGCGGTCATAAAGCCGGGGATGTTTTAATAAAAGACGTGGCACGTCTGATTGAAAACGCGTTACTTCCCAGCGCCCAGTTAGCTAGACTCGGGGGAGATGAATTTGGTGTTATTTATTCGAATTTAGATGCAGACGCGGTATACCTCAACGCTGTAAAAATACTAAATGCAGTACAAGCGTATCGGTTTATGTGGGACAACCGCATTTTTAATTTGGGCGTAAGTATCGGTATGGTCGTATGTGATGATAGCGATACAAGCTCAGGCCAATATCTAAGTATGGCCGATGCTGCCTGTTACTTTGCCAAAGAGCAAGGCAGAAACCAGGTTCATAGATACAATAAAGATGACGAGAGCATGCAGCGTTATCAGCGTGAACTGGACTGGGTTTCCTCTATTAACAACGCACTTGAAGAAGGCCGTTTTGAACTTTTCTACCAATCACTTAGACCCTTGAGCAAGGCCAGCGATGGGCACTATTACGAAGTATTACTGCGACTTCGGGAAAAAGACGGCAAGCTCGTAGAGCCCGCTAATTTCTTGCCCACCGCAGAACGATTTGAAATGAATGTCAATGTCGACAAATGGGTGGTTACTAACACGTTTAAATGGCTGTCTGAACACCCTGATCACCTCGCAGAGTTGAAGCGATGCAGCATTAATCTTAACTGCCACTCTCTGGCAGATAGAGATTTCACCTTGTTCATTCTGAATGCGTTCGAAACTTTTAATATTCCGTATAACAAAATCTGTTTTGAAGTTATCGAGTCGGTAGCGATTATAAAGATGGAGGATACCCTTGCCTTTATGCGCACCTTTAATCGCCTTGGGTGTTCATTTGCGTTAGATGACTTCGGCAGTGGCTTCTCTTCTTACAGTTACCTTAAAAGCTTGCCCGTGAGCCAGGTAAAGATTGACGGTATGTTTATTAAAGATATGCTGAACGACAGTGTAGATACGGCTATGGTCGCCTCAATTAATGATGTAGCGAAAGCCATGGGTATGCAGACCGTGGGCGAATTTGTTGAAAATGAAGGCACTATGGCGCAATTAGGCAAAATGGGCGTTGATTTTGCCCAAGGGTTCGGTGTTGCCAAGCCTGCCCCTCTACATGAGTTTACACCGCTTTAATAACTGCACTTAATGCACGTCTTACGAAAAAAGTGATAGCACAACCGTCAACTCGCGTATAATAAAGTGGTAGACTTGCAAAAAAAGAAGTCACCCCCACTTATTGCCTACTGTCCAAAGTGTAGAAGTAACATGAGTAGCAAACAGCCTAAATACGAATATGTCAGTTCCGCTAAATTACCCACTCGAATGGGCGATTTTAAGATCCACGGCTTTGTCGAAGCCAGCGGCCAAGAGCACGTTGCTCTCTCTTATGGAGAGTGGAAAGAAGACGACGTTGTTCCAATTCGTATACATTCAGAGTGCTTAACGGGCGATTCGTTATTTAGCACCCGTTGTGACTGTGGCTTTCAGCTAGAAAAAGCCATGCAAAACATCGTGGATAACGGTCACGGTGTGCTGCTTTATTTGCGTCAGGAAGGACGCGGTATCGGTCTTTTGAATAAAATTCGCGCCTATAACCTTCAAGATAGCGGCATGGATACAGTAGAAGCTAATGAACACCTTGGCTTTGATGCAGACCTTAGAAGTTACGATATCTGCAAACTGATGCTAGATACCCTTAATGTTAAGCACGTTGAGCTTATGACAAACAATCCGAAAAAGCTGGCGGCACTTAAAGCACTTGGCATCGATGTGGTTGCGAGAAAGCCAATTGACCACGGCATTACGAAAGACAACAAACACTACCTTAAAACGAAAACGGAAAAACTTGGTCACGCGTTCGATCCACACGTTTTCAAATAGTTACGAACCGTTCACCCATTTTTAAAGCGCCCACCACTGTTGTGGGCGTTTTCTATTCAGCTTAGGTTAATCATACGCAGTTTATAACATATATAGACTTACCACATTGCGCGCGAAAAGCAGCTGGTCACCAGCATAGCAATGTAAGGAGAATGTATGAAAAACATAACCTTATCTGTGATTATTGCACTTTCAAGTGCGTCGGCGTTGCCAGCGTTAGCTCAATCTAACGCTAGTCTTGCACCGGTTACAGCGTCAACTCAGCAATATTCTGACGCTGAACTAGACAGTGTACTTGCGCCTATTGCACTTTACCCTGACACCCTTCTCACCCACATACTGATTGCTGCTACCTATCCATTAGATGTGGTAGCCGCGGATCGCTGGCGTCAAAGCAATCAGCATTTAACCCCTGAACAAGTGGAAAATGTTTTAGAGAGTGTTGGCTGGGACCCGAGCGTAAAAGCGCTCGCTCCATTTACAGATCTACTGAATACAATGGCAAATGATCTTGAATGGTTACAGCAGCTTGGTGATAGTGTCTTGATTGACCAAAGTCGCGTGCTAGACCGAGTTCAAGTGCTTCGCCAGCACGCGCTAAACACCGGTAACTTGGTGACCAATGACTATATTGAAGTTGAAAGAGAACGCGAATCTACTCGTGAAATAATTTACATTGAGCCGCGTCAGCGGGAAGTGGTCTACGTACCCTACTACGACCCATTGGTTGTATACGGCCATTGGTGGCATGCTACTACCCCAGTGCACTGGCGTCATCACGTTAGCTACCATCAACATAGCAATGTTTATTGGTCTCCTAGTATTCATCTTTCTACGTTCTTTTTCTTTGGTAGCGTGCACTGGCATAATCGTCATGTAGTGATTCACCGCGAACCTGTTCGCCGGTATTATCACGGTAGTCCTAGAAAAAGAGTAATAAGTCGAGACTACTACCGCTGGGAGCACAACACTGTACGTCGTCGTGCACGTTACTCGAACCGCGTGGTCCATAGTGCGCCTACGCGCTACGAACATGGCAGTGTAACGCGGGCAAAGCACTTGTCAGATAGGCGGCTTACACCGACGAACTCACCGGCCCGTCACGACGGTGAACGCGCTGTAAAAACAATGGTGCGAAGAGGGGAAGCGAATCCCGTGAAACGTACGATTGAGCCTAAGCAAGTAACACCGCTCAGAGAAAATCGTCTACCTAACAGACAAGATACTGTTAAACGTAAGCAATCGATTGAACACGCGTTAAAACGCAATCAAGCGGTAGCCAAAAATGAAAGGCTAACAAGAGACAACACTTTACAGCAATTAAAGCGAGATAAGCCTGCTCGATTAACATCACCCGCAGAATCAAAACGGTTCGCTAACCGGGGAGAGACACCACTGCGTTCAAGCAAGCAAATTGATTCTAGGGAGCGCCTTGAAAAAACCAGTCCGCAAGACCGACAGTTTGCTCGCGAAAGCAGTAAACCTGAACGCATTGAGCGAGGTAGTTTCCGAACTGAAAACCGTGTTCAAGCACGAAGTGCTGAAGTAAACAAACGCAGTGAGATGAGATCTGCCCGTAGCGAGAAGACCCAAAGGCAGGTGTCTCGCGTAGAAAGGAGCATTTCGAAAGGTACGAGCTATAAGCACTAGTTTGCTAAATATTACTTCTATCGTGGGGGCTTTTTCAAAGTTGCATCGAGAATTTATAGCGTCAAACACTAAGCATCGTTTTCAGCGATAAAGAGTTAGCAACGCTTAAGCTAAAAAGGGCTGGCAAAGACTTATTTTTCCAGCCTTTTTTTTAGTGCTCAATGCCAGCCTGATGAACGCTTACTAAAGCTTCAACAAAGCGAAGTGGAGATTGCTCGTCTAGGTTGAAATACAGTGAAGGCTCAATAAGTTCTAGTTCCATTATTGCCCACTGGTTATCTTGCCTAACTAAATCAACCCGCGCATAGAGCGCGTTGCAAGGCATCGCTGACAATGCTTTTTGGGCAATTTCTAATTGTTCGTGATCTGCTGAAATCAGATGCAAGCTTCCCCCGTGCTCCTCTTGTACACGAAAATCGCCTTGTTGCGGCACCTTCTTTATCGCATGACTGTATTTCCCATCAAAATAAAACAGGGAGTACTCCCCCTCGTCAACCACACTCTTTAAAAATGGCTGAACCATGAAATCGCGCTGGTTGAATGTATCAGAGAGAACCTGCTGCTGTTCGTGCCAATCAGCTTGTGAGAGCTTAAATGTGTCATCTGCATTTGCACTAAGTGTGGGTTTAACCACTAGGGTATCGCACTTAAAACTAGAAAAAGCGTCATTTATAACACTGTTATCATACGCACTCTCCCATTGTGTTTTTACGATGGGAACACCTTTGTCTTGCAAGTCCTTAAGGTAGTGTTTTTCAATATTCCAACGAATAAGAGACAACGGGTTAAGCAAAGTGGCTGTTGACGCTTCAATCTCTTCCAAACAAGCCAGAAAAGCCTCGGCGTGCTGCTGATAATCCCACGTACTGCGAACAATCACATAGTCAAATCTATCCCAATTTTCCGCCTTCTTATGCCACGATATAGTTTCAACTGACCAATCGCAGTCGTTGAAGTAAGGAATCAAAAGTTCATCGTACACAAAGAAATCTTCGAGGTTATCGGTAGAAAGAAATGAGACAGATGGCATATTTTATTCCTTGGACTAACATTATATTAAACTTTTTTAATATAAGCTCATTAAGCTAAAAGTTGCATGGCGTAAATACAATAACTTACGTAGACTTTCGCGAAATTAGCACAGCCCAAATTTTTAACCTACACTTAACCCAAAATACTTGTCGGAGATTGGCATGCAGTACCCTTGGCTCCTAGAAGGTCACAAGATTTTTCGTGTCGTTATTGCTATCCAATTGCTTTTAGCGGTTGCTATTGGGCTGTATACAGGCGAACTTCTTCCCGCATTTGTCTTTGGTATTCCCATTGCAATTGTACCGTTAGTACTTAGCATTCAAAATCCCTACTCGGCAATTAGTCGTCACGCGATGGCAATTGGCGCACAACTGCTTACTGCCCTTCACATTCACCAGTCGTTCGGCTTAATAGAAATACACTTTGAAATATTTGTACTCCTTGCTTTCCTTTCATATTTCAGAGACTGGAAAGTGGTTGCTACAGGTACAGCAGTTGTTGCCGTTCACCACATCTCGTTTTTCTTTTTACAAGCGGGCGGCGCCCCCTTATTCATTTTTGAAGAGGGTCACGTTACTTTCCCCATATTGTTAATGCATGCGGTCTTCGCGCTCTCAGAAGGAGGCGTATTGATGTATATGGCTAAGCAAAGTCACCAAGAAGGTGCTGGCGCAGCTGAGTTGCGCTTAGCGATCGACACCATGCAAAAAGCCGATGGCAAACTAGATTTGGCCGTGAAGCTTAACCGCGAAAACAAAATCGTTAAGCCGTTTGCCGAGCTTATTGACCAAGTGAAATCGTTAATAGAGCTTGCCTCTAACCTAACTGACGAAGTCGTTCGCGGTTGCGGTAAGATGGAATTAGCGGCACATAATATGTTTGAAATTAGCAAAAACACCGATCAAGAAATTGCTATGGTATCGGCATCGTCAGAAGAAATTGCGCAAACTATGCAGTTGTCGACAGAGCAAACAACCCTTGCCAGCGATAAAGCCACAGCAGCACAAAGTGCATCCCAGACAACACGCGACTCAATTTCTAATACAAGCCGCACTATTGACTCACTGCGCAATACGCTAAATACAGCGGCCAAAACAAATTCTGCTCTAAATGAGCAGTGCTCACATATTTCCGATGCCATGCGCTCGATTACAGCAGTAGCGGAACAGACTAACTTACTTGCCCTGAACGCTGCTATTGAGTCCGCCCGGGCTGGTGAACACGGTCGTGGTTTCGCTGTGGTCGCAGACGAAGTACGCACGCTGGCTATTCGTTCAAAAGAAAGTGCTGATCAAATCACAAGCATCACCGAACAACTTGTTGCTCAAACCGCCAGCTCAGTTGAGCAAATGCAAACCTGTATTCAGTTGGTCGACGAAGCCGTTATCTCCAGTAATAACGCAACCTCAGCCATGACAGAGATCATGACGCAAATTCGTGAAGCGAGTGAAAGCATGACCGAAATTGCAACATCAGCAGTTGAGCAGGAAACAGCATCATCTTCAATTGCGCAAAGTACGGCGCGTTTGAGCGAGTTTACTTCAGAAGAGCTAGCTACTGCTCAATCGCTTGCGGGTGAGGTTGAAGTGTTATCACAAATATCGCAGCGCATGCGCAGCGCCATTGAACGCTTTGAGCTTTAACTGTCTCTATCGCGCACGAATGTAGGCCTTTGCCTAATGCAAAAAAAGACAAACTGGCTACTACTTATGCTTTGGGCGGTAAGTTTACTCACCGCCCTGTTAGTATACGGACAACGTCAGCTCTCTGCTTTCGACCCTAATGGCGAATTGCTGCATCGCACCACAGCACCAGACTTCGATGCCTCGCTTGTAGCGCTGTTAAAGGAACAGGGCATCGGCGCAGGTTCTATTATTCATGTGGGTACGCGTTCCCGCTGCTATTGTGAAACGCTTACTACTCCTCACCAAACTCAACTGCTTGCGAAACTAGGTGACGACTTTCATCAAGTCAGACTTAATGTGGAAGACGTACCGAAGCTAGAAGCTATGCTCGACGCCGTCCCAGCATTAATTGTGTTAGATGAGCAAGCGCAACTTCGCTATTTAGGCCCTTACGCTACGGGCTATGGCTGCTTTACTGGCAACAACCTTGTCGACCAGGTGGTGGGTTATACCTCACACCTGCCTTACCGTGGTGCGGTGATCAATACTGACGCACTAGGCTGCTTCTGCTAAACCACTGGCACGAATTCTGTAATCTTTCTCTGTAATACGTAATATCACTTAAATGTGGGCAAAAAACGTGCATTTTTTGCTCATCTACGTTTGTTTCCTGAAAGGTTTACAAGGAGTCCACAATGTCAAAACGCGCCGTACTTTATCGCATGGTTACATCGGAACACATTTGCCCCTTCGGTCTTAAATCAAAAGATTTACTCGAAAGAAAGGGCTACGACGTTGAAGACCATCACTTGTCCAGCAGAAGTGAAACCGACGCCTTTAAAGAAAAACACAATGTAAAAACCACCCCGCAAACGTTTATCGATGATAAACGTATTGGTGGCTATGACGACTTAAGAGATTACTTCAATTTAAAGCAAGAAAGTGAGTTTGGGTCGCGCTACACACCAATCATCGTAATTTTTTCGTTGGCCGCACTCATGGTATTGGCACTTATGCTCAAAGGGGGTTTACCAGCTGGTATCGAACCTTTTGTAATGAATTTTATCGGTGTCACCATGGTGATCCTCGCACTACAAAAACTTCAGGACATTGTAGCGTTCTCAAATCAGTTCATTACTTATGATTTGCTGGCAATGAAGCACGTTAGATACGCCTATGTTTATCCTTTCGCAGAAGCCTTTGCAGGACTTGGTATGTTGGCTGGCCTACCAGCAATATTGGTATCGCCCGTCTCTATATTTATCGGTGCAATAGGAGCAGTATCGGTTATTAAAGCGGTATATATTGATAACCGTGAACTTAAATGCGCATGTGTTGGCGGTAACTCAGATCTACCTCTTGGGTTTATATCGCTTACCGAAAACCTTGCCATGCTAGGTGCTGGTCTATATATGCTTACGAAATGGATAGCCTAAGCAAAACAAAGCTGAAACGCCGATACTGAAACAATTTTATGACTTTGATTTTCTGATGTGGTTACCGGCGCTGTAACTTACGTGCAATGCTGCCCTGTTGAGATTATTCAATAGGGCGGCTCATTCCCTTAAGGTGCGCCACTACGCTACGACCTAATGCACTTAAATCGTAGCCGCCTTCTAGCATACTCACTATTCTACCCTGACAGCATTCATCTGCCACAGCGCGAAGCTGTTGGCTTATCCAAAAATAATCGTCTTCCACCAAACGCAAATGGGCCATAGGGTCTTCGGCATGGGCATCAAAACCAGCAGAAATAAGAATCAGCTCCGGTTGAAAATTGCGTAATGCATCAAACCAATGTTGTACTTTTTCTCGAAATACCTTACCCGTAGTTCCCGCTTCAAGCGGTACCGAAAGAATATTACTTGCAGATACCGGCGACCCGCTGTGAGGATAAAAGGGATGCTGAAAGCTGCTGCACAGCATAATGCGCTGATCGCCAGCAACAATTTGCTCAGTACCGTTACCGTGGTGTACGTCAAAATCGATAATGGCAACACGTTTTAATTCATAGTTTTGAAGCGCATAGCGCGCGGCAATAACAATGTTATTAAAAATGCAAAAGCCCATGGCGCTATCGTAGGTAGCGTGGTGCCCCGGTGGCCTGGTCGCACAGAATGCCTGCCTGTCGTTACCTTCCATGACCCAGTCCACGGCGTTACATCCCGCACCTGCCGATTCCAGCGCTGCATTTAAACTGTGTCGCATTAAGCCAGTATCTTCGTCTAACCAGGCCACGTTATCCTTGTTTTCCGAATAGAGCGTTTTTTCATGGTCGCTAAATATGGACTGAGCCGCATGCTCAAACACACTTTTCACATAGTAAGGGTCATGGGCTAGTTTGAGATAGGCTTCGGCAATAGGCGTGGCATCGGCATGCTCACATACCATATCGAGTCCAGAAGACAGTAATTGGTCGTCAATGGCGAACAAGCGATCCGGTGACTCGGGGTGATCTTTCCCCAGGTCGTGTTTAGTGCCGTGTTTGCCGCGAAAAATTTTAATTGTCATGCGAGTGATGCCAAATCTAGTACTAACTCTATGTCACTGGGGTCACCAGTAAACTTCCGCTTAAATTGCGCTTGCTCGAAAATGGCAATCATCGGGCTATTATCGCCGCGTACGTAGGCCATCATCTTCGCAATCCCCCTCTTTTTTGCCACGTTGATTAACTCGTTTAACAACCGGCTTGCCATACCCTTACCCTGCTGGGTTTCACGGGTAACAAACGCGGCTTCACAGGTATTGTCATCAGGATTGAAGTAAAACCGCCCCACAGCGTGAATGGTAATTCGGGAGCCTTCTTGCCTTACAATACACAACGCCGCATCAGAGCTTTGGTCCACCGACACCAAATTACACGACTTTTCACGAGACATTTGTTTCGGGTCGTAGTTATAACGCAGCCTCAGCGTTTCTTTAGTGTGGGAATAAAAGAATTCCTGCAAACGCCGTTCATCGGCTGGGTTCAGCGGGCGCATATAAAAGGTTTCCCCTTGAATATTTAGCTTTTTGAGCTGAATTGCCCCCAGTTCTGGAATGTCGGTCGGGTACTTTTCCTGATAATGGGGCACCCAATAATGCTGTCTTACTTCTTCTAAGAGCGCTGCACGGAATTTCGGGTGTGCCACACGAATAAGCTCCAGTGCTCGCTCTCGAATACTCTTACCTTTAAGCGACGCTATGCCGTATTCGGTCACCACGTACTGCACGTTGCCTCGCGAAGTCACAACCCCCGCCCCTTCGCTTATGCGCGGTGTAATACGAGAAATGGTTTCGTTCCTTGCAGTAGAAGGCAGCGCTATAATCGCTTTCCCACCTTTGCTAATAGACGCACCAGTTACAAAATCTACTTGCCCGCCTATGCCACTGTAAAAGTCATAGCCCAGTGAATCGGCCACCACCTGACCGGTTAAATCCACTTCAAGTGCACTGTTTATAGCGACCATATTGTCGTTCTTGGCAATATTGGTGGGCTTGTTTACATAACTACTCGGGTAAAACTCGATGTGAGGGTTACTATCAATTAAGTCGTAAAGCTTGCGGGTGCCAATAGCGAAGCTAGTAACAATTTTACCGGGGTGGAAAGTCTTCTTCTTGTTGGTGATAGCGCCAGACTCCAACAGTTCAATAATACTGTCGGTGAGCATTTCGCTGTGAATACCCAGGTCTTTGTGGTTACACAGATATTTAAGGGTGGCACTCGGTATTTTCCCAATACCAAATTGCAGCGTTGCGCCATCGTCCACCAGCATTGAAACATACTGACCAATTCGCTCTGCCACCGAATCGATAGGCGGCGGCGATACTTCAACAAGTGGCTCTTCGGCTTCGATGCAGGCCGTTATTTCACTAATATGGATGTACGAATGCCCGGCGGTTCTTGGCACCTGAGGGTTAATTTGAGCGATCACTTTTTTGCTTTGTCTGATTGCTGACATAGCTATATCTACAGCCGGGCCTAGCGAGCAGTAGCCGAACTCATCTGGAGGACTTACGTTAACCAGCGCAGCATCCAGTGCCAGCGTACCGTCGCTAAATAAGCTTGATATTTCAGACAAGAAAACGGGGGTGTAATCAGCGCGACCTTCGTCTACTGCCTTACGCATGGCTTCACCGCCAATGAAGAAGGTGTTGGCTTTAAAAAGGTTCTTATACTCTTCCTTTACCCATCGGGTATCACCTAACGCCAGCATATGAACCAGCTCGATGTCGCTAAACCCTTCGCTGTTATCAATAAGATGCTGCACCAATGCGTGCGGCACTGAGGCATTTCCGCCAACAAAGACACGGCAACCAGACTTTATCAGCGAGGACCATTGTGGCGCTTGAGGTAAACTAAATGTCATTTCCATCTGCCCTGTTTTAAGCAATGTCTCATCATGCCATAAAAACAGGTGCTTTCCCGCATTTGCGTAAGCGTGAGCTATAAGCGATTGGTCGTAGGCTTATTGAACCAGCAAGCCCTACTATCGAAGATTTAGTATCGGAATTTTTCCAACCAATTTCTGAAAAACGGAGAAATAACAGACTTACTGTTTGCAAGGCGGTGGCCGTCATTAAGCAATAAGAGCTGAGCTTTTTGATGACGCGCGTACTTTAAGCTGTTTTCAATAGGCACGATATCGTCATTCCAGCCATGCACTAAACTCACATAGCCGTCGTAGGGGAAACGTTGAATCTTGTAGTTCGGCAAATATAACGCAGGGGCCATAAGAAATACGCCCCTGGCGGAGATATGGCTAGCCGCAGCGAGTGAAACATAGCCACCCATACTGGAGCCAACCAAAACCACATCATTGCACTTTTCAGCGACAAATTCTTTAAGGCGAGCTAGGCGTGCTTCTGGGCAGTCGAGATCTTGATAATCAATACTCTCGACGCCAAAGCCCATATCGCTCGCTACATTTGAAAGCGTTGTTATTTTACTGCCCCATGGACCGCTTTCTTTGCCGTGAGAAAAAACAACGGTAGTCATTACCTATATCCCTATACAAAAATGAAATGTTTTCCCCCACTCTAGCGCACTTGCTTGTTACTTGTCTTCCCTGTGAAAGAGTTTTTCTACCATCACGTAGAACATAGGCACGAAGAAAATTGCCAAGAATGTAGCAGCAAACATGCCGCCCATAACTGCAATACCAATCGCATTTTGGCTGGCTGCACCAGCACCACTAGCCAGCGCTAGCGGGGTTACCCCCAGAATAAACGCCATTGATGTCATCAGTATTGGACGGAAACGCTGAGAAGCCGCATTCGATACTGCAGTCATTAAATCTTCGCCGTTTTCATATTGCTCTTTCGCAAATTCAACAATAAGGATGGCGTTTTTCGCCGCCAAGCCAACCGTTGTCAAAAACGCGACTTGTAAGTATACATCGTTCGGCAAGTTGAAGATAAATGCTGCTGTTACCGAGCCTAGTATGCCTAGAGGTACGACCAACATTACAGCAAATGGCACAGACCAGCTTTCGTATAACGCTGCCAAACACAAGAAAACAATCAAAATTGAAAGGGTATAAAGCAAAGGAGCTTGCGAGCCAGCTTCCTGCTCTTCAAACGATAATCCAGCCCATTCAATTGCAAAACCAGGAGGCAATTGCTCTACGAGCTTTTGCATTTCAGCCATTGCTTCGCCTGACGATACGCCCTCCGCAGCGCTACCTTGAATGTTCACAGATGAAACACCGTTAAAGCGCTCTAGCTTGGGCGAACCATATACCCACTCCGTGGTAGAGAAGGTACTGAAGGCAACCATCTCACCATCGCTATTGCGCACGAACCACTTATCAAGGTCTTCTGGTGTCATACGATGGGGTAAGTCGGCTTGCATATAAACCCGCTTGATGCGCCCCTTATCAATAAAGTCGTTAACATAACTTGAACCCCAGGCAATTTGTAGTGCACTGTTAATTTCACTTAAGTTCAAGCCAAGAGCTGACGCCTTTTCACTATCAATATTGATTTTAAATTGAGGAACATCGCTTAGTCCATTAGGGCGAACGCCCGCCAGTTTGGGGTTCTGTGCCGCCATGCCCAACAGCTGATTACGCGCGTTCATCAGCGCTTCGTGACCATTTCCACCACGGTCAACCAGCTGCATATCAAAACCTGTTGCATTACCTAGTTCCATGATAGGCGGAGGCACTATAGGAAAGGCTGAGGCATCTTGAATTTGGCTAAATGCTCCGAAAGCTCGGTTCATCACTGCAAACGCAGAATTATTTTCGTCTCTTACACTCCAGTCGTTGAAGTTTAAGAAAGCCATACCCGCGTTTTGCGCCTGACCCGCAAAGCTAAAGCCCACAACCGCGAACATGCCGTTAACCGCGTCTTGTTCTTGTTCAAGAATATAGTCTTCCACTTGCTTGATAGACTCGAGCGTACGGCCAGCCGTTGCACCAGGCGGTGTGCTTACCAACACCATCATACGCCCTTGGTCTTCATCTGGAAGAAACGCACCAGGAAGCTGGCTGAAAATAAATGCCATACCACCTACCAGCAAACCATAAACAACGAAATAGCGCTTAAAGCGTTGCGCCATATGAGTTGTAGTCTTTTGATAGCGATCGCGGCCTTTGTTAAACGTGCGGTTAAACCAGCCAAAGAAGCCTTTGTTCTTGTCATGGTTTTCCGGATGCTTTTTCAATAACGTGGCGCACAAAGACGGTGAAAGGACAATGGCGACCAATACCGAAAATGCCATAGCCGACACGATAGTAACCGAGAACTGACGATAAATAGCGCCTGCTGAGCCGCTGAAGAACGCCATTGGAATAAATACCGTTGAAAGCACGGCCGCAATACCAACAAGTGCACCTGTGATTTGAGTCATCGACTTTTTAGTGGCTTCGGCAGGTGAGAGACCTTCCTCTTCCATAATACGTTCAACATTTTCCACCACCACGATGGCATCATCTACGAGCAGACCGATAGCAAGTACCATAGCAAACATGGTTAGCACGTTAATACTAAAGCCAAATGCCAGTAGCACAGCAAAGGTGCCGAGCAATACCACAGGTACCGCAATGGTAGGGATCAACGTTGCACGCCAATTTTGAAGGAACAGTAGCATCACCAAGAATACCAGTACTACCGCTTCAATAAGCGTATGTACTACCGACTCGATAGACAGCTCGATAAAAGGAGAACTATCAACCGGGTAAACCACTTTAACTGTATCTGGCAAATTCGAGCGCAGTTCTTCAACTCGGGCTTTTACTGCCTTAATGGTATCTAGTGCGTTTGCGCCAGAGGCAAGGCTTATCGCCATACCTGATGCAGGCTTGCGATCGTATCGAACAATAACGTCGTAGCTTTGCGCACCCAGTTCAACACGCGCAACGTCACGCACGCGAACCTGAGAACCATCGGTATTTACGCGAAGTACGATGTTTTCGAAATCTTCAACGGTTTGAAGGCGACTTTGCGCTTGAATAGTCGCGTTAATTTGCTGATTTTCTATTGCAGGCATGCCACCTAATTGACCAGCAGACACATCTGTATTTTGTACCTGAACGGCGCCTTGAACGTCAGTAGGTGTAAGATTGTAGCTGTACAGTTTATCTGGATCTAACCATATACGCATTGAACGCTGCGCACCGAATACCCGTACATTTCCTACACCATTAACACGGGAAATCGGGTCGCGAAATTGAGAAACTAACAGGTCGCTCAGGTCATATTGCGTCATTGAGTCGTCTTCAGAATAGAAGCCAACTGCCAATGCAAATGCGCTATTTGCTTTAGTTACGGTTACCCCTTGTTGCTGTACCTGAGTAGGCAACAGCGGCAGTGCACCCTGTACCTTATTCTGAGTTTGTACTTGCGCAATATCAGGGTCAGCACCTGGCTCAAAAGTGAGCGTAATAGACATGCTGCTGTTCGAACTGCTTGCCGAGAAATAACGTAGGTTATCAATTCCCGTCAGGCTTTGTTCTATCACCTGAGTAACCGAGTTCTCTACGGTTTCTGCAGATGCTCCAGGATACGTTGCTGAGATAGTCACCGAGGGCGGTGCCACCTTGGGATATTGTTCAATGGGGAGTGAGGTAATTGCCAACACACCCGCCATCATTGTGATAATTGCCAGCACCCATGCAAACACGGGCCTGTCTATAAAGAAACGAGCCATATTACTTAAATCCCTTGTTTGCTATCGTGAGCCACGTGATGATGGTTGCCACTCTGACGGATTAACTTTCGCGCCAGGCTTCACCTTCTGATATCCAGTTACAATTACCTTTTCGCCTTCGCTCACACCGCTTAGGGCAACATATTGGTCTCGATAGATTTTGCCTATTTCCAAGGTACGACCTTCAACTTCGTTGTTTTGGTTAACAACATAAACTGAAAGCGAACCGTCTGGTTGGCGTGTCGTTGCGCGTTGAGGAACAAGCAGCGCATTTTCGCGTCCAGTAATGACGTGGCCTTTCACAAACAAGCCAGGCAGCAATACACCATCTGGATTTGGCATTTCAGCACGAAGTGTTACCGACCCAGTGGTCTCATCAACCGTTACCTCAGAAAATTTAACGCTGCCTGTTTGGTCGTAACGCTTGCCTGTTACTTCATCTACCGTTAATTCAACATCCATTGAACCTTGGTTTCTCATTGACTGACGAAGCGTAATAATTGACGCACCTGACTCCTGCATATCAATGAAAACTGGGTCAAGCTGTGTAATGGTTGCAAGTTGCTGAGATTGGTTCGTAGTAACAAGGGTACCTTCAGTAACAAAAGAGCGGCTAATACGTCCGCTGATTGGGGCGTACACTTTGGTGTAACCCATATTAACCTTCGCTACGTCAACAGCTGCCTCAGCTACGCTAATTGCCGCTTGCGCTTGATCTTTCTGAGCAATTACGTCGTCATATTCTTGTTTGCTTACCGCGTTTTGCGCAACAAGGTCGTCATAGCGTCGCGCCTTTGCTTCCAACGTTTTAAGGTTCGCTTGAACACTTTTCAAATCGGCTTTTGCGCTATTTAACTGTGCTAGATAACGGGCTTCGTCAATTTGATAAAGCTGCTGTCCTTTTTCTACATGTGCGCCTTCTTCAAACAAGCGCTCCGTAATAACACCATCTACCTGAGGACGCACCTGAGATTGACGAGACGGGCTTACTCGGCCCGGTAACACCATTTCATGTACTACAGGTTCTTGTTTCAGTGTAACTACCGATACTGAGGGTGCAGGCATACCTTGCTGAGCACCTTGCTGTGCTTGCTCGCCTTCATTCGAACACCCAATAACGCCGACAAGGGTTATTAATGCTGCAGTAACATAAAAAATGCGACTCATAAATTTTCTATTTCCCAATAACTTTTTGTACAGAACACGGCCTTTGCTCTGCATATCCAATTTTAAAATTAAAGCTTATTGCTTCCGGTGCACCGAATTATCTAGCGCATTTCAAAGCCTGAAACTGCGATAATTGGTTTTGAAGTGGCATAGTTAAGCGATCATTGATACGGATCTACGCTCTTATAGGTCATATTGTGCGCATTTATAGATGATAATAAAAGTCAATGAAGTTGAAATTACTGAAGTTGTCGGTCAAATACCTGAGCGTGTATACGTTATACGAATAAAGCGAAATCACAGCGCACTTAACGTTCTATTTTAACGAATAATACCCCAGCAATAACTGGTAGGCGTGAATGACGTCTTGGGCTTCCTGTTGCGTTCCTCCCTTATCAGGGTGAACCAACTGCAGGGCTTTTTTATATACTCGTTTTAGTACCGACAAAGAAACATGTTCATCTTGGGGTAGGCCCAGAAGCGCGTGGGCATCGGCAATATCTTCCTGCTCAACGGTGTGCGCGTTTCCTGAGGCCATGCGATGCCAAAACGCATTAAGCAGTGCATCTACACTTTTTCTGTCGGCCTTCTCAAAATTGCCCCAGTCCAAGTAGTATTCAGCTAAGGTATCAGCTTCGGTTATTGCTCCAACCTTATCCTGGCTTTCTTTATCATTGTCGCCGTGGGCACTATTATGGTCGCTGTGGGTACTATTTTTGTCGCTGTGGGCACTTTCTTGGTTTAACTTAATATTTAGAGTATGAATGTCTAGCACGCCTTCGCCCTGCTCTATCCAACGACGTTTAAGTTGATAAAGGGCGTGAAACACAATGAAATGGGTTTTAAAGAGCATTAAAGGCTCTCGTAACGAAGCGTCATCAAAAAAGTGATATGGCGCTTTTTTCAAAATCTCAATGAGCTCATACTCGCTCACACCACGTTGAAAAAGCGGCTTTTGTGTCGATAACGTATCAACAAGTAGTTCGGCTTGAAGCACGTAAGCTTCGCTGGCATCAGGCTGATTTTGCAAAACTAATTACCTTGCTTTAAATAGGGTTCATCCAGGGCCTGCTGGTCTTTGATGTACGTTAAAGACCAACAGCCCTAGTGTACAAACATGTTAAATATTGGCCTAGTACCGATTTTATTGCTAGAAAGTAATCCAAAACGCAACGTTCACTGTTAAAGTAGCTTAGTAAAAATAAAATAATAACTTTGGAGTTCACTTGAAAGCACTCATTGCCCTTACCAGTATTGTCGGTTTTCTTATGGTGGTATTACCCGGCCCCCTTTATCAGTATGCCGGTGTGAGTTTAGGCACCGCATTTACTTCACTGCGATTTGGCGTGTATGTGGGCGGCGCAGCGTTGATACTCATTATTTTGCAGGTTTTGATTAACCGTAAAAACGTTAGCTGGGGAAGCACCTTTATCTGTGCCATTCTTGCCCTGGTTGCTGTAGGAATGCCGGTGAGCATGATGAGCAAAGCCAGCGCAGTTCCTCCGATCCATGACATTACTACCGATGTCACTAATCCGCCGGAGTTCGTTGCAATTGCTCCGCTACGCGAAGGTGCGCCTAACTCCATCGCTTACGAAGGCGGTGAAGTCACTAAGCAGCAACTAGAAGCTTACCCTGAAATTAAAACTCAATTGCTGCCGCAACCCGCAAATGAGGTCTACATCGCTGCAGAAAAAGCCATAGAGGCGCTTGGATGGGAACGCGTTAACGACGGCGCATTGCCGAACACCTTGGAAGCCACCGACACCACAGCGTGGTTTGGTTTTAAAGACGACGTAGTTATTCGTCTAACCGCTAAAAGCGATGACACACTGGTTGATATCCGCAGCAAATCACGAGTAGGGAAAAGTGATTTAGGCAAGAATGCTGAACGTATCGAAACCTTTATGGCAGAGCTTAGAAACCAACTTGGATATCACTAAAATCTGACCACCCGCTTAAAAAACAAAGCCCGTTCGCACTAAGCTAACGGGCTTTTTTGTAATTGGACCTAACTTTAGTGGGCCAACTTTAAGACAACGACTCCTGCAACAATAAGCGCTACGCCGAAATATCGTGCCAATGACGAGGGGTCGCCATAAAACATAACACCCACTAAAAATGTGCCCGCGGCGCCAATTCCTGTCCACACAGCGTACGCCGTTCCAATTGGAATTTGTTTTTGCGCCATCCATAAACAAAAACCACTGGCAGCCATAAACCCAACCGCAAGTAAAATACCCATTACGCGGGTTTCCGCCTCTTGTGACATTTTTAGTCCAACAGGCCAACCAATTTCCAGAAGGCCCGCCACAATCAAATAAATCCAGCTCACCAGTCTATCCCTCTCTTCGCGCTCATTGTCAACTATCACAGATGCGTAGCGTACCGTCTTAAATCATAAAGCGTACTCGACGCGTCGTAATATTTTGCTATTTAGCGCTTTTGCCTTACAAACTCGCCAACTGAATACTTACCATACCTAATACCGCAGCATTAAGACGGTTAAACCAACGCCAGAAATTAGGGCGCTGCATATGGTGTGCAAAACGTGCGGTTAAGGTACTCAAACCTACGAACCAAACCACCGATGCACCAATAGCTCCACCCACAAACCACCATTTATTTTCTTGCCACTGACTCGCTAAGTTTCCCATCAATAGTAAAGTGTCTAGGTAAAAGTGGGGGTTTAACCAAGTTACTGCCAACGCAATGAGTAGTGCTTTTTTGAACGACAGTTGCTTTTTCGCCATTTCTAAAACAAGCGCGTCGTTGGCCAAAGATGATTTTATTTTGTTAAAAGCAATCCACAGTAAGAACGCAACACCAGCCCACTTGGTGATAGACACCAGCATTGGGTATTCCTGCAATAGCAAGCCAAAGCCCATCGCACCTAAGCTTATTGAGATAGCATCGCTTAGGATAAACAGCAGGACAAACAAGGTTGTCCACTGTCGCTTCATCGATTGCTCAATCAAAAAACTGTTTTGTGCGCCTACTGCAATAATTAAGGTACCGCCCATCACGAAACCACTTGTTGCTGCCGCCAACATGATAAATGCCTCTTAGTGTAAATAAGTTCAAACGCCGTAGCTGTAACGCGGTTTAAGGTTACATGCTGAATAATTGGCTTGATTTTATACACCTTGAAAGACTAAATTAAATTAATGATATTTGTTTTGAATAAGCAAAATTAATACTTATAACCTTCTTTTCACAGGTAGTCATTAATGTTGGATTACGACGCGCTTCGATGCTTTCATGAAGTGTTACGCTACGGCGGATTTGAAAAAGGTGCACAGGCCCTAAACCTCACCCAGTCGGCGGTATCGCAAAAAATAAAACGGCTAGAGCAGAGTGTCGGCGGCCCAGTGATGGTTCGCACTAAGCCGCTTCGCGCTACGCCACTGGGAAAAGAGCTGCTGGCGCATATTCAAAAAGTAAGCGTATTAGAAGAAGCGCTGAATATACAAAGTGGATTAGAAGCGTCGGCTGCACCTATAAGCGTTGCCGTGAATAACGATGTGCTGGCTACCTGGTTCTCGCAAGTAATGGCCGCGTTTAGTGATAAGCGTGCCAACCCGATTCATATTGTTAATGCGGATCAAACTCAAACCCGAGACATATTACAGCAAGGCCGTGTAATGGCTTGCATTAGCCAAACAGGTACACCCGTTACCGGTGGGCAATCTATAAGACTGGGAACTATGCGCTATCAACTTTATGCATCGCCTCGCTTCATTGAGCGATACCTGCATAAAGAAACATCCCCCCAGAGCGTGATGAGTACACCGGGTTTGCTGTACGACGAATACGATGTGACTTTGCTGACTGATTATCAACGAGAGTGTTTAAACATAGCCCCCTCTTTTACAACTTGTCATTGGTATCCATCGTCTCATGGCTTTGTCAAAATGGCACTAGATGGCGTGGTGTGGGCTTTGCTACCCACGCTTCAAGTTGAACAAGAGGTTAACGAAGGCGATCTCGTTCCGTTATTTCCTCAAAAAGAGCTTGGTGTACCGTTATTTTGGCACTGGACAACCCTTGAATCGGCAGCGCTTGCCGACTTGACCAAAGCCGTAAAGAATATAGCGAAAGCGCAGCTTAAATGACCCTAATACACTGCGTGTGTGATACGTTGCTGGAAGGTTAATTAAGAAGACGCCAATTGAGCCGTCTTATGCTTCTCCTTAACGCTGTACATCAGTTTATCTGCTTTATTTAACAGAGTGGTGAGATCTTTGCAGCGTTCATTTGTGATGTATGTGCCTACGCTTGCCGTAACAGAAATAACAACGTTATCGGTTCTAATATCCCTTTCCAGAAGACTGGCTTCTATGCGCGCAGCCAAGCGCTCAGATTGTCCTTCACTGTAACAGTGGCTTAGCACCACAAATTCATCGCCGCCAAGGCGCCCTACTGCATCTTGGTCTCGGCATCGGCTCAGCAGAATTTTAGCAATAACCTGCAGCACTTTATCGCCGCAATGGTGCCCGTAATGATCATTAATCTCCTTGAAGTTATCAACGTCGATAAATAGCAAGGTCAAATATCCTCCTTCCTTGTTGAAGTTAGTAAGCAGGCTTTGTGCTATCCCTTCCCATCCACTGCGGTTTAGCACTTTACACAAGGAATCTGTAGACGCACGTTTGAATGCACTAAGCCTGTCGTCATCGAGCTTTTTTACCTTTCTCGACGTGGCAATAGCAAAAATAAACGCTTCAATAGTTATTCCCACAATAAGTCCGTAGCGGTACATAAACGCTGACACGTCTGAAAAAACCAATCGAAACATCATGGAAAACACCATGACAGCAATACCCATTAATACTAAGTTTGAGCAATGTACTTTGCGGTAGGCGGCATAAACACAGCTTGATAGCGTACAGGTCATTGTTATCAGCGTGATAAGACTTAGCGTACTATTTACTCTCATCGCATCAGAAGTGGACAGAATGATCTGCACAAATGAAAGTGCCAGTGCCGAACACGCCATTCCCAGGATAAACTGGCGCTGCCATACTTTTAGCAGTGCTTTGAAATCGAGTAGTTGATCAAGAAACTTTACCGCAGCAAATACCGTGATCCCTGCGAATAACAGATGCAGTTTAAAGTTCGAGAAAAAGGCGACATGGGGAAACGCAATGTTCAGTAACCCTTCTTGAAGCAAAAAGAAAATTGCCGCACTGAGCACATAGAAACTGTAGGAGTAAAAGCCGTAGTTGCGCATACTCGTTCCCAGCATTCCTACGTACAAGGTTAACGCTAAGCAAAAGCCGATGAACAAGCTTAATGTGAAGGTATGTATTGACGCCAACGTCTGAAAATCATTTAACGTAGCGATATTTAGCCTGACAGGTCGCTCTACCTGAGAGTTAATATCCAAAAATAGACGCTTATGGGTATTATCTATTGCATAGGACTCAAATGCGCCGGTTAACTTGGGGACTTTTTGCATCTCGCTGTCATACAGCTGATTATAAGAAAGGTAGTTTCTTGGGAAATAGAGAACGTGAGTCGCGTTGACATCGCAGCTTAACGAAAGACGCTGTGCACCTTCTTTAAGTACGATAGACAGAGCACTATCGGTATCAGTATCAGAAGTACCATTTTCAGCATTAATGACGCACGCTGCATTGGCAAACGTGCCGAACGTCAGCAAAATCAACCCAAACAACAAGCGAACAAAATTAAGCGACACTCCACATGCCATAGATTTGCTTCCTACTGGTACCGCAGCTAAATCCGTGTAGCAAAAATATCCCTGTACGGCTATTACACAAAGATGAGTTATGAGTATTTATATTCTGGTATAAAAACTCACACCCATTAAGCTTAGTTTAAAAATGTGAGAACGCTGAAAAATATCCTGCGGAATGACAAGAAATATATATTTTTCCTATGCGGAGTTAGCTGCTAGCGCCGTCGAAGGAAAAATCAATACCACTAACACCATTTAATTTGGGCTTTGCGAACAAGAACCCCTGAAATCTTTGTACACCCGCATGTTGCAACCACAGCCACTCATCAATCGTTTCGACGCCTTCTACCACCAAGGGAATTCCCATAGAGTTGGCAAACTCGAGTACAGCCTCGGTTATTGCTTGTCGATGCCCGCTTTCGTGAATGCCTGTCGTTATTTTTCTATCTAATTTAATTTTGTCTGGTGTGAAGTCTGCGAGTAATGATAACCCTGCGTACCCTGCGCCGAAGTCATCTATAGCGACTCTCATGCCTCGTGAACGGATCTGCTCTATTGCTTGGTAAAATGTGTCACTTTCGCTGATTATTTCTGTTTCGGTAACTTCGATAACAAGCTGCTGTGGTTTCAATTTATTTAGTTTAACCAATTCGTGAAGGTAGTCTGCGACGTTGACGGTGGAGGTAATCGCTCCGGGGCATAAATTGATGGATAAAGACTGGTCTGAAGATAGCAACGCAGCGCCTTGCTTAATTGCTATAGCTTTGCTTTTTAGATCAAAATCGTACTTTTCCAGCCCAACCAGTTCCTCCAAAATAGTCTCAGGATATCTCCCATCGTTACTTCTGATTAGGGCTTCAATTGAAGAAACACGAGCTCTGAAGGTATCCACAATAGGCTGAAAGGCAAACTGGATGTCAGAGTTTTCGAAGGGTTTAACTGATTTCTCTGACGTCGTAACGTTAGCTCTTACGTCTTTGCGCGCGTTATCACTTAAACAAGTTCGCCATTTCCCAGAAGCAAAGCTGTTGAGAAGCGCAAATATCCGGCTTTCCCGGCTAATATTAATGTCCGAAGGTAACCAATAGCAGCGGCTTCCTTCCGCGACAGAAAGCGTTCTTAAATGCCAATCTCCAAAATCGCGTTTGTGAATGACCATTTCGGTCACTTTCATAATGTTGCTGTGACGACTGTCTGTTTTTATATGTTCGAAAAGCGCGTTTACCTTCTCACAATTTCCTTCAAGCACTTGAAAGAAGTATTCCCCATCAAACAAAAGAATACCTGTAATGTGGTTTTTCGCATTAAATGGCAGTGAATCGTTTGTTATTTTAAGAAGTTCATTTTCATCAATTTTTACCGTCGACTGACTTCTGTAAACTAACTGCTTGAGCACGGGTTGCCTCTTATTAAACTTTGTTTTCATCCCTGCTTCGAACTAGCTGCAACCTCTTTTTACAGCTTTCTTTTCATAGTGTGGGGCAAAGTATAGTCTTAGAAACGAGAATCTCGCAAAGTCGGTTTAGGTAACTTTGCTTAACTTAAATTAACGTCTTTCAATGGCGGGAATCTCAATATATGCATCGGGATCAGATTCTTTTAGCGCATTAAGTTTACGTTTTCTTGTCGCTCGCTCATCAATAGTTTCACCAAAAACCTGTACGTGTAAGTCGGCAATCAGCGCCTTGCCCTGTTCATTGGTAATTATCCCTAGAAGCTCGCCAGCGTGCATAAATCCTTGTACCCGATATTTCTCAGCATCGACCTTTTTACCGTTTTTGCTGGCTGTATAAAGCGCGATAAGCTGTTCGGTACAAGCATCTAAAAAACGTACCTTCTGTTTCTCATCAATCATTATCTTATTCTTTCCTTCGGTGGCTTGTATTCAGACACCTTAGCGAGATTTTGATGTTATGGGTAGATGTAAGCTTAACTATGCGCCTAACGCCGACTAAGTTGGGCCAATTGATTACTTCAACTAAAGTTCATTGGTGAAATAGCCGTTTGATGCCTACGCTCTCATTAGTGCTAGAAAGAAACTTTCTAGGTAGTCACCGTTAAATTTATGTGAGCATCACTATGCGAGTTCAAATAGCGTTAGGCTTGGTTGCTGCCTTGGTATTTGCCCCCGTTGTTGTTGCAAAGGGAAATGCTCATCATTGGGAAACGTCACCCCATCATTTATCTGCATTGGTAGGTACCACTTACACAAAAGAGTGCGGAAACGCTTTTACACTAGGTATCGATTACGAATACCGTGTGAGCGATTTTTTAGGCGTAGGCTTTGTGGCTGAATACGCGTTTGAAGACTTAGACGCTTACACCTACCTGCTTGTTGCTGACCTGCACATTACCAATAATTTTATTGCACAAATAGGCCCCGGCGTTGAGTTTCACGGCAGCCATAAAATGGAGGTGGCCCGGTTAGGCTTTTTGTATGAGTTTGAAGTATTGGGGGTTACCATATCGCCGCAGCTTCATTACGACTATCATCGAAATAATAAAAGTGCAGTGGTTGCTGGTTTGGCAATTGGTATGTCGTTTTGATTACAGCGCAATTCTGCGCCGTTTTTAGCTTTTTATATGACGAAGGCTTTTAATCTAACGTTAATCTTCTAGAAAGTTCTTTTTAAGTAAGTCTGTTTAGTCTTATCTGTGTTCAATTATCAGACTGAGAGACTACGATGAAAAACTTAGCTTTAGCACTAACCGCCCTTCCCTTTATTGCTTCAGCATCCAGTG
The DNA here is from genome assembly GCF_037029575.1 of Alteromonas sp. CH_MED4-4. Lineage (NCBI taxonomy): Bacteria > Pseudomonadati > Pseudomonadota > Gammaproteobacteria > Alteromonadales > Alteromonadaceae > Alteromonas > Alteromonas sp. CH_MED4-4. The sequence continues at coordinate 73,855 of NZ_JAYMEU010000006.1, read as the reverse complement.
CAGTTGCATTTGAAAAAGGCGACATTCTCGTCCGAGGTGGCTTTGCCACGGTTGCACCTGATGAATCGTCTTCAAACATTAACGTGGGGGACGACTTGGGCTTTGGCCTGACCATTGATAACAACACGCAATTGGGCCTCACCGCGGCCTATTTCATCACGGATAGAGTTAACGTAGAAGTATTAACCGCAACACCGTTCACACATGACGTTAATTTCGCTATCGATAACCCATTAGGAACAGGTAACCAGCTAGGCGAAGTAACCCACCTTCCGCCCACAGTGACGGTTAACTATTACTTTAACGATCCATCAAGTGCTTTTCAGCCCTATGTGGGTGCGGGCCTAAACTATACGTTTATTTATGACGAGCAATTTACGGGAGCTAATGAAGAGGCAGGGCTTAGTGACTTATCTCTAGATAACTCGTTTGGCTTAGCCGCACAAGTGGGAATAGACTATCAGTTAAGCGAAAGATGGTTTTTGAATGCCGCCGTTCGTTGGATAGATATAGACACAGAAGCAAGCTTCAACCTAGGTGATACCCGGGGCTCTGTGAGCGCTATTGAAATAGACCCCTTTGTCTATGCTATTTCGCTAGGTTACCGGTTTTAGGTAACCGTTTAATTCTTAGATTTCCGCAAAGTGTACGACAATTTGAGGGTGGTGAGGTTCTAAACCACCTGCCCTGCCGCCCAACCACTGCTCCATGCCCACTGGAAATTAAAGCCACCGAGCCAACCGGTAACGTCAACCACTTCGCCAATGAAGTACAGGCCTTCGACATTTTTCGCCATCATGGTTTTTGATGATAGGTCATTGGTATCTACACCGCCTATAGTAACCTCGGCGGTGCGATATCCTTCTGTGCCGTTTGGCTTTATTTGCCAATTCTCTAGGGTGTCAGCAATGGCGTCGCACTCGCCGTGAGTCAGCTGTTTCACCGGCACGTTGCGCCAACTATGATACTCAATAAGGCTCTGTACCATACGCTTTGGAAATACTTTATTTAAACAGGTGGCAAGCAATGCGTCTGGCGTCTCTGTGCGTGCAGTCTGTAGAACCGCAGTAGCATCATCATTAGGTAGCATGTTGATACTTAAGCTGTCACCCGCTTCCCAATAGCTGGAAATTTGGAGCATGGCAGGGCCGCTCAACCCTCGGTGGGTAAACAACATCGCTTCTTTAAACGTAGTATTGTTGCAGCTGGCATATACATCAACTGCGATACCGCTAAGCTCTGCCAGTGTGTCTTTATCTTTATCGTGCAAGGTAAAGGGAACAAGTGCTGCGCGAGTAGGTAAAACGTTAAGACCAAATTGCTGCGCTATTTTATAGCCAAATGGCGTGGCTCCTAGCTTTGGCATGCTTAAACCGCCGGTAGCAATTACAAGGGATTCACATTCATACTCGCCATTCGAGGTTGTAAGTGAGTACCCACTTTCAGTTTTTTCGACACCTAGAATGTCGCAACGAGTAGTAATCGTCACATCCGCTTTGTTGCACTCATTAAGCAGTAAATCGACGATCTCTTTGGCGCTATCATCACAAAACAATTGGCCTAAGGTTTTTTCATGGTAGGCAATGCCATACTCGGCAACCAAGCCAATAAAGTCCCATTGAGTATAGCGACTTAGTGCCGACTTACAAAAGTGAGGGTTTTGCGAAAGAAAGTTTTCAGGGCCTGCATACATGTTAGTGAAGTTACAGCGGCCACCTCCTGACATCAGGATTTTTCGGCCCACTTTTTTAGCGTGATCGAGCACTTCTACGCTGCGTCCGCGCGCGCCGGCCTGCGCCGCACAAAAAAGCCCTGCAGCTCCTGCACCAATAACAATTACATCGCGCTTGATCACAATTAACCTCTAGGAAAAACGGCCAATGGATGTGTGGTTATTAGCTGTACGAAAGCGCGAGTACCGGGCTTTATAGCATTTTCGTGGCTTACTCGTACTTTAAGCTCGTCGCCGCAATCCAAGACAACCGCGTAAAGCCGACTTTCGCCTTCGTAGCGTACCCATTCAACCGTACAGTTAGTTTCACTAAGTGTAGCATCTAAGCTTAAATCGTCAGGGCGTACCAACAAGTCTACGTTGCCGCTTGCACCTTGAAGCGGTGTGCCTGGCACATTACCAATATCAGTAACCACTGTTTTGTCTGTATTTGCTGCGCTGCTATCGAACGTCGCACTTAAGAAGCTCGCCTCGCCCATAAAACGCGCCACAAAACGGCTGGCAGGAGAAGAGTAACAGGCTTCAGGTGTGTCTAATTGCTCAAGCACACCTTTATTAAGTATACCCACTCTATCGCCAACGCTTAGCGCCTCTTCCTGATCGTGCGTTACCCAAATAGCAGGTACACCTGCTTTTTTTAAGGCATCGCGAATTTCCCAGCGCAAGCTGTCTTTTAGCGCAGCATCAAGGTTTGAAAGGGGTTCGTCAAGCAATACAAAGGAAGGCTCGTGAGCTAGCGTTCTTGCTAGCGCAACGCGCTGCTTTTGACCGCCAGAAAGACGTGCAGGTTTGGCGTCGCGAAAATTATCTAAGCCTAATAATTGAAGCCAATGATCGGCAAGCTTAGTGTCTTTTAAACGAAAGCAAACGTTCTGCTGAACGGTAAGATGAGGAAACAATGCAAAGTCTTGAAACACCATACCCACGTTACGCTTTTCAGGCGGAACATGTTTGTTTGCTGTACTCTCCCATTTACCTAGGCTCATCGCACCTTCTGAAATAGGAATAAGCCCAGCCAACGCTTGCAAAATGGTGGTTTTACCGCAGCCGGTTGGCCCCACCAGCATCAGGATTTCGTCTTGTCCAAGCTCAAGATTTAACTTGTCGACAACGCGGGTAGACCCATAATTCACAGACAAATTATTTACACTAAGCATTACGAACGATCATCCTCGGTAACGGTAAACTGGGCTTTTCTTTCGCCCGACAGCATGAGAATTAATCCCACACCTGATAATAAAACAAGTAAAAGCCCTGGCACGGCTGCGCGGCCAAAGTAACCCGCTTCGTAAACTCGCCACATATAGGTAGCTAAGGTTTCAAATCCTGTAGGTCCTAACATAAGCGTTGCAGGTAGTTCGCGCATGGCTTCTAAGAACACAAGCGCTGCACCCGCAATCATACCACGAAGGGTTAACGGCAGCGTAATTCGCATAAATGCCTCACGCGGGCTAGCGCCCAGCACGCGAGCAGCTTTTACCAGACCTGAATCAATATTCTCAGCCGTACTTCTTACACTTCCCACAGCAAGTGGGATAAAGCGCAGTACATAAGCCATCACAAGCAGACTTAACGTTTGATAGAGCGCGGGCAACTGCAGGCCAACATAAACAAGGGCTGTCCCCATTACGATACCCGGAACCCCAAAGCCAAAATAAGTAATGCGCTCCATAAAACGTCCAGCTTTTCCGGCAATAGCGGCGTGAGCCACCGGAATGGCTAGTAATACAGCAACAATTGCTGCAATAAATGACGCATGAGCTGAGTTCCACGCATAGCTAAATTCAAAACCGCCGGCGCCTTCTCGCACTAACCACAGCGTAAAAATAGCAAGGGGAAGTACAATAGCCATAAATACCACCGGCATAGTAGCCAGCAACATTAGGTTTCGCTGCCAGCGAGCAGGAAACAACGATAAATGCTTACCTGGGCGCTCTTGAGCGCCACTAATACGGCTTTCTATAAATAGAATAAGCCCAACAATAACCATTAGCTGAAGGCTCAGCATGGCGGCTTGACTAAGACCGAAGGCGTTATACTCAACAAAGATAACACGGGTAAAAGTGTCAAAGCCCATTATTGCAGGCGTACCAAAATCGGATAACGCATAAAGTGCAGCAAGGAGTGCCCCTGCGGCAACGCTATTCACAACACGCGGTAAAACCACTCGCCATAAGCTTGCGCCTAAGGTTAACCCTAACGTACGCGCCGCGTTAACCAAGCTTGCATCTAAACTCAGTAAGCTTGAACGGGTTGTCATCATGACGAATGGATAAGTATAAAGGCTCATGACCAGCGCAGAGCCCCAAAGGCCGCTGATAGGTGGAGTGCTAATTCCCAGCACATTTTCAATTTCGCCACCTGTGCCAAATGAAAAGTACATCGCAAATGCGCCAATGTAGCTTGGTAGTGCTAATGGCGCGGCAAGTAAAATGAGCCAAAACCGCTTAAATGGCATCTGCACATAAGCGGTTAAAAAGGCAAGCGGCACTCCGATAAGTACAGAGCCAATAATGGTAAGTACCACCAATGACACCGTGTTCGCTAGTACCCTTAGGTTATGGGTATCGAAAAGTTGCGCACTATCTTGAGCTAGAGAAAACAAAACGCCGACGGGCAATAAAGCCATCAGCGCGATAAGAAGTGCCAGTGGATACGACTTTGGCCAATTTGTCACAGTACGCCAACTTCCCTCATAAGATTAAGTGTAGGGCGTAAGTCAGCCAGTTTACGAAGGTCCATTTCAGGCGGTGACAGCGTACTTAGGTCAGCTAAGCCTTGCGGCTGTTCAACCCCTTGAACCAGAGGAATTTCGTAGGCTTCGCGAGCAAGATAAGACTGAACTTCGTGCGAAAGCAGGTAACGAATAAAGTTAACCGGCAAGTCACCGTCGCTCAATGCCACAATACCAGACGCATTTACTAGGCAACCTGCGTCGCCTTTACTGTACGCAAGCGCTACGTTTGCGTTCGGCTTACCCGATTTAAGGCGAAGTGTGTAATAGTGATTCGCGAAGCCAATATCGACTTCACCACGTTCAACGCCCATCACTACACCAAGTTCACCGGCGTACTTTTTTGCGTGCTTATTAATGCCTTTAAGCCATGATTTAGTGGCTTTATCACCCTCTAAAATGCGCATTGCAGTGACAAAAGACTGAAACGATGAGTAGGCTGGCGCCCAGCCAATTTTTAAATCGCTGTCGGCTAATGCCATCACGCTTTCAGGGATTTGCTCCGGTTTAACACGCTCAGTGTTATAAGGCAGTGTACGCACACGACCTGTTACCGGAGACCAGCTCGGGTACTGAAAATCTTCACGCAGCTGCGCAGTAAGGTCGTCTGGCAACGGCTTAGCCGCGCCAGCATCAGTAACCATGCCAATAGAGCCCGTGTCTACGGCCCAGAAAAGGTCGGCGCGTTTAACGCCTGCCTTAGTCTCAGCTACGATGGTGTTGGCTAATGCCGCAGAGCCGCCGCGTCTTATTTTAAGATTAAACTTTGGATTGCGCTTTTCGATGGCCTTTAGAACATTCTCGTACAAGCCACCTTCACCACGACCTAAGTAAAGTGTGAGATCACCTTCCAATTTAGGCAGTGACTCAACTGACACACTGCCTGTTTGTGTCATAGCGTGAGCAAAACTAAACGGCAAACCAGATAATGCACCGGCCGCTGCTAAGCCTTGTAAGAATGTTCTACGTTGCATACACCTTCCTTAAAATACGTCTTTACGACTTTGTTCTACTTCAACCAAAAGTGCGCGAGCGCGATCAAGTTTGGCCTGCATAGACTCTACGACCTTACGAACTGAATCAACGCCAGTGTCTTTTGAGATAGCTTGTGGAAGCGTTACGTTAAAGTCTTTCTCCAAGTCTTCAACCAAAGCTGCGTTTTTCGCAATCAAATCACCTTCCACACCTTCAAATCGTTGAAGGTAAGTATCGTGAACAAGTGTAGTTGCTACTTCGTGAAGCTGTTCCGCGTACTTAGCAACAACACGATCAAGACGTGTTTTAATATCGTCGATAACTTCAGGGCCTGTGGTAGGTTCTTTTTCGGTGGTTTGAACCTTGTTCACTAAGCCTTTCTTTTGATACTGGGACGCAAGTTTAACTGCGCCTAACGCCTGCCACAAGGCATGATTTAGCTTCTCTTGCTCTACGCGCACGTCTGCAACAGCCTTACCTTCATCAATGGCGACTTTCACACCATAAATACCTTGCCAAATAGAGGCGTAAATAGGCACATACTGGGTTTCAATAGCAGAGTGAAAATCCACCTCTTCCCAATACTCAATCAGTGCATCGGTCTTAAGCGATTTATCTTTTGCTTCATATGCATCAACAACACTGCCAAACTTGCTTTCTAACCAATGTACCTCTTCCGTATATTCGCCGATGTGCGCGTGAAGATTGTTCACGTGATCGCCAATGGCACCGTTAGCAAGCGCCTGAGAAGATAGCATCGAGAAAGTGACCGCAGAAGCCAGTACCAAAGCACTCATTTTTTTCAGTGTTGTTGTCATAATTATTCCTAAAACGTTTGTCTTTTCACGCAAATGATACTTATTATCATTAAGCAAGTAAAGGTAACTGAACGAGCCCACATGCTAAGTAACGTAGTGTGTTAGCCCCTATTTTTTCTGCACTTTCAACACAGAATACTGCATGTTAGTTCATTAACCTTCACTGAACGTACTGATATTCAACGCTATTTACAGAGCGCCAGATCATACATAGGTTACATTTTAATGAAAATGGCAACCAAGTATACGCTTAAGTCAATTAACCTATTCACAAACATCTAAACGAAAAAAACCCGCAACCTTAGTTGCGGGCTCTTGATATTATTAACGCCGTATTTTCGGTGTTACAGGCTATCTAGCATGGTTTGCGCATCGCTAACGTCGAAACGACCTGGGTCTTCAACGTTTAGCTTTTTCACTTCGCCATCTTCCACAAGCATTGAATAACGTAACGAACGCAAGCCGCCAAAATTGCCCGTGCTCATGTCTAAGCCAATTTGCTTGGTAAAGAAACCATTGCCGTCTGCCAGCATTATGATCTCTTCAGCATTGCTTGCTTTGCCCCATGCATCCATAACAAATGCATCGTTCACGCTTAAGCAAATAATACTATCAATACCTTTGGCTTTAAGCTTATCAGCAAGCGCTACATAGCCCGGTAAGTGGGCTTGAGAACAGGTCGGTGTAAATGCACCGGGTACCGCAAACAATACAACGCGTTTATCCGAAAACAGTTCGTTCGTTCCTGGGTTGGTTATTTCGCCGTTTTCTAAAAGGCTAAAATCTACTTCAGGCAAGGTGCTACCAACTTGTATCATGTTGTTCTCCTAGGGTTTTTGACACAAATACACATCAAATCTATGTTTTTTACTTTCTATTGCCATGGAGGGTTTCTCTCCTGCCAGCACGTCTGCACTGTTTGGGCGTTTAACCACTACCCGGTGCGTGGCTAGCTTTAGTGCTGGCGGTAACAGCGCATCTGCATCTGGATCGTGACCAAGCAGTTGCTGAAACAGCCGCATTTCCTTTTTCACCAAGGCTGACTTCTTTTTATGTGGGAACATGGGGTCTAAGTAAATAGCGTTCACATTCTCACCAGTGAAGTATTGCATTACCTCAGCACTATTTCCATGTTGAAGCGAGATTTTAGCTGCAAGTTCTGGAAAACTAAGCGCTAATCTGCGAATACCGTCTTCGAGTAAAGCGGCAACAACTGGCGATCGCTCTATCATAGTGACCTTGCAGCCAACGCTTACCAAAACAAAGGCATCACGACCTAGCCCAGGTGTTGCATCTACCACATGCCACGCTTCGTTACCTTTAAGGCCAATGGCTTTAACAATAGGTTCTTTGCGCCCGCCACCGTGCTGCTTGCGATACAAACTAGCGGGCGATGCAAAATCAACCTCTACTGGGTTCACTTTTTTCTCGCCTGCGTCGGCAAGGCCTAGCACGCCGTTTTGTACCTGTAGATACAGGCCTTCGGTAGGCTTTTCACTGCTGCTGACAACAGGAAAACCCCACTTCTCACTGATTGCACTAATTAATTTAGCGTCATCGCTATTGGCGTCATCACAAATGATTAAAGGCACATGATTAAGCATGACCGTACTGCTCCTTGTGCCCTATCCACCTATTAATGATGGCTTGAGCGTGAGAGGGATACTTGTCCCAAAGGGTATAGGCAATTTCCTGAACCTTAGGAATAAGAGCGGCGTCGCGCACAAGATCTGCTATTTTAAGCTCGGCCATTCCGGTTTGTTTTGTCCCCATAAACTCACCCGGACCACGAATTTCCAAATCTCGCTGGGCAATATAAAACCCGTCATTAGACTCACGCAATACGCCAAGGCGCTGAGTAGCGGTTTTCGATAGTGGGCTTTGGTACATAAGTACACACTGACTTTCTACCGCACCACGCCCTACTCGCCCTCTAAGCTGGTGAAGCTGCGCTAGGCCCAAGCGTTCAGGGTTTTCAATAATCATGATACTGGCATTGGGCACATCTACGCCTACTTCAATGACGGTAGTTGCGACCAATAAATCCAGCTTTCCGTCTTTAAAGTCAGCCATAACCTGCGCTTTTTCAGCGGGTTTTAATCGCCCGTGTACCAAGCCAACGTGTAAGTCTGGCAGCGCGGTACGCAGGGTAACCGCAGCGTCTTCTGCTGCCTGACATTCCAACACTTCCGACTCATCAATAAGCGTACACACCCAATACGCTTGCCGACCATTTTCTTTACAGGCCTGACGCACTCGCTCTATCACATCAGCGCGGCGTGTATCCGGCAGCACCACAGTTTGTACCGGTGTTCTGCCCGGTGGCAATTCATCAATAACCGAAGTGTCTAAATCGGCATAGGCCGTCATGGCCAGCGTTCTTGGAATAGGCGTTGCCGTCATGATCAGCTGGTGAGGATAGCGGCCTTGTTGCTCACCTTTATCACGAAGGGCTAACCGTTGATGCACGCCAAAACGGTGCTGCTCATCCACAATAACCAGCGCTAACTGCTGGTAGTTCACGCTTTCTTGGAAAATAGCATGGGTACCCACCAACATTTGAATATCACCGGCTTCTAACCGCGCTAATACTTCATTACGGGCTTTGCCTTTAAGCTTTCCGGCAAGCCAACCTACCTCTATTCCCAAAGGCTCTAGCCATCCGCGAAAGTTATTGGCGTGCTGTTCTGCCAATAGCTCTGTGGGCGCCATTAACGCTACCTGATGCCCTGCCCCAATGGCTGATAACGCTGCCAGTGCGGCAACCAAGGTTTTACCTGAGCCAACGTCTCCTTGAACCAAGCGCATCATGGGTCGCGCATGCTGCATATCTTTTTGAATGTCTTGTACCACGCGAGCCTGAGCACCCGTTGGTGAAAATGGTAATTGGGCAAGCATTTTATCGATAAGCGGCTGATTCACCTTAATGGGAATGCCAGGCTGCGCATCTGATAGCTTTCGCACTTTAAGCACACTAAGGTGATGAGACAGCAGCTCTTCCAGAATTAACCGATACTGGGCAGGGTGCAACCCCTCTTCCATTTCGTGAACGTCGACATCAGGCGGCGGCCTGTGTACCAGATGAAGGGCCTCGTTCAGGCTTATTTGATTATCGTAAATACCGTCGGGCAGCAAATCGGCCAGCGCCCCTTTATCCAAAAGCTTTAAAGCTTGGTCAGTCAAATTACGAAGGGTTAGCTGTTTTACACCGTCGGTAGTGGGATAAACCGGGGTTAGTGATTCTTCTGATGGTGGCGCGTCTTCATCCACAAGCTTAAACTCTGGGTGCATCATCTCAATGCCCCACTTGCCAGTACGCACTTCTCCAAAACAGCGCACCGTGTTGCCTGGTGTCATGATTGAACGCTGCACCGCACCAAAGTGGAAAAAGCGTAAGGTTATGGTACCAGTACCGTCGCTAAGCTTGACCACCAGCATGCGCTTCTTGCCATATTGAATGTCGGCGCTCATTACCTGGCCCTGCACGCTTACATGAGTAAACGGGCGGCACTCTGCCACGCTATAAATACGGGTTCTGTCTTCGTAGCGGTGAGGAAGATGAAACAGAATATCTTGAAGGGTAAACAAACCTATTTTGTTAAGCTTTTCTGCCACCTTTGCGCCTACGCCTTTAAGCGCAGTAATGGGTGTAGTGGCCAGTGCTTGCATCAAGCGATATCCTTCTTTTGGAACATTAACTATTTAACCTTTGAATTGGCACAAGCTGGTGTTATTCAACATGTTATAGGAAAAGAAGTGTAAAGGATTGTTGAGGGGTTGGCGAGTACGCTTTAGGCCAGTTTTTTACGCTGGCCCCTATACAAGTACGAGCAAAACTAAAAGTGCTACCAATAGGTTAGGCCCTAGTCGGCCTCTAGCGCGTTTGCTTCTGCTTTTGTGATCTGCATTTCTTTCCACCAGCTATCGTCGGCATCCACTTCACCAATGGCGTTAATAGCAGGCAAAGGCAAACCTTTGCGTTGGCAAAGTTTATACAAACGCGGGTAACCATTTTGAAAGGCCAATGCTTGGCACTCTTCTTCTGGTAACTGCTGGGTGTTATACATACCTGCAATAGTACGTTGGCGCTGGGCTTCGTAAAGTACTAGCGCTGCGGCTACCGATACGTTCAACGACTGCACCATGCCCATCATAGGAATAACAATGTCGTGATCGGCAACGGCTTTCGCCTCATCAGAGGCACCGTATTTCTCTTGACCAAACAAAATAGCCGTAGGCTTGGTGTAATCAATATCACGAAAATCGACAGCGGTATCAGATAAGTGGGTTACCAGCACCTGCATACCTTGGCCTTTTAATTCAGCCATCGCGTCGTTGATATTATCGTGATTGGTTTGACGCACCCATTGTTGGCTTCCCATAGCGGTGCCGCGACGAAACTGGTATTTCTTTTCCCACACGGTGTGAACGCGATGAATACCCACTGCATCACAGGTTCTCACTACTGCAGATACGTTATGCGGCTTGTGTACATTTTCAAGGCAAACCGTAAGATCAGTTTGCCTTCTTTCCAGCACTTGTCTTATGCGCTGGTAACGCTCAGGTGACATGGCTTACTCCGGCAGTTCCATTACACCATCAATTTCAATTTGTGCACCTTTAGGCAATGCAGACACCTGAACGGCTGCGCGCGCTGGGTAAGGTTTGGTAAAGTAACGGCTCATGATCTCATTAACCGTTGCAAAGTGACCTAGGTCGATAAGGAAGATGTTCACCTTCACTAAGTCATTTGTAGTGCCGCCCGCAGCGTCACACACCGCTTTAATGTTCTCAAAAACTTGTACAGCTTGCGCTTCAAAGTCGTCAGAAACCATTTCCATAGTTTCAGCAACAAGAGGAATTTGACCTGAAAGATAAACGGTAGTACCTGCTTTAACCGCTTGGCTGTAAGTACCAATAGCAGCAGGTGCCTTATCGGTCTGAATAATAGACTTAGACATAGTAGTTCCTAAATAGTGTAGTAATTAGTGTCGTGATTGACTATGACGAGACACTCTTTGAACTTCCGGCATGGTACGTATTTTCTTCATTACGCGAGCCAAGTGCACACGGTTGTGCGTGGTAAGTTCAAGGTCAATAAAGTAGATATTACTCTCTTTCTCTTCAGTTTGCAGACCAATGATATTGGAATCGCACCCTGAAATGGTGTTCGTTAAAGTTGCCAGTGTGCCCTGATGGTTAAACAACTCTATACGCAGTGACGCTTTAAATTCGCCTTGCGGGTTGTCGTCCCACTGCATGGGCAGCACGCGCTGAGGTTCTTCTCGCGTAAGCTTGCGAATATTGTTACACCCAATTTGGTGAATAGTCATACCGCGACCGGGGCTTAAAACCGCTACAATTTCATCGTCTGGAATAGGATGGCAACAACGAGAATAGTGAACAAGCAGGCCTTCTGTGCCGCGAATAGCCACATTACCTTTCTTGTCTGATAAGTCTGTTGTGCTTTCACCCAATAAACGGCGCGCTACAATTGCGCTTAGCTCGTTACCAAGCCCGATATCTACTAGCAAATCGTCAAAATTAGCATGCTTAGTTTCGGCCACCACACGTTCGATATCTTCGTTTGGAATATCGTCTAGTTTAACGCTGCCTAACGCATGACGAAGTAGACGGTTACCCATGTTCACCGCTTCTTGAGAATGCTGTTTACGCAGATACTGGCGAATACGGGTACGCGCACGAGCGCTCACCACAAAGTTTAGCCAGTTCGCATTTGGCTTCGCTTTCGGCGAGGTAATAATTTCCACGGTTTGACCGTTTTCAAGCGGCTTACTTAAGCTGAAGTTTCTGCGCTCTACGCGCACACCTACACAGGTATTACCTACATCAGAGTGTACGGCGTAGGCAAAGTCGACAGCGGTCGCACCAGTCGGTAATTCAATAATTCGCCCGTCTGGAGTAAATACGTAAATTTCATCAGGGAACAGATCGGTTTTTACCGATTCGATGAATTCAAAGGATGAGCTGGCCGACTGCTGAAGCTCAAGCAGGCTTTGCATCCACTTGCGCGCTCGAAGCTGTGCAGTGGTGCCATTATCGCCAGGTTCTTTGTAAAGCCAGTGCGCCGCTACCCCTTTATCTGCCATTTGGTCCATTTCCTGGGTTCGAATTTGAATTTCCACAGGAATGCCGTGCGGGCCAATTAATGACGTATGCAACGACTGATAGCCGTTGGTTCGAGGGATAGCGATATAATCTTTAAAACGGTTTTCAATAGGCTTGTACAGCCCATGCATAGCACCAAGGGCGCGATAACAGTTATCTACCGATTGAACAACGATGCGAAACGCATAAATATCCATTACCTCATTGAACATCAGTTCTTTGTTTTTCATTTTGCGGTAAATGGAATACAAGTGTTTTTCGCGACCCAGTACATTCGACTCAATTTGATAGGCGTCTAAACGAGTGTTCAGCTCTTCGCGAATGTTTTCGATAATCTCTTTACGATTACCGCGGGCCTGGCGCACAGCAGACTTTAGTGCGCGATGGCGCATTGGATACATGGCCTGAAAGCCTAAATCTTCAAGCTCATTTTTAATATCGTGAATACCCAAGCGGTGGGCAATTGGCGCATAGATTTCTAGCGTTTCTAGCGCAATGCGGCGGCGCTTGTCCGGTCGTAATGACCCGAGTGTGCGCATGTTGTGCGTGCGATCAGCAAGCTTGATAAGAATAACCCTGATGTCTTGCACCATGGCCATCATCATTTTACGGAAGTTCTCCGCCTGCGCTTCCTGTTTAGTGCTAAACGCGAGTTTATCTAGCTTACTTACCCCTTCTACCAGTTCAGCAACGGTATCGCCAAAAGCTTCGGCTAAGTCTTCTTTGCTGTAATGGGTATCTTCAATAACGTCGTGAAGGAGTGCTGCCATGATCGTTTCGTGATCAAGGTGCATGTCAGCCAAAATACCGGCGACGGCAACTGGGTGAGTAATGTACGGATCGCCGCTTGAACGCATTTGTCCGTCATGCGCTTCTTGCGCAAGCACAAAAGATTCTTGTACCAACTGAACGCGGTCGGCTGGTAAGTACTCTAAAACTTTCTGCTTTAAACCTTCAAACAAATACACAGTGAAGCGTGACCCTTATCTAACGTTACAACCCTAAGAATACGTTTAATTGTGCAAGAAGCCAATACGCCAAAAGTAAAGCGCCAGTGCTTTTTTCAAAGCACTGGCGCTAAAATACCGATAAAACCGTTAAAAAGAGGTTTTATTGATCAGATAGGATGTTTGCTACTGATGTAAATTCAGCATGTTCTTGCTGCTCTTGAGCTTGAAGTTCTGCTTGTTCAAGCGTAGCAGCCGTTACCAAACCTTCTTCAATTTCACGAAGTGCTGTAACAGTTGGCTTATCGTTTTGAACGTCAACCATAGGATCTTTGCCTTCAGTGGCAATTTGACGTGCACGGCGTGCAGCAACAAGCACTAGGTCAAAGCGGTTACCAATTTTATCTACGGCATCTTCTACAGTTACGCGAGCCATGTATTTCTCCGAAAATTAGGTTGAGCAAGTTATTCAAAAAACGGCCGCGTAGTATACACAGATACGTGGCGCGATCCTAGCGTTTTGTTTGAATTTGAAGCAGTCAGATCATGCAATTTATGCAGCGATCGTTCGATGCTAAAACAAAACACGTATTGTTAAGTTAAGCTTACGCGCTACCGAGCAGTTCGTCCAATAGCACTTGATGGCGCATTTGTTGTTTTCCCGTGCGAAGTCGCTGTGCTGTAACGATGGCTTCCAAATCGTTTAACGCAGTCGCAAAGTCGTCGTTGATAATTACACTATCAAATTCATTAAAATGAGACATTTCAGCTACAGCTTGCGCCATACGCCCTGCAATGACTTCTTCACTGTCTTGACCGCGATTATTTAAACGCTGCTCTAGCACGTCGAGTGAAGGCGGAAGAATGAAAATACCGCATGTGTCTGGCATAAGCTTTTTGACTTGGCGCGCGCCCTGCCAATCGATATCTAAAAATACGTCAATACCACGGTGCAAAGTTTGTTCAATCGTCACGCGGGATGTGCCGTAATAATTGCCAAATACTTCTGCGTATTCAAAAAACACACCCTGTTCAATCAGCGCTTCAAACTGCTCTCGACTCACAAAATGGTAGTGCACACCGTCGACTTCACCCGGACGAGGTTGACGTGTTGTATGAGATACAGACACCTGCATTGGCGTAGCTGTATTGCTTTCATACTTTTCCATTAGCGCCTTTATAAGGCTTGATTTTCCTGCTCCAGAAGGAGCTGCAAGAATGAATAAGTTGCCGAGTAGTGAAGCCATAGGGTATTAAAATTCTTTCAAAATGTGGTGATTTCAAGTGGCAATGATAGCATATTAAGCGGTTGTGCCGTACCTTTCATTGCATAGTGAAAACTTGGTTCACTCTCATCAAGCTTATGCCGATGGGTTACCACAGCAAAAATTAATGGGGTCAGAGTACTTTTTCTGGCCCTAAATGTACTCTGACCCCAAAACTAGGAAATAAAGCATGACTCAGCAACTTCTGCCGTGCGTAGAGATAAACCCATCCACTACGCCTGATGCCTGCGTTATCTGGCTTCACGGTCTTGGCGATTCAGGCCATGGTTTTGCGCCTATTGTGCCCGAGCTAAAACTGCCCGAATCAATGGCGGTTAAATTTCTCTTTCCTCACGCTCCAGAACGCCCTGTGACTATCAATGGCGGCATGAGAATGCGCGCTTGGTACGATATCAAATCGTTAGATTTTGAAAGCCGTGCGGACTTAGAGGGTGTAAAAGAGTCGGCTGCTCAGGTAGAAGCGCTTATCGAAGCACAAATTGAAAGTGGCATTCCTAGCGAACGTATTGTACTTGCAGGATTTTCTCAAGGCGGTGTTATTGCTCTGCACTTAGCACCTAGATATGCCAATAAATTTGCAGGTGTTATCGCTCTATCTACTTATATGTGCGAGCCATCACTTCTTGGAAGCGAAGCAAAAGACACAAACCGCGAAACGCCAATTATGATGGCACATGGTGAGCAAGACGAAGTGGTGCCGGTATTTATGGGCAATGCTGCGTTCAAAACGCTGAGCGAAAGTGGCTTTAATGCCACGTGGCAGACTTACACCATGCAGCACAATGTTTGTATGCAAGAGCTTAACGACATAAGTGCGTGGCTTCAAAAAGTTCTAGGGTAATGCCTTAAGAGCCTGTTGGCCCTTGCTGCAAATTACGTTCATATAATAAAGATCAACAGCCTCTGGTATTTAAACAAAAGAAAAAGCTGGTGCAGCAACAAAAGCCAGCTTTCTTCTTAGCGTGAGTGGGTACACGTCTGTCGATTAAAAAGTCGCGCCTTCCGTCTCTTCTTTATTTCACGTTTATTCCAAAACTATTCGACGACTCTGTTGCGCCCCGCATTTTTAGCTTTGTAAAGGTTGTCATCGGCCTGCTTCAAACAAGCGTGCAAGTTTGTATCAGTAAGCGCTGTGGCTACACCAAAGCTTGCGGTTATCGAGTGATTAACATCACCTTCTACAAACGGGTTAGCTTCAACCACCTTCCTCATTTTTTCTGCTAATTTTACCGCTTGGCTCAACGTCGCATGAGGGAATAAGACCAAAAACTCTTCACCACCGGTTCTTGCCACCACGTCAGTAGTTCTTACTGCTTCTTTCATTAGGCGAGTGATATGTATAAGCACTTCGTCACCAATATCGTGGCCATAGGTATCGTTGATTGTTTTGAAATGGTCAATATCTACCACCACCGCACTTAAAGGGAAATGAGCACCGGGATCTTGCATTGCGCGTTCAAAAAAAACAGCCTCAAGGAATCGCCGGTTAGGAAGTTTTGTAAGCGGATCGGTATTAGCCTGACGCATGCGCTCTAAATTTTCACGCAGCATTTCTTTTCTGCTTTGATGCCAGAAATTTTCACCTATAAAGGCGACGCAAATAAAACAGAACGTAGCGATTAAGAAGCGGGAAACATGCTCTGCTGGGTACTCAGCCACTATTTTTTCTTGATTGTAGAGCATAAAAATAGCGATACCCATGGTTACTGCTACGTAAACCATGGCGGGCTTGAAACGCACAACAACTATCTGAATAAAAAGCAGGGGAAAAATAAAATAAAGCCCAGTGTTATTGAGCCCGCCGGTATAAACCAAGCCGTTTATGGTAAATGCTACCACTAAGCCTGCTAAATAATAGAAGACATCGACGCGAGGGAACATATGGGATAACGCCACATTGGCGTACACAAAAGCAGCTGACCCCGCCAGCGTTCCAACGAGCAATGGGTTGTTTGTGCCCATGTTGATCCACGCCATAAACGCCATAATGGTGCCACCAACATAAGATATGAAATATAGCGTTAAGCGCCTTCGTTTTGCTTCCGCTTCATCTTGCTGAGCACTTCTAAGTAATTGACGCAACGACGAACTGTCCATAAAAAGACTTATCTCCGCATTTAAAACTAATTGACCATTATTCCTTTCAGCATAGACTGAATGTCTAATAATAACCAAGGAGAAAACTGCGCCTAATTTCAAACATTAATACAGAAAATGCGTATACTACGGGGTATATCGTATGACGTTTTGTGATACATCGTTTTAGTTTCTTTTAATATAGTTTGGAATAGCCATGAGTCACCTCAACACTACCCGCACCGTTCGAATTGCTACTAGAAAAAGTGCTTTAGCGCTTTGGCAAGCAGAGTATGTGAAGGCAAAATTGTTGGAGCATTATCCGTCAATGACCGTTGAGCTTGTGCCTATGAGCACGCAGGGCGACAAAATTTTAGATACACCTCTGGCGAAAATTGGTGGTAAAGGACTTTTCATAAAAGAGCTTGAAATTGCCATGCTTGAAGGCCGTGCCGATATTGCCGTGCACTCTATGAAAGACGTACCGGTTGAATTTCCTGAAGGTTTTGGCCTTCACGCTATTTGTGAGCGAGAAAACCCGTTCGACGCTTTTGTTTCAAATAACCACGACAGTTTAGATGCCCTACCCCAGGGCGCAGTAGTAGGTACGTCTAGCCTTCGCAGACAGTGCCAAATTCGCAAGTATCGCCCTGACCTTATCATCAAGGACCTGCGCGGAAACGTGAATACTCGTCTAGCCAAGCTAGACGCAGATGAGTACGACGCCATTATCTTAGCTTCTGCTGGCCTTATTCGCCTTGAAATGGAATCTCGTATTCGCATGCCGTTACCCGCTGATATTTCACTACCCGCCGTTGGACAAGGTGCCGTAGGTATTGAGTGCCGTAACGACGATGAAGAGCTAATTAAGTTGCTACAGGCGCTGAACCATACGGACACCAATACACGCGTTACTGCGGAACGCGCCATGAACGAGAGATTGGAAGGCGGCTGCCAAGTACCTATTGGTAGCTTTGCCACGCTTGATGGCGATGTGCTGACACTAACCGGCATGGTTGGTAAGCCAGATGGTTCAGAACTGCTCTTTGCTTCTGCTACAGCGTCGCGAGAAAAAGCCGCAGATATTGGTGTTGAAGTAGCGGAATCCCTTCTTGAGCAAGGTGCCGGTGAAATCTTAAAGGCGCTTTATAACTAAGTTATAGTTTGTCGAATGCGTGCAGGTTTACGCAGTAAAATAAAAGGATGAAAATTCGATAGTATGTTGCTGTTTACACGCCCACTGCCAAAGTTAAAAGCAAGTGCTTCTGCCTTTGAAAAAGCCGGAATTGACGCGGTAGGCGTTGCCACGTCTAACATCATTGATATTTCGTCTGAAAGAAAAGCTGCTGCAGAATTTTTAGCGTCAAATGCAGTAAACGCAATTGTTGTTACCAGCGTATATGCTGTAGACACCGTTATTGAAGGCTTACGCGAAACGGCTAACGAATTACCATTGATCATAGCTGTGGGCGATGCCACTGCACGAAAATTACAAGCGGGACTTCAGGCGTTTTCATCGGCGCAGGTTGCTATTCCCGAAGCCCATACATCCGAAGGTATACTGGCAATGCACCAACTTAATGAGGCAAACTGTCAGCATGTCGTTATCATTAAGGGTGAAGGTGGGCGCGACGCCATAGCCACTGGATTAGACGAAAAAGGTATTTTAGTGAATAGCTTTTGCGTTTATAAGAGAGAGCAACTTACAAGCCCAATTTACACAAAACGGTGGAAAATGGGCGAAGTTAGCGGCATTATCGCTACAAGCGAAGCAATGGCACTGCAACTAATTGCGCAATTTGGCCAAGCACTTAAATCTATTAAATGGTTAACAGTGAGCGACCGAATTGCCAAAACCCTTACTAGCCAAGGCATTAAAGAGGTAGCGGTTTGTCAGCGAGCCACCGATCAGGCACTCATCGCCTGGGTAAAGGATAACTGGGAGTATTGAATGGCCAACAACAATGAAAGTAGCCCACAAAAAGAGGAACTCGTGAAAGTGGAAGCTAAAAAAGACGTTATCGAATCTTCTGCCACGCACAGTGAATCAACACCATCGGGTGCTGCTAAAAAGAAATCGTCGGGAAATGGTCTACTGTGGTTTGTTGTAATCATCCTTTTCCTTATTGTGCTTGGTATGGCTGGCGCAGGTTACTGGTATTACATGCAGCAACAGTCGGCAAGCAAGGACTCTGAATCTGCACTTCAAACGACGACCTCTCAGCTAAACACTATTGAGCGTGAGCGCGCTGGTCTTGTTGCCTCTATCGACAAAGTAGCTCGCACCAACCAGACGTTAGAAAGCACGGTAGCCGAGTTAAAAGCGCAAAACGAAAAGCTGACGCTGCAAGCTGAATCGACTCTTGAACAACTAAATAATATGGAAGGTCGCCGCCCGGCAGACTGGCTCATTGCTGAAGCTGATTACTTAGTTCGCATGGCAGGCAGAAAGCTTTGGTTAGAAAACGACGTACGCACAGCAATTTTGCTGCTAGTTAACGCAGATAAACGCTTAAAGTCATTGGCCGACCCATCGGTACTTCCGGTTCGCGCAAACCTTGCAGAAGATATTCAAACCTTACAACAGCTCAACCCTGTATCACAAAGTTCCATCGCTCTCGCGCTTACGGGTATGATTGCTCAAATTGACAAATTGCCACTTGATACCTTCGAAAAACCAGAAGACGCCAATGCAGAAGACACAACCTTATCGGAGTCTGCTGACGACTGGCAAGAGAACCTTGCAAAGGTGTGGCGTTCACTGGTGAACGATTTTCTTACTATAAAAACTATTGAGGGCCCGGTTGAACCGGTGCTTTCACTAGAAGCCCAGTTCCTAGCAAAAGAGCAGCTTCGTCTGCAGCTTATGCACGCGCAAACCGCCGCGCTTCAGGGCGATGCAGGGCTTTACAACCAGTCGCTTCAATACGCTCAAACGTTAATTATTGAAAAGTTCGACACCGAAAAAAGCCAGGTAACGGGTTTTGTAGATGCACTACAAAACCTCATTGCTACCGATGTATCGCGCCCAATACCTACAGAGCTAGCGTCACAAAAACCGCTAGAGCGTTTATTGGATAGCCGCGTTAAGCAGGTGTTCGGACAAGGAGCAAGTGCACTATGAAATGGTTAGCTATTGCCCTTGCGGTATTAGCCGCATTCGTTGTTGCACTAATTGTTGGCCCAATGTTGTTAGGCGATAAGGGCTACGTACTAATATCACTGGGTAACACCGCTGTTGAAATGACGGTGATTAGCTTTTGTATTTTAGTGATAGGTGCCGTCATTGCCTGGTACGTACTATCTCGACTGGTATTGTGGGCGTTAAGCCTGATCACAGGTTCACATAAATGGTTCGGCACCTTAGGTGAGCGCAAACGTAAGCGTGCGTTTTACGACGGCTTACACGCAATGGCTGCAGGTGATTTTGATACGGCTCAAAAGGCGCTAAGCAAAACCACCAACGGCGATTTCGAAGGCGTTAACTATTTGGCGTCAGCGCAAATTGCTTTTGCCAATAACGATTTAGCCAAAGCCCGTTATTTCCTTGTTCAGGCAACTGACTTTCCAAAAGCGAAAGTAGCCGCAACGGTCATGCACGCGCGTATTGATATGGCTGAAGAAAAATACGATGCGGCATTAGAGAAACTTAACGAGCTTGACGAGCAAGAGCGTGAAAACAAGCAAGTTGTGCAGTTAAAAGCGCAAATTCTTGCCAAGCTAGGTAAATGGCAAGTACTTCAAGAGAATTTGTCAGGCTGGCGTAAAGCATTGCCCAAAGCAGACTACACTACATGGAGCCAGCGCATCGCCAAGGGTAAGTTTGCCGAAATTGCCAGCAAACAAGGCGCTGTCGAGCTTAAATCGTATTGGGAAACCCTACCTCGTAAGCTTCGTCACGACGATGCTTACCGCGCGGCCTACATTCAACAGTTGCTTGACCAAGGTATGCATGCCGACGCACAGAATTTGCTAGTTGAATGGCAAAAACGTGGCCCGAATAGCGCCCTGTTTCCGCTGTTCACGCAGCTTAATATTCCTGATGCATCGCCATCACTACGACTGCTTGAAAGCTGGATAAAGCA
The DNA here is from genome assembly GCF_037029575.1 of Alteromonas sp. CH_MED4-4. Taxonomy (NCBI): domain Bacteria; kingdom Pseudomonadati; phylum Pseudomonadota; class Gammaproteobacteria; order Alteromonadales; family Alteromonadaceae; genus Alteromonas; species Alteromonas sp. CH_MED4-4. The sequence continues at coordinate 53,073 of NZ_JAYMEU010000006.1, read as the reverse complement.
AGACGAAGAAAACGTGTCGCTATACTCCACGCTAGGCCAAGTTGCATTCAATTCCGGCGATGATGTGTTGGCGGAAAAAGCCCTGCTTAAAGCCACTAAAATGAAGTCGCGCAAAGAAGACTTATTGCTGCTGTCTGCAATTAGCGAACGCAAGCACGACACAGCCACTGCACTTCAGCTTTACAAGGAAGGTCAGCAGCTAGCAAGCTAGATGAATATTCATTTAGCTTTCTGGTAGTACTTGTATTACCCGTAAAATTGAAGATATAGTAAAAAGGAATTCTCAATTCGGGTTGTTTCAACCACAACCCGAATTGACTTAAACAACTTGTCGGAGTGCTTCACTGTTAATCCAGTAAGCTGAGACCGCGAAAGTGGGATCCGTAGAACCTGATCAGGCTAATACCTGCGAAGGGAACAAGAAAATACAATGTGCACAATGTTAAATCGTGATTTAGCGTTGTGAAGCGAAGTTGTTTTGCTGTTGATGATACAAACACACCCATTACGGTGCTGCTCGTCACTCAAGGTAAACTGTTTAAGTTTATCGCCAAGTCATCATCAACGGTGTAAAGGGCTGCAATCACCAGAACCTTTACCAACAATCTCGCTAAAGTAACGGGATTATCCCCTTCTACACTTACACTTTGTATTCTCCTTCACTCCTGACAAGCATTTTTAGAACCTAAATTTACAAGGTAAAATGCTATGTCGAACAGACGCGAACAGCGCCAACAAGCACAACAATTCATTAATGAACTTGCGGGCGAAGCTTACCCAAATTCAACACGCCACTACGAGTGTGGCAGCCGTGACGATATTCGTGTGGCCATGCGCCTTATTCACCAACACGACAGTTTAGTGGGTGGAACAGAAGACAACCCTATTTTAGAACCAAATCCGCCAATTCCTGTTTACGACACTTCAGGCCCCTACGGCGACCCACAAGAAAACATAGATGTGCACAAAGGCCTAGCTCCGCTTCGCCAAAAGTGGATTGAAGAGCGTAGCGATACCCTTGAATTAGAGGGCGTTTCGTCAAGCTTTGCAAAAGAGCGTGAAAACGACATATTTACCGAAGACTTCCGCTTTATTCGCAGCCGCAAACCACTAAAAGCAAAAGCAGGCAAAAACGTTACCCAGCTTCACTACGCAAGGCAGGGCATCATTACCCCTGAAATGGAATACATTGCCATTCGCGAGAATATGGGGCGCCAAGCCATTAAAGATGCCGAACTGACGCAGCAGCACAAAGGCGAACACTTTGGTGCGAATTTACCCGATACCATCACGCCTGAATTTGTACGCCAGGAAGTGGCCGCAGGCCGCGCCATTATTCCATGCAACATCAATCACCCCGAGTTAGAACCAATGATTATAGGGCGTAACTTTCTAGTAAAGATTAACGCAAACATTGGTAATTCAGCAGTAACCTCGTCTATTGAAGAAGAGGTAGAAAAGCTGGTGTGGTCAACGCGCTGGGGCGCCGATACCATCATGGATTTATCTACCGGCAGAAACATTCACGAAACCCGAGAGTGGCTGCTGCGAAACAGTCCAGTTCCTCTTGGCACCGTCCCCATTTATCAAGCGCTAGAAAAAGTAAACGGTGTAGCCGAAGATCTAACGTGGGACATGTTTAAAGACACCCTAATTGAGCAAGCCGAACAAGGCGTAGACTACTTCACCATTCACGCTGGCGTGCTGCTTGAGTACGTACACCTTACCGCAAAGCGGGTAACCGGCATTGTATCGCGCGGCGGTTCGATAATGGCAAAGTGGTGCTTAAGCCACCACCAACAAAGCTTTCTGTATGAGCACTTTCACGATATTTGCGAAATTTGCGCTAAGTACGATGTTGCGCTGTCGCTAGGTGATGGCCTGCGCCCTGGTAGCGTAGCTGACGCTAACGACGACGCGCAATTCTCTGAATTACGTACCCTTGGAGAGCTGACGAAAATTGCATGGGAGTACGATGTTCAGGTAATGATTGAAGGCCCGGGACATGTGCCAATGCATATGATTAAAGCGAACATGGAAGAGCAGCTTAAGCACTGCCACGAAGCACCGTTTTATACCCTTGGCCCCCTCACCACCGATATCGCTCCTGGCTATGATCACTTCACTTCAGGTATAGGTGCCGCCATGATTGGTTGGTATGGCTGCGCAATGCTGTGCTATGTAACACCTAAAGAGCATTTAGGCCTACCTAACAAAGAAGACGTTAAACAGGGGCTGATCACCTACAAAATTGCAGCCCACGCTGCCGACTTGGCAAAAGGCCACCCAGGTGCACAAATTCGCGACAACGCCATGTCGAAAGCTCGCTTTGAATTCAGATGGGAAGACCAGTTCAATTTAGCTCTCGACCCTCATACCGCGCGCGCTTATCACGATGAAACCTTGCCGCAGGCGTCTGGCAAAGTTGCGCATTTCTGCTCTATGTGCGGCCCTAAATTTTGCAGTATGAAAATTTCTCAGGAAGTGCGCGATGTGGCTAAACAAGCAGAGCAGCAAAAGTTTGAGAAAGAAAAAGGTATGAAAGAGATGGCCCAGGCATTCAACCAGTCTGGCGCAGAGCTTTATCACACTGCAGATAGCAAGGTAGAGCTACCATGATGGCGAAAGCGTCCATAAGCCCTGCATCCAACAACCTCACCACTGCACTTCCTGTGGTGTGGTGTGTGGGAGGTGTTGACTGTAGCGGTGGTGCGGGCGTTACCCGCGACGCCATTACATTGGCCGATCTGAACATCCATGCTTGTGTGCTCACTACACAGCTTACCGTGCAGTCCAACTCAATCATGCTTAGTAAGGAAAGCATGTGCGCGTCGGCATTGAATCAACAGTGGCAGGTGCTGTTTGAAGATACCCCACCACGCGCTATTAAAATTGGCGCTATTGCTAATGATGAGCAAGCGCTGTTGTTGTGTGCACGTATTCAAAAAACATCTAACCCTCGCCCCTTCGTTGTATGGGACCCTGTGCTGTCTACCTCGTCAGGTGGCGTGCTGAGTGAGTTAAGCGAAAGCGTAGTTGACGAACTGTTGAATACGGTAGATATCGTTACGCCAAATATCGATGAGCTTGCGTGGCTCACCCATTTGCCTGTTGTCGATGAAGCGAGCTTGCTAACTGCAATCAATCGGCTAAGGGGTAAAGGCGCAAAGAGCGTTTACGTTAAGGGCGGTCACGCCCACTGGCAAAAAAACGTGAGCGATATTTTTGTTTGCGCCTCTCACACTCTTCGTTTTAGCCAGCCGAAATACGCTAACGGCAACCTTCGCGGCACAGGCTGCATGTTAGCCAGCGCATTAGCGGCATTCATTGTGCACGACTACTGCATTGAAGACGCACTTACTCTTGCTAATGCTTACGTCAGCGAAGTTCGCAACCATACACTACCAAAGCAATGCGCAGCGGCTAACGCAAACGCCATAAGTAACGAATTAACCGCCTACTTTGCACGAACCAACGGCTTTCCCGCAAAACCAGAGAGCTTTCCGCTGGTGACCTTTCAGCAACGTGGCGCCACTGCTAATGAAAAAGAGCGGGATAAGGATACCCTTCTTGAAGCCTCGTCTTGTAAAGAAGCTCATTTTCCTGCACTTACTCATACTCATTTAGGCATCTACCCTGTAGTGGATAGTGTGCAATGGATAGCCCGCCTCTGGCCAACGGGCGTAAAAATCATGCAGCTGCGGGTTAAGCAAGGCTCCCAAGAAGACATTCGTCAGCAAATAAAAGAGGCAATAGAATTGGTGAAACACACCGACTGCCAATTATTCATTAATGACTATTGGGAGCTGGCCATAGAACTCGGGGCTTACGGTGTGCACTTGGGGCAAGAGGATATCGACACCGCAGACCTAAACGCCATCCGCAGTGCGGGTTTACGGCTTGGAATATCGACGCACGGCTTCGCTGAAATTCAACGTGTTCGCGCTTTAAACCCGACTTACATTGCCCTTGGTCATATCTTCCCCACCAATACCAAAGACATGCCTTCGAAGCCCCAAGGTGTAGCACGTTTAGAAAAGTATGTGCAGCTTTGCGATGGCATTCCCACCGTTGCTATTGGTGGTATTAACTTATCGCGCATAGGCGATGTAGCTAAAACCGGCGTTAACGGCATTGCTGTGGTAAGTGCAATCACTCAGGCAGCACACCCGCTAAAAGCCTACCAAGCATTGGTTCAGGAGGCTGGGTTTGCTTAGTCATTCAGCTACTCATTCACTTAGTCACTCAGTGGGCCAGCAGTTAGCGCATCAGGATATACGTCGCTACAGCAGACAACTTTTACTCGATTGCATCGATCACGACGGACAGCTTAATTTGGCGAGTGCACACGCTGTTATCGTTGGCTTAGGTGGATTGGGCAGCTTAACCGCGCGCTATTTAGCAGGCGCAGGCGTGGGCAACATTACACTTATAGATGGTGACACCGTCGACATTAGTAATTTGCAGCGCCAGATAAGCTACAACGAAATGCACCTAGGCGAGCTTAAAGCCAAGTCGCTTTACAATGAGTTGCGTAAAGTGAACTCGCATTTAAACATACAGTTTAAAAGCTTATTTGCTGATAGTAACAACTTACCAACCTTGATTGCATCAGCCACCTGCGTACTGGATTGTACCGACAACCTGACGGTACGAAGACAGATAAACCTGGCGTCATTTCGCGCCTCTATTCCGCTTTTTATTGCCGCAGCCAGTGGGCTTACCTGGCAAGCGCTGAACTTGCCTCAAAACTCAGCCACCTGCGGTTGCTACGAGTGTTTAGTGAATAATGTTGCCGTACGCGAAGATTGCGTTAGCAAAGGTGTACTGGGCCCCGTAGTAGGCATGGCAGCATGCCACCAAGCTACCCAAGCCTTGTTATTTCTGGCAAGAGGCTTCGATGCCGATATTAAATGGGGCCACTACGTAAACGCCCATGCAGGCCAAGGCACGCTGCAAAGTTTCAAGCTTTCCCCCTCTTCTTCTTGTGAGGTATGCCAATGACCCAAATTAACATTAACGTGAACAATCAACCAATGAGCGTGATTTCTCCTATATCACTTAGTGAATTAATTGCCCTTAAACAATTGAAAGACGAAGGCACTGCCGTTGCCAAGAATGCCGCCATTATCAGCAAGCAAGAATGGCCGACGACGTATTTAAGTAACAACGATACCGTGGATATATTTACCCTAGTGGCAGGAGGCTAAAATGCTAACACTCGCAAATCACACCTTCCCTTCCCGCCTGTTAACTGGCACTGGCAAATTTAGTAACCCAGACACCATGAAAAGCGCGGTACAGGCAGCCAAGAGCAGCATGGTGACCTTGGCAATGAAGCGTGTCGCCAGCCATAGCTCACAAGATGAAACGCTTTCGGCATTAAAAGCATTGGGCGTTACGCTTTTGCCGAATACGTCGGGAGCTAAGAACGCTAAAGAAGCCATATTCGCCGCTGAACTTGCTTATGAAGCATTAGGTAGCCCTTGGGTGAAGCTGGAAATTCATCCAGACCAACGCTACTTGTTGCCCGACCCCATCGAAACCCTGCTTGCCGCAGAGGCACTGGTTAAAAAAGGGTTTCACGTTTTGCCTTACTGCGGAGCAGACCCCGTTTTATGTAAACGCTTAGAAGAGGTAGGCTGCGCTGCCGTTATGCCATTGGGCGCGCCTATTGGCAGTAATCAGGGTTTACAAACCAAACCCTTTTTGCAAATTATTGTTGAGCAAGCGTCGATACCCGTCATTGTAGATGCAGGCATTGGTAAGCCAAGCGAAGCTATGGCGGCCATGGAACTGGGAGTAGACGCGGTACTGGTAAATACGGCCATCGCCACGGCTAAGGACCCAGTTGCTATGGCAGCAGCTTTCGCAAGCGCCGTAGAAACGGGGCGAAAAGCCTTTGAAGCTGGACTTGGTGCTACCAGCAGTTTTGCCCAAGCCTCTAGCCCGCTTACCGCCTTTTTGGAGCCGGCGGTATGAAGGTAGCGCAGGCATTAATGCAGCAAGACTTGTCGCATGTGGCTATGTCGATAAACAGCAAAACAGCAGGCGACGTAGAACGAGCGCTAGGTAAAGATACACTTTCTTTAGACGACTTCATGGCACTGATCTCTCCCGCTGGCGCTAAGTACTTAGAAGCCATGGCCTATCGCGCTAAAGCAATGACTCGCCATCGCTTTGGCAATACCATGCAGCTGTTTGTGCCTTTGTATTTGTCAAACTTGTGTGCCAACGAATGTACCTATTGCGGCTTTACCATGAGCAACAAAATAAAGCGCAAAACCCTGTCTATAAGCGAAGTATTGACCGAAATTGAAGCCATCAAAGATTTAGGCTTTTCACAGGTATTGCTGGTTACTGGCGAACATGAAACCAAAGTGGGGATGGAATATTTTGAGCAAACACTAAGCGCCATTCGCGAAAAGGTGAGCTACCTTATGATGGAGGTACAACCTTTAAAGCGTGAGCAATATGAAACCTTGAAGCACCTGGGCTTAGACGCAGTGTTAGTGTATCAAGAAACCTACTCACCGCAGCACTACACTAATTACCACACTCGAGGTAAAAAACAGGACTTTTTATGGCGCTTAGAAGCCTCCGATCGCATAGGAAAAGCCGGCATTGATAAAATAGGCATTGGCGCACTACTGGGTTTAGGCGACTGGCGGGTTGATAGCGCCATGACCGCCCTTCACGGCAAGTTAATACAGCAACACTACTGGCAAAGCCGTGTATCCATTGCTTTTCCGCGCCTTCGTAGCTGTGAAGGTAACAGCACCGGGGGCAATGCCCACACCAACAGTAAACTCCCTAACGAGCGAGATCTGCTGCAGCTAATATGCGCCCACCGCATTTTTAACCCGCAAGCAGAACTCTCGCTGTCTACCCGAGAGTCGGCGGTATTTCGGGATGGCGTAATGCCGCTTGGCATAACGTCTATGAGTGCAGCCTCGCAAACACAGCCTGGCGGTTACAGCGCCCCATCGAAAGCGTTAAATCAATTCGATATTGACGACAACCGATCTGTATCAGATGTCGTGAGCGCACTTTCAATGAAAGGATTGGAGCCCGTATGGAAAGACTGGATGCCGTTTACAGAACGTGTTTAAGCGCAAAAATACCTGTATTTTTCGTTTGGAGACTCGCGCTAAAAGAGCGCACTTTTAATGGATTAATCGATTAGTTTTTGTAAGGGAAAATAAGAGAAAATTTGTTTTGCTTTCGTGCAAAACCCTCCGTACAATCCGCCCAAATTTTAGCCAGACACTTTACCTATGCGTCTGGCTTTTTTGTCTCATTTATCTCATATTAGATTTATCAAAACTAAAGGGCAGTGCGTTGGATACCGTTGAATTTATTCAAATTCGTAGATTTATAGTGAAGCTAGGCAAAATGCTGCACAAGTACGGTACCCCTGCGTTCCGTCTTGAAGCTTACCTAGGTGAAGTCGCTAAGTATTTAGGCGTACACGCTTCATTTATTTCAACGCCAACTTCACTGACTTTTGTTATCTGGAGTGACCGTCACGAAGACGAATATAACCACGCTGCGCGTTTGCTTCCTGGTGAACTAGACATGAACGCGTTGTCGCTCACCGATGAATTGGCCAGTGAACTGCTGTCGGGCAAATTAACCTTAAGTGAAGCTGACAAGCGCTTAAATGAAATAGATGCCATGGGCAGCCCTTATGGTAAATGGGTTACAGGCGTTGCCTTTGCTATGGCCACCGGCGCGTTTGCTATGCTAATGGGTGCGAGCTGGAGTGAAATTGGCTGGTCGGGTGCCTTGGGTATTGTGGCTTATCTTTGGACCTTATGGGCACAGCAGTCTAAACGCGTAAACTTGATGCTAGAGCCTGTCACCGCGTTCGTTGGCGGCATTCTTGCCTGTGCTATTGGTCAATACGTTGACCCGGGCATTAACATTCCGCTGGTTGTGCTTTCATCGGTGATTGTATTTGTACCCGGACTAGCGCTGACAATGGGCCTTGCCGAGCTTTCATCGCGAAATATGGTGTCGGGCACGGCTCGTACTATGGACGCCATCATGCAGCTGTTTAAGCTATATTTCGGTGCTTTTTTGGGTGTGTCAGTGGGCTTTAGTGCGTTTGGTGAAAACGTGTATACCCCTGCAGAGTCGCTGCCTTACTGGGCTACTTGGCTAGCGGTATTCTTGCTGTGTATTGCCCTAGTTGCGATATTCAGAACGCGTATTAAACACATTCCATGGGCATTGGCAGCAGCATTTATTGCCTACAGTGCTACCGCATGGAGCTCTGACTACATGAGCCCTGGGCTAGGTGCATTCGTGGGTGCATTTGCGTTAGGCATTTTTGCTAATGCGTTCACCCGCATTGCTAACCAACCCGCGACCATTGTGGCTATGCACGGACTTATAGTGCTGGTGCCGGGGTCTAAGACCTATATTGGCTTGAACTCGTTTATGACGGGCCAAGACTTTGTGAAGGCAGACCATTTGGGACAGGAAGTATTTCTTATTTTTATGTCGCTAGTGGCGGGATTAATCTTTGCTAACGTGGTGGTGCCCACCAAAAAGGCACTATAACGTTAATACAATAACCTAAGGGTTTCACGCTAGAGCTCGGCTGGTGCCACTAGGCTGCGCAAAATCACTACCGCAGCCTAACAAGCAGGCAAGACGCGCTATTTAAGTAACTTGATCAACGCTCGCCCTAAACGGGCGTTGAGCGCACCTGCAGCAATCGCTTCAGCAGAATTTTCCATAAACTTCGCCGACAAGCTGCCGCCAATTTGATTGGCAACTTCGTCGGTAGCTAAGTCAAACACGCCTTGCGCCGCAATGTTTTGCGCCAACACTTTAAGCAACTTCCAGTTCCCTGCTGTACTTGGCCTTAGTCCATACACGCGGGCCATACGACGAATGGTACGAAAGCTAATCCATACCACAGCAAAAGTTTGAATAAGATTATTTGGGCTTATAAACGCAAGGCTTCCGGCGGTCACCGACTCTTTATTCAGCACCTTGTGCGCCTTTTCCTGAACCGGTTTTAGTACCGTGTCTTCGTACAGGCCTAATCTTTCTGAGCCTGTCATGTCATCTTGAAGCTGCTGCTTATAACGGTCGAAACAATGCGCTGCGTAAGAGCCCCGCGAAAAGCGTTTGCCGTGCTGGCTTAGCACGCGATCAATTTTCTGTGGCGATGCTTCTGTTTGCGCTGAAGGCTTTTGTTTCGCTGAAGGCTCTGCTCCCTTGCTAGCCAGCAAGTCTCGGATAACGCTTGCATCTTCCATCGCCGTATTTACTTGCTTGTAGCCTCGCCACTCTTTAAAACTCAAAAAGCTAAAGCAGCTAACAAACCCAACTAATAGCGCGCCTAGTACACCTGTACCGATGGGGTGCTCAGAAACGTTTGCCGCAAGGGTGGTATAAGCTTCAAAAACGAAAAAGCCAATTAATGAAACAACGCCAAACCCTAATGTTGCCGCACCTAACGACAGGCCACCTTTTTTAGTATCCACTTCCCATACATCCTCGGTAACTTGTTGCGGAAGTTTGGTTTCAGGCTGCGCTATGTCTAAGGTTTGTGTTTTAACTTTGGTTTTGTACTGCGGTTTTGTTACCGCATCACTTTCATTGTCGTTATTAGGTTTACCATATCCAGTCACCGCATTATGCTGATCTTCCTCACCGGCATCGCCGTAAATTGCATCGCGTCTTAGCGTAGACTGGCTTGTTTCTTCTGGGCTTTCGTCAAATGTATAAGGTTTATCGCTCATTCTTACTCTCCTTTGCCCAGTAAAAACTGAAGCAATCTATCTACGCCCTTACCCGCTAAAATACGCGCCTTAAAATCACTAGGCACACTCACATCAGGTACTGGAAAATGGCTGCCCTCTTCCATCTCTTTCAGTGTGCTGGGAATAGGTTCGAACGTAGATTCTACATAGCGGCCATCAGTGTCTTTATAACGAATAGCATCGTCGTTACTACCTTCGTCGGTTACTTGCATGCTAGACACTAAAAAATGCTCGAATTGTATGGGTTTACCATCGAACCGTGCTCTGGCTCCTTCGGTAATTTGGGTAAGTAAATTAAGTAAGTTAGCGCGCTGACTTACAGGCACAAGATCAGACTTAGTGGCAACAAACGCCACTCTGCCTATTTGTTCTTTTTTCAGCACATTGCGTGAAAACCACGTGCTTTGCCCGTACACAAAGGTGTCGGCCAAATGACTCAGAGTTTCTTTTAACTGATACAAATGCTGTCTGCTGTGGTTAAGCCCTTCAAACAAATCGACTAGAATAATTTGTTTGTCGGTTTCCTTGAAAATGGACTGCTTTAGCGGCGTTAACCACCCACTTTGGAATTTAGCAAAGTGCTTGTCGAATATTTTAAACCAAGGATGTGATACATCGCTGGTGATGCTAGACGGAAGCGGCGCAAAACCAAAGGCCTGCCAATCGAAGTCGCTCGATTCCAATAAAAAACTGCCCGGTTGAAGAAGCGAGATGCCGTTGGCCTTCGCTTCTACTAAATAATCGCGATAGGCATTAACCAGCAGCTGAATACGCTGTTCGGTTGGCTCTTGCTCAAAATCAAACTGATTAACAAACGCTTTCCACTGGTTGGCAAAATACTGCTGCGGCCCACTGCTAAGCTGAGCCCACGCAGAGTCTGACCAATGAGCATAGGTTTTACTTAGCATGGGAATGTCGGTCACCCATTCTCCAGGGTAATCGATAAACTCAAACACCACATCGCTATGAGGCAATACATGACGCTTCAATGAGGCGGTTTCTTTTAAACGCACCACCAGCTTAAAACCGAATGCTTCTTCGGTGGCTTTAGGCCACTGGCCGTTTTCAAGATCAGCAATGTTATGTATATGCGGGAACGGTTTGTAGCCTTCAATGGGCTCTATGCGCATATCAAGCACTTGGGATGGCGGCAAATAACGTAGCAAAGGTAAACACGCATAGCCCTCTTCACTACGGCTTTTCAGCATAGTGATAAGGCTGGTGAACAGCATAGATTTACCGCTTCGACTTAGCCCGGTAATGGTGAATCGGTGGGTTTCTTTGTTAAACACACTGCTAAGTTTGTCGCCAGTTAGCGACGCCATTGCCCGAGTCTTGTCAAAAAGCGTAGCGATATTTTTTTGCATTATTTTGTTTGTATTCTGCCTTTGCAGTTCCTATTCCCTTAAACCTAAACCTTTAAAAATAATATCCAGAGAGTGCGGCCTATACATTATTGCCCTCTCGTTATTATAGATATGCCTATAGGATTAATGTGGTTATTAAGGGGGAAAAGCAAGGGCAGTGCCAGCTAAACACGCCGCTTCGTAAATAAGTAACGCTAACGACGGCTAATAAACTAATGCTCGCGAGTCTTATTGAATAGCTTTTTCTTTATGCGATTTTTACTGGAATGCCAGTGATTCTTAGGTTTTCGCGGCGCGTTTTCAATAACGTGTTCAAAATCGATATCCGATTTTTTGGTGGGCGGAACGTGAGCACAAAAGAATGTATCAATATGTGACTGGGCCAGCTTCTTTAAGCTTTCGCGGTATTGGTTTGGGTGACATAACGGATATGGCGGTACTAGTTCACCTTTCACCTGTACCAATACATCGGCAATGTAAGCCTGCTGCGTGGGAATGTGCTTTAGCGTTAAATCGTGGTCGGTATGACCCGGCGTGTACATAACCTGCCAGTCAGGAAAACCGGGCAGTAACTGATTGTCGGCAAGCGTCATATCTGGCGCTAGTATTGGATTGTACCAAATAGGCATTCTTGGCTTGCCAATACGATTGGCCACCCACCAGGTTAGCAACAAATCTATGCCGTGAGCAGTACGCCCAGCAAACCCAGCATACCAATTAATCGCTTTGGGATGAGATGCCACCTGCGCACCAGTACGTTCACGTAGTTTAATGGCGCCTCCGGCGTGATCTGGGTGCATGTGTGTAACCACAATCAGCTTTAAGTCACTTAACGGACGACCTAAGGTTTGCGTAATGTATCGACACACGTTGTCTACATCGGCGCGGCTACAGCCATCAAGCAATAGCAACCCCTTGCTGTCTTCAACAAGATAAATATGCTGTATGTAGCCTGCAAGTGTGTGAATATTCATTACTGCTTCCTTTTCACCAAAACACGCGCCAACCACGGTATCTGACATACCTCATGTACGCTAGCACTAAACCCCGCTAATCGCTGGCAAAGTGTGGGCTGCGTGATAATGCCTATAGCGCTGAATCCTATCAGAACCTATCTGGTAAGACCAGATTCAGCGAACAAGTGTAGCATTAAATTGCGTAACCACATTAGCCCGGGCTCGCCTTCCTGCTGGCTATGCCAGTAAAGGTGTGTTTCCAACGCAGGTAGCTGATACGGCAGCTTGGTGCTAATCAGGTTATCATCGCTTACCGCATCAGCCACAGAGCCTGGCAAAGTTAACAAAGCGTTAGTGCTAGCCACCACATCTGCCGCGGCGCGATAGTTTTGGCAACGCCATAATGAAGGACGGCTTATACCTAGCTGCTGCAGCGCAATTTCTTCTACCGACGCCCCTTTTGCCCGGTTCGACACCGTTATATGGCGTGCCGCCACATACTTCTTCTTATCTATATTTTGTGCCAACGGGTTTTGCTTATTCATAAGCACCTTGTAGGTGTCGCGACGCAATAGAGAGTGAGAGATGGGCGCAGCAACAGCGCGACCAATATCAATAACAAGGTGGAGGTTTCGATTTGTTAAGTCTGCCAACATTACATCTCGATGTAAGCGAGTGCTTACTATTTCAACGTTAGGAGCTTGTTTTTCAAGGGTTGAAAGCAGAACAGGTAAAACGCCTAATTCAAGAGACTCTTGCATGGCAATAACAAAGCGCTGATGGCTATGTAACGGGTCGAAGTCGGTAAACTCCCCTAATGCTTTTCGGATATCGCTTAGGGCTTTAAGAATAGCGGGCGCTAACCGTTCGCAGGCCGCAGTAGGCAACATGCTTTGTTTTTCTTTAACAAAAAGTGGGTCGCCCAAAATATCCCTAAACCTGCGCATGGCATGGCTAACGGCCGATGGCGTAATGTGAAGCGCTTCAGCTACGCGGGTCATATTCCTATGCTGCCAAAGCGCTTCAAAAACCTTTAGCAGGTTTAGATCCAACTTCTCGAATTGTCTGTTTTCGAACATTGCCACTACCATGAATGAAATTCACACCATTTAAGGATTATATTTCATTTCATTCACTAAACAACTTTCTCTACTATGCGTTTAACAAACAGTTATCGCACGCTTTAGAGACAGCCCCTACATTTTAACTTGCGGCGACCGAAGTGCGAGATGTGAAGCAAATACTCTCTATATTTATTTAGTACAAATTCAACGAATGTTAAAAGGTGCCCTATGGATTTTTCACATAACGACAAAACCAAAGCCTTACTAGAGAAGCTCGATAATTTTATAGCCGAGCATATAGCGCCAATTGAAGATGAAGTTTACGACTTTCACCACAAAGAGAATAATCACGGCGACTGGAAAAGCTGGAAGCTGCACCCTGGTACTGAAGCGCTTAAAGCTAAAGCGCGTGAAGCAGGATTAGCCAACCTGTTTTTACCCGATGCCGAGCTAGGCCAGGGCCTTACCACGCTTGAATATGCGCCTATGGCAGAGCGCATGGGAAAATACCTCTTTGCACCAGAGATTTTTAACTGTAATGCGCCTGATACCGGCAATATGGAAGTGCTGTATCACTTCGGCAGCGGCGCCCAAAAAGAGAAATGGCTTAAACCATTGCTGGCAGGTGAAATACGCTCAGTGTTTGGTATGACAGAGCCTGATGTTGCTTCGTCTGACGCCACCAATATGGCTGCCACCATTATTGAAGATGGCGATAACGTAGTCATTAACGGTAAAAAGTGGTGGTCGACAGGGTTAGGCCATCCTAATGCTGCTATAACTATATTCATGGGCTTATCTAACCCCGATAACGACAAGCACAGTCGCCACAGTATGGTCGTAGTGCCGCTTGATACACCGGGAATTACCATTAAGCGCATGCTAGATGCCTACGGCGATTACGATGCGCCTTACGGCCACGGGGAAATGCATTTCGATAATGTGCGAGTGAGCAAAGACAACCTAATTATGGGTTTAGGCAAAGGCTTTGCTATTGCACAAGGGCGTTTGGGCCCAGGCCGTATTCACCACTGCATGCGCGCTATCGGCATGGCAGAAAAAGCGCTAGAGCTTGCTCTTAAACGCGGTCACGAACGGGTTGCGTTTGGTAAACCAATCATACGCTTAGGTGGCAACTTAGAACGCGTGGCCGATGCTCGCATGGCTATTGAGCAAGCGCGTTTACTCACGCTCCACGCCGCTTGGAAAATTGACAACTTAGGCGTAAAGCACGCTATGACCGAAATATCTGCCATTAAAGTGGTGGTGCCGAATATGCTACAAAGCGTGGTGGATATGGCACTACAAATTCACGGCGGTGCGGGTATGTGTAGCGACTTCCCACTAGCGCGATTTGCCGCTGGTGCAAGAGCCCTTCGCTTAGCTGATGGCCCTGACGAAGTGCATAAAGGCATGGTGTCACGACTAGAGCTTAAGAAATATCAGTAGTTATAATTGAAAAGAAAAATGCGGCTTCATTAAGCCGCATTTTTTATAGGTTAAACAGCTAAACTGGACAGCGCTAGTTGCCTTCTTCGCGCTGCTCAATGCGCTGGTGAATAGCGTCTAGTTTAGTAAAGCTATCAAATAATTCTGGATGGGTGGCAATCAACGCTGCAACGTGCTCGAATGCCTCTTCTCTCGTGTCGTTAGTAAGAAAGCGAATATGATCATCACTGGGTAAGCGGTTCAAATCAATTCCCGGGCCAGTAGACGAGACTTGCATCATCATTGAACGAAAGTCTTTCACATAGCGCGGTTCGCAACTTTTACGGGCAATTTGGCTTCCAATTGGCTTGTGGTATTTACAGATTACGTCGAACTTTGCGACCTCATTAATGCTGTTATACAACTCTAGGAACTCGAAACGCTGCTTGTCGAATGCACGCTTCAGTTGGGGAGAAGTTTTCTCACCCACTACGTCAATTGTTTCGTAGTTTTGTTTATCGGTATGTGCGGCGAGGTGGCCGCCAAGAAAAATACCTAACGTTAGTACTGTCAACTTAATGGCATTTGGGAACACTTTGTTTAAGTGTTTATTCATTTGAAACTCCATCTTCTGAACGTTTTAAAACAATAGCAACTGGTGCAATTTTAATCAATTAATAAAAATTTAAATTAAGAGTCTAGGAAAACTGTTTCATTAAAGAAGGATCACAAACAAAAAATGCGGCCTAAGCCGCATTTTTGTCATTCATGTTTTGGTTCATATTAGAACGTATATGATGCACTCAACTGAGCGTTGATCCCCGCACCGTAGTAACCAACCGTATGTAGGCTGTTAATGTACTTCTTGTCGAAGATATTGTTGATGTTCATGCGAACGGTGAAATCTTCTGTAAACGCATGTGAAGCATAAAGGTTGCCTAAGAAGTAAGCGCCCTGCTTAACGTTGTAGTCTACGTTGCTAATTTCAGACTGCCATCTACCACCAAAACCTACTTCAATTTCTGGCGCTTGCGGTACGGTGTAACCTAGTTGGAACGTCACTACATCACGTGGTGCCCATAAGTTAGCGTCGTTACCTTGCTCGTCTTCTACATCAATGTTGGTGTAAGACGCGTTAATGCGTAGATCATCAGTTAACTGACCCGCTAGCTCAATTTCAAAACCGTCAGACTCTACTGATACACCTTTGTAATAGTACTGAAGAGTTTCAGGGTTAGTACCTGCATATGCTGCCAAGTTATCTTGTTCAGCGGTGAAGTAAGCGAAAGTTGTTAGTAGTCTGTCGTCGAACCACTGTGCCTTGAAGCCCGCTTCAAAGTTCTTACCTTTAGTTGGGTCAAGGTATTGGCCGTTTACGTCATACTGTTCTTGTGGCTGGTACACGTCAGAGTAGCTCACGTAAGCATTAACATCTTCTGTCACCGCGTAAGTGGCACCAACATAAGGGCTGGCTTCGCTTTCTGAGTTATCGATAACCGCGCCCGCGTTTTGGCCAGTACGTTCGAAGTCGATCGCGTTAAAACCAGCAATGATGTGCATTGCGTCAGTTACGCTGAATCGAGCAGAGCCGAAGTAACGCGTTAGTGTTTGCTCAATATTTGAGTACTCAGACACACCTAACCACTCAGGCTCAGCAATCGCATCCAAGCCGTACGGGAATGCTGGTGTTGGGCCGTATGCAGGAGTAGTAGCGTAGTCAAACGCATGAACAAAAGACACGTCGTCGCTAGTAGCGTGACTTACACCAAAGTTAACTTCATGGCTGCGACCAAACAGCTCGAAATCACCGAATACACGGCCTTCTAACAGGTGAGAGTCAATTTCAGAATCGTAACGACCTGGCCATCCAACTAAGCCTAGGCCAGTCTCTTTATCAATGGCACCGTAAGCATAAAACAGCTTACTTTCATCTTCGTAACCACGGAAGTTATAGCTAAGCAGCAATTGCCAATCGTTGTCGAACTCATAGTCTAGTTCAACAAAGGCGTTAGTGGTTTCAGTATCCCACTTGGTCCATTCTTGCGTAGTGGTGTCATTAATATCCCACTCAGCTTGCGTACCGTCGGTATAGTTAAATACTAGCCCGCCCCACGTGTTGCCGTCGGTATTGGCATCTTGATATGACAAACCGAAGGTTATCGTTGCGTTATCCGTTAGCTGACCGTCAATAACGCCGTATACAAAGCCGCGATCGTTTTCTAAACCATCTAGGTGAGACTCTTTATCTTCAAAGCTACCTACTACACGCGCCGCCCAGCTGCCGTCTTCTGTAAGCAGCATAGAGTAATCGCCTTGAACGCGCTTGAAGTTGTAAGAGCCAATGCTTGCACCCACTTCGCCGCCTTCTTCGTTAGTAGGACGCTTGCGCACATAGTTGATGGTGCCTGACGCGTTACCTACACCAGTAAGCAGGCCGTTCGCACCACGAATAACTTCAATTTCTTCGTAGCCGTAAGCTTCAACCGATCCGGTAACAATACCCCAGTCGTTAGGCAGGCCTACACCATCAATCTGGGTGTTTTTAATTTCAAAACCACGTGCGGTGTAGTTAGTACGGTTAGTTTCCCACTCTTCTACATTGATACCTGGTGCTAGCTTTAGTGCGTCATTAATGTTGAACGCACCGAACGACTGCATAAGGTCTTCAGAAAGAATACTGATAGACTGAGGCGTTTCACTGATTTCCATGGTTAAGCCAGTTGCACCGCGGCTAACACGGTTTTGGCGAACACCTACAATACGAATTTTTTCTACGTCTGCTTCTTTAACTTCTACTGTATCGCTTTGAGTTGTTTGCGCATTTACCGACAAAGCAAACGCGATAGGCGTTAGTGCAAATAAACTGCTTAGTTTCATGGTTTTCTCTGTTATTTGGTTATGAAGGGTTAAGAACTTTACGGCGGGGGAGTATAAGATAAATTAAAGCTAATTTAAATGATAATTATTGCTATTTAAGTTTCTAAAAAGAGATTTTACAAAATGGTAAAGGTCGTCTTTCCAATACACTTGAGCTGAAAAGGTTAGCTTGTGTTTGCTATACAAATGAATTAGAAGTAGAGGTTCTTAATGGACTTGCGAATAAGTTAAAGGTTTGACGACTAATATAACGTACTACTCGGCCAATGCATCAGCATTAGTGAAACAATACGACAGTGTTCCTTTTGAGACTGTTCACAAAGACTGGCTAAAGGCTATACCTAAAGAAGGAATGGTACTTGATGTGGGTGCAGGCTCCGGTCGGGATGCTCGCTATCTAGCTGCGAAAGGCCTTAGTGTAGTTGCTGTGGAACCAGCTGTAGGTATTCGAGAAATTGCACAAGAATATACTGTTGCAAACCCTATTCACTGGCTATCCGATTCATTACCTGAACTGACCGAAGTTTTTCGCTTACAAACAAAGTTTGACCTGATCCTGCTAAGTGCAGTTTGGATGCATATCACGCCGTCGGAGCGAGAGCGCTCTTTTAGAAAGCTATCCTCTTTACTGAAACCCAGCGGTAAACTAGTTATATCTTTACGCCATGGCAGTTGCGCTGACGAACGCACTATGTACCCTGTTTCAGCAGATGAACTGGCTAAGTTTGCAAGTCAATTCGGGCTTTCCTATCGACTGCTTACTCCTGAAAAGTCAAACGATGAGCTAGGCCGCGCTGACGTTCAATGGCAAACGGTTTTGCTTACACTTCCCGATAACGGTACAGGCGCATTTCCTTTAATTAGAAACATCGTAATAAACGACAGTAAATCCTCAACATACAAGGTTGCACTTTTACGGACACTACTCAGAATAGCCGAAGGCCATCCGGGCGCGGTTATAGAACAAACTAACGAACACGTTATTCTGCCTGTTGGATTAGTAGCTCTTTATTGGTTGAAGCTTTATAAACCGTTAATTGATAAGTTCGAAATGCAACAAAACAGCAACTCTAGTAGAGGGTTGGGGTTTATTAAAACTGACGGTTGGCAGCAAATTATAGCATTTTCTAGTAATGATTTTTATATTGGTGCGCACTATTCAGATAGTGCAACGGTGCAAGCGATTTACCGAACTCTAAAAGACATCGCTTCTACTGTAAAAAACATGCCCGCTAAGCACACCACGTTGCCTGGCACTGATATAGGTGTTTTTCATGTAGAGCTTAATCAAACTCGAAAACCTAAAAACGATTTGTTACTAGACTTCGAGTTTTTGTCTTCGTTAGGAAAGTTCTATGTGCCCGTGCATATTTGGGATTCATTAACTCAGTTTAGCGTGTGGATAGAGCCGACTTTGATTAACGAGTGGTCGTCTTTAATGGCAGGTTATGGTTTAAACAAACAAAGGCCGTTTACTAAAGTCGATTATCTTAATGCCCTTCGGTGGGAAGACCCAGAACGCTCTACTTCTAAAATTCGAAAACGGGTTAATGAGTTACTTTCTAATGAAGGCGTTGCATGCTGCTGGTCTGGAAAGCGCCTAAAACTTTCTAGCTACGCTATCGATCATGCATTTCCTTTTGCGAGATGGCCCAATAACGACCTTTGGAATTTACTACCGACCCAATCGGGCATAAACGCTCGCAAATCCGATAAATTACCCACAGGACTGAAGCTTGCCAACTCTCGCGACCTAATTATTTCGTGGTGGAAACAAGGCTGGCAAAACAATAAAACTGAGTTTTTCAGTCAAGCAAACTTGGCCCTACCTAACCTTAAGCCAAATAACGCAAACTTTGATGACGTGTTTGAAGCGTTCGCTCTGCAACGTGACCGTATTAAGGCATTGCAGCAGTTGGAGGATTGGCGATAACATTGGAAAATAGTTTATTGAAACTTACTTCTAAGCCAGCGTCGAAAATCACCGTTCAGTGCTCCGATATCTCTACCATATAATCGCTGAATATCGCTCATGGAAATCTCTTCACAGCCATTTTCGCTTTCTAACAGCAAAAGTCGGCTCATAAAGTCTTGGTTGTCGCTCATTAGAAAAGCAACGAAAGCCCAACTAGAAGCATAGAATTGATGCGGATCTTTGCGCCAACTGCTCTCCGTCCCTTCAAAGAGTGTCGTCAATGCTAGCGGCTGATTACTTTTAAAATGATTAACCCATGCGCTGTTAGTCAAACTTCCCGGGGTTTCTGAATATTCCGCCATTCCTTCATTCAACCATTTCGCCACTTGGCCATACCAATATCGATTAATGGTATGCATTACCTCATGCGTTATAGTTTGGAGCGTTTCCTTATTATCCCGAATTAAAATGGCAGATTCATTTCTGCCAGAAGAATAAAAGCCTGTGTTTGTGGGTGTAGAAAGATTAAAACGCTTACTGTATTTTTCATACTCACCTTTATCACTAAAACTCCTTATGTTAGCTACAACAGGAACCATTGATTCTGTAGGTGTAACTGGCGCAAAAGCATCTAATGCTTCTTGTACTTTTCCTCGTACCGCGCGCTGAACGTCAAACGGTAAATTATGCGAGAGAAAGTTAAGCGAAATAGCCTCTGGGTTAATTATTTTGGCTACTTGTACTGAAGTATTACTGTTCAGCTTCCTAGGAGAGTCACTTATATGCTTAACGCCTTTCCCATCTGTCCATGTATAAATGATCTTTCTCTCGGGTGGTTTTATCTTGTCTAAACATTTATGAGTGTGTGGAGCTGCATGCTCACCTATTCGAGAAGTACTTTGTGTATATCTGACTTCAGAACTTGCCTCAGGCTCTAAACTATTTTGACCAATAGAAACTTCTGATTTTGAACGTAAAGTTTTAAATGCAGAGCTTTCTTGATTACTTTTTCCCTGAAGTTTAACTTCTATAAGCTCGAAAGCGAAATGAAGGAATTGGGGTAGATTAACGCTATCACGCGCGAAGTATAAAACTCCCATACTATTAACAACTATCACACTAGCGACTATAAAAAACTTTGCGCCAATTCCATACCTGTTCACCATGCTAGTCCTTCAACACCGTCATATACCTAGACGTGTAATCAGACTACAACATCATTTAAGAAACAAAGTTTTAGTTAGCAGAATAGGTTTGAATTTCGATACATAGTTATAAGATAAAAACCCTGACAACTATTCTCCAATCTGAAAATATCAAGCAATAGGATATCGATATAAACGTAGCTACGATAGCGCAGTAGCCCAATAAAATTGCTCCCCATATAGCTTTCAAGGATGATAATGAAAAAGGCGTATACTTTACTTCCATTACTACTAACAGCTACATATTCGTTGGCTGACTCTGACTTTACCCCCTCTAAATATCGATGCGCAGGCATAGAGCAACGTATCGACAACATTAACTCAAAAATGCGCGCTGGTTACAGTACGAGAGAAGGCGAGCAACTAAAAAACCAACTTCGAAACCTAAAAAAACAACGTTATGAATGCAAAAAGAAAGGGTTCTCAGTTAACTAGATAATAAAGGGACTTTTACACCGAACCTATGACCTTTGCCTCCGGAGTGAAAAGCCATTGCTCAGCTTTTCATTGGTTAACCTCAATCGCCCTATCAAGGCATTCGTCATTATCGAAATAAAGCTGGCTCAGCCGGCTTTTCTTTATTTTGTATGTCGCACTGGAAAAGGCTAGCGCTTCTTTAAAGCGACTAAATTCTTCATCGGACACCTCACGCTACGGTTTTGCCACCCGCTTTTTTTAACACGCTAATCATTGGCGCTAATTGAGTTTATAATACCGGTTAAACAGTTTTTGAATTACATCGACCAACTTGAGTAGAACATGGCCCATAAAGTACGTTATAAGTTTAAAGGTGTGGCAAAAGAGATAAACTTTTCTTACAGCCGCCATCAAAATATGCATGAAGCCGTGGCCGAAGCTGAGGGAATAGATCTTTCCCAGTTCCTGCAAACTGAACAGCAACTTTCCGCTATCAGTAAAGACAAAAAAACCGTAAGAAACTTCAGAGATACCGAATTTGTAAAAATGGGGTTTTCTGAATTGTATTTTTTAAAAAACGGGCAAGAATGATGGTTGCGCCCTTTCAACACATACTAGACCTTTGAACGACTTTGCTTTTGGGGATTAACGGCCAAACCTAAAAAATGGAGGGCTCGATAGTATTCGAACCTCTGACTCCAAAGTGCAAAGCTGCCAATCAGCGCTTTATGGGTTACCCTCAACCAACCCATGAAAAGCCTCAATCGCCCTATCAAAGCTTTCGTCATTATCGAAATAAAGCTGGCTTAGTCGGCTTTTCTTTATTTTGTAGGTAGCGCTGGCAAAGGCTAGTGCTTCTCTAAAACTGCTAAACTCTTCGTCGAGCACTTTAAAAACCTCGCATTGTGGTTTTGCGACCCGCGTTATGCTGCCGTTTACTTCATAGTCGAACCCACCAAATTGAAGACGGGAAAGGGCTTCTTTGCCTAATCGCATGCCGCCTTTTAGGCTTATTTGAAATGCCGCGTCCATTTCTTCAATTTCTTCCATACTCCAGTGGTTAAACACCCGAATGGCCTTTTTGTACTTTTCCGCCAACCGCTTTTTTAACACGGTTATTCTGGGTTCTAGCGTGGCGTTGTTTTCATTTTTTAAAAGATCAGTGCATTCGTTGCATGAAGGCACAGAAATAAAGTCGGCCTGTAGATGTCCGTCTTGCCAGTCGTGAATGAATTTTATGGGTGGAATAAAGTCTTGCCGTGCAGCTTCGCAGCCGCAGAAAATACAGCGATTGAAGTCAGCCGCATGTACTGCATTTAAGGGCTGATAGAATTTTTGATAATTCTTTACTGACATACTGCTACATACGTAAAGTTGAAAGGATGCAAACGATTATTACGGTACCACAATCGCTTTTGTAGGGTACGCTAATTGTGCTCAGCTAATACAAACGCCTACAAACGCCGCCTGTGTGCGGCGTTTGTTTCATTCAGTTACGATAAAAGCTACAACCGCGACGGTCTGCTGTGCGGGTCGCCCTCAACGTGGCCTTTTGGCGGTCTTTGTTTAGGCTTTGCGGCAATAGGCGTTTCGCCATCACTCTCTTCGCCCTCTTCATCAATATCCCATGTGCCTTCTTCGCTCCACGGGTCGTCGTCGGGGAATTCCCCTATATTGATTTCTTTTACCGAGTAATCGGGCTGGTAACGCATGTCGTAATTGGCCGCCCGCACTATGGCAATACATAACATTAAGGCCACAGCTAATAGCGGAACGCCCCCTATTATCGACGCCGTTTGAAGCGTTTCTAATCCACCTACAAACATAAGTACTATAGGCATAAACGATAACGCGAATGCCCAGAACAAACGATTCCAGCGCAATGGCTCTTCGTCTACTTCTTTTTGCACTACAGCTGCCAGAATGTAAGAAATGGAGTCGAAGGTAGTTGCGGTAAATATTAGCGCTAACAAGGTGAATACGAAAATGACTATGTAGTCCAATGGCAGCGTGTGTAGCATGGCGAAAATCGCGGCCGTGGGGCTTTCTTGATTAAGAATACTCACCACGTCTAGTTCACCCGAAAGCTGCAAATACAAGCCATAATTCCCCATTACCATGAAGAATAAAAAGCAGCCCATGGTGCCGAAGAACATGGAGCCCGCCACCATAGTACGAATGGTACGCCCCCTTGAAATACGCGCGATAAAAAGCCCTACGCTTGGTGCAAATACCAGCCACCATGCCCAGTAGAATATGGTCCAGTCTTGAGGGAAATGCGTGTTTTGAAAGCCATTAAATTCGGCAAAAGGCTCTAGCCAGGTAGCCATTTTAATAATGTTGCTAAGTACTCGGCCCAAAGCATCTAGGCCGGTATTGGCCATAAACAACGTAGGTCCCACAACAAATATAAATAGTAGCAATCCTATGGCCAGCCAAAAGTTAATGTCTGACAGCAGCTTAATGCCCTTCTTTAAACCTACATACGCGCTGTAGCCAAAGATAGCTGTACAGGTTACTAGCACCAGAACTTGGGTGGTAAGTGATTTAGGCACGCCGAATAGTTCGTGCACCCCTTCGTTGATCATAGGCGCAGCCAAACCTAACGTGGTCGCCCCGCCGCCTAACATTCCGAAGATAAAGCTGATATCGATAATTTTACCCAGCCAGCCGTGAGCCATTTTCTCGCCAATAACCGGCATAAGGGCTTCAGAGATTTTAAGTACGCTGTGATTGCGCACATAGTAGAAGTAAGCAATAGGTACGGCGGGAATGAGGTAAATTGCCCAGGCAAGCGGGCCCCAGTGGAAGATACCGTAGGCTGCAGCCCATTTTGCGGCTTCGGGGGTTTCACCTTCTATGTGAAACGGTGGCGCTTGGTAGTAGTACACCCATTCAATCATGGACCAATACAAAATAGACGCGCCTATGCCTGCACAAAACAGCATGGCAGCCCATGATACTGGCGAGAACTCGGGTTTCTCTTCCGGGTCGCCTAGTTTTATTTGCCCGATGTCGCTGAACATGATGTAAACCATGAACCCACCGGCGCCAACGCCAAGCAAGAGATATAAAACACCAAGTTTACTGGTTACGAAGTCTTTTGCAGCTGCCACCCACTGTGCGCCTTGGTCCGGCCAAATAATTAGAGGAATGGTGACAGAGAGAAGAAGAAAAAGAGAGCCAAAAAAAGTGGGCTTGTCGATTACGCTAAACGCGCCTTCCTGTTTAATAATGGCCTTGGAGGAGGCCGCATCTCGGGTATTACTACTCATACACGATCCTTTGTTTTGTTTTTATAGATGCCTTATACGTTTGGCTTTAAACGGGCGATCTTAAAAAACAGTTTATCAGAATTGTGTTCGCTAATGGGTTACTTCAAAGCGATGTGTGTTTATTCATTCGTGCTTTGGTTGTTAGCATGCCCATGCCCAATGCGGCCATAGATACCGCAATAACGCCGTTTAGATAGTTGAAAAACGCATAGGGCACGTAATCGAGCACGTCAACGCCCAGTGTGGCAGAGTAAAACGCACCAGCCGTTGTCCATGGAATAAGGCCGGTGGTCATAGTGGCACCTTCTTCTACCGACCGAGATAGCACAGCGGGGTCAAGGTTCTGCTGTTCATATTTCGGTTTAAACAGCTGGCAATTCAAAATGATAGAGATATAGGCCTCGCCCATGGCCACATTGCCTAGAAAACCAGACGCAATGGTCACGGCAATTAGGGTTGCCGTGCGTTTTACCCGTTCAATAATGCCTGTCAGTAACGCAGCTAGAAAGCCTGCACCATGCAGTATGCCGCCCAATGCGATTGCCATTAAGGCGAGGAGCAACGTCCAGCTCATACTGCTAATACCGCCTCGTCCTAGTAAGGCATCTAAATTTGCGATACCCGTATTTTGCGGGGTGTTTTCCCACAACGCGTTGAGCACGCTAATGGTATTAGTATCTTGATAGAAAATGGCGATGATGACGGCCAGCAAAACACTGCACGACATGGTTACTTCAGCCGGCACTTTCTTGATGCTCATTACCGTAAGCAACACCAGCGGTAACAGTGTTATATAGGGTGCAAGATTATAGTGACTGGCAAGTGCTGCTTTTATTTCAATTATTTCGTCTACATTTAAGCTTTGGTTTGCGTAGCTAAAGCCAATTACCAAGAAAATTACAAAAGTTAGAAGAAAGCTAGGCAGTGTAGTTAGCAGCATGGCATACATATGTCGATACAGGTTGGTACCCGCGCTCATGGATGCGAGGTTGGTGGTATCAGACACCGGGGACATTTTATCGCCAAACGTCGCACCACATACCACCATGCCTGCCACAATGGGGAGTGGTATGTTCATGGCAGCGCCAATACCCATCAGCACTACACCCATAGTGCCCACCGTACCCCACGATGTGCCTGTAGCTACCGACATTATCGCACATAAAATTAATCCCACCGCAAGGAAGATACTGGGGTTTAGCCAACTTAAACCGTAATAAATTAGCGTTGAGATAGTGCCGCTTTGCATAAAGCTGGCGATAACCATACCAATGAGAATAAAAATATAGATTGCTGGCATGGCTCGGGTTAACGCGCTGGTCATTAAATCGCGGATTTGCAGGTACTTGTACCCCAAGCTAAAAGCATTAATACCAGCCCATAGCAAACACAGAAATAGTAATGCATGCAGGCTAATGCCCAGGCCAAATAATCCGCCTGCTATTAGTGCGACAATAACACCAAAACAAAGTAGTGACTGAGTAAAACTTGGGCGTTGAATAGACTGCGGCGACATTATTGGCACGTTGATACGCTTAAAAATGAACTAGTGAAAAACAGTATAACGACTTTGCTATGCGTTGGAATGACTTTGATGTTGCATTGGATTGGACGTTAGAGTTGCAGCCACGTCTAAGGTAGGCGTGCTCGATTCTGATATAGAAAGGCTGAAGGAGATTATTCCTTCATAGGTCACTAGAAAAGGAAATGGCCCGCCCTAGAGGATTCGAACCTCTGACCTCGGCCTCCGGAGGGCCGCGCTCTATCCAGCTGAGCTAAGGGCGGATCGTGCTACGGTTGTAATAACCATGTACGTTCGCAAAGGAAAAATACGCAGTTAAATGTACGCTGCAAACGGGGCGTAATAATACTTACGCGATGGGTTGGCTTCAACTCATTTATTAAAATCTCTTTAGGTGGCTTGGAACAAGTGTTAAAAATCCTTACTTTTTATGGGTAATTGGCTTCAAATAGTTGTTCAACCCCAATTAACCGTTATAATCTGGCCAGTTATATTTTAAACAAATTCATCATTGCCTGGAGACAGATGTGAAATTAAAGACTTGGTTAACTGTTGCTGCCACTGCGCTAACTGTTTTTGCAGCACAAGCACAAGAAATGAGTAACGATGAAATTGCCGATCGCATTAAGCCGGTAGGTCAGGTACACGTTGCAGGCGCAGCAGCTGAAGGAAGTGCTGGCGCAGCTGGCGGTGCAAAGTCTGGTGAAGACGTTTACAACTCTGCATGTGTTGCATGTCACTCAGCAGGCGTTTTAGGAGCTCCTAAAGTTCACGTTGCAGCAGACTGGCAACCACGTCTAGATGAGCGCGGTCTTGATGGCGTATGGCAAAACGCATTGAACGGTATTAACGCTATGCCTCCTCGTGGTACATGCGGTAACTGTTCTGATGACGAAATTAAAGCTGCAATCGAGTACATGATTGAAGGTATCTAATACCCGCTAAATCGTAACAAGTTGATGGAAAAAGTAGCGTTTTACCCTCTAATCGGGTAATTTAACTCTTTGGGGAAACGTTACTTTTTTACTGGCGAGCGGAATGTCACAAGATTCGACGCAACATGAGTTGACGGAAGAAGAACTGCGCGAACTTATACCGCAGCTTCAGCAACTCACTGACAAGTACAAGCGCGCTGAACGTGTTCAGAAGGCGCTTTTCGACATTTCTGAACTTGCCAGTTCTGTAAGTCACCTTAATCGCCTTTATTCCGCTATTCATGAAATCATTGCCGATTTTATGAATGCCGATAATTTCTTTGTCGCCTTTTACGAACCCGACAGTAACGTTGTCGATTTCGCTTACTTCATTGACGAATTCGACGAACAAACCGTTCGCCAGCTCCCCGCTGAATCGTTAATGGACGGCATGACCGGTTACATTCTCAAAACCGGCGATCATCTATTTTACAAACGTGACGATGAAGAAAACTTTGCCTCTCAGCATGATATAAAGCTAGTTGGCTCGCAACCGTTTGAGCTGCTGGGCGTGCCCCTTAAACGGGGAAGCCAAGTCATAGGTGCCATGGTAGTGCAAACTTATGATGAGGGAGTGCACTATACGCAAGAAGATTTAGAAGTACTGCTGTTCGTTTCTCAACACATTGTTACCACGGTTGATAGAGTAAAAAACCGTGAGCTCACTGAACGCACCATCCGCGAACGCACCCGCCAACTGCGAAAAATTAACGACGACCTTCAAGAAGAAATATTAGAGCGCCAAAAAGTAGAGTCGCTACAGCAAGCTTTATTCGAGATATCTGAGCTGGCCGCTAACCTTGAAGGCGATATGGATGTGTTTTACTCCAGTCTGCACGAAATTTTAGCCAGGCTAATTAGCGCACCTAACTGTTACATTGCCATTCTTGATAAGGAAAAAGAGCTACTCGCATTCCCGTATTTTAGTGACGCACAAGAAAAGAACATAAGTTCAAGGCCTTTAGGGCTTGGTCTAACTGAATTCGTATTGCGAACGGGGCAAGCTGAGCTGGTTAACCCACCTAGAGTATTGGAGCTTGCAGAGTCTGGCGATTTAGATGTGTCGGTTGCGCAAACTATGCTAAATAGTGCGAACTCGTGGTTAGGTTCGCCGCTTGTTGTAGATGGAGAAATTGCAGGTGTTATTGCCGTACAAACTTACGGTAAACACGCTAAATATAATTCTCGCGACCAAGAGCTTTTGCGCTTTGTATCACACCATATTGCGGTAGCCATTGAGCGTAAGCGCAATACCGAGTCGATGCAGCGCTATAACGTTGAGCTTGAGGAGCGCGTTAAAGAACGCACAGCCGAGCTAAACCGTGCTAATAAGTTCTTAAAGCAACAAATTGAAGAGCGTAAAGAGATTGAGCTTAAGCTTATTCACGACGCGCATCACGACTCGTTAACTGATTTGCCTAACCGCGCCATGTTCACTAGTCGCCTAGAGCTGGCTATAGCCAGTAAGCAGCGTTACAGCGAAAACATGTTTGCGGTGCTGTTTATCGACCTAGACCGTTTTAAAGTTATTAACGATACCCTAGGTCATCATGCCGGCGATGAGTTCTTAATTGAAGTAGCTAGACGTATTGCGCTGTGTATTCGTGGTCACGACCTGTTAGCGCGCTTAGGCGGCGATGAGTTTGTTGTACTGCTTGATAACTTTGAAGATGAAGCAGACGTAGAGGAAGTGGCTAGCCGTATAATTTCATCTATTTCTGAGCCGTTCTTGCTTGATGGTCGAGAGATGTATTCAGGTGCAAGTATTGGTATTGCGCACTTAGAAACCTACTATCGCGCCGCTGATGAAGTGCTTCGTGATGCCGATGCAGCCATGTATCAGGCGAAAACGCTAGGCCGCGGACGCTTTGTTATGTTCGACAAGAGCATGCGCGACAGGCTTATTGAAGAACTTGAGCTTGAAAATGAATTCAGGCGTGCACTGCGTGAAGAAGAATTCGATTACTTCTTACAACCCGTTATAAAGCTTAATGACGACAGCACGCTGTATAAAGAGATGTATATTCGCTGGTCGCACCCTGCCTACGGCAAGATTGCCAGAGAGCAGTTTAGACAAGTGGCAGAACATAGTGGCCTTACGCTAGATTTAGACCTGTTCCAGCTAACCAAAGCCTGCGAGCTATTAAACCACTATAAAAACACCGACGACCCGATAAATAAAATAGCGGTTAACGTTTCAATTAATCATCTGCTACAGGCTTCTATGGTGAACCAGATGATTAATGTGATTGAAACATCAGGTATTACGCCTAGCCAGCTGGTATTTGAGTTTGATGAAAACGACTTAAATCGCCGCTCTCAGTTCATTCTTCCTGCTATTAAGAAGTTAAAACGTGCGGGCGTAACTTTGGTGCTGGATAACTTTGGAAGCGGATTGGCTTCATTGAGTTATTTGTTTGCCTACCCCTTCGACTTCATCAAAATTGATCATCGCTTTGTTAAGTCACTGCCTCGCTCTCAACGAAACTTAAAGCTTATTCAGTCTGTCATGCTTATTTCAGAACATTTGAAGTTTCAGGTTATTGCTGAAGGCGTAGACTCACAGGCGCAGCTAGATGCACTTAACGAAATTGAATGCATTTATGGCCAAGGCAAAGTATTGAAGCACGCCAAAGTGCTGGATATGACGTCGCTAGCAAGCTGATAGTTAGTACTTACTTGCTAGCGTAAGCTCGCCTTAATTAGCAGGCTACTTTTTCCCTAGTATATCTCGTAGGTTAGCAATTCCCACCTGTGCCTTTTGCTGGCGCTCTTCTTTTGTCGCCTTCGGTTTCTGATTTTCCCACTGTACATCGTCTGGCGGCAGTTCGAATAAAAAGCGGCTTGGCTCTGGGTTAATCACTTCACCAAATTGTCGACGCTCTTTAGCAAGGCTGAATATAAGCTCGCGCTGGGCGCGAGTAATTCCCACATAAGCAAGTCGGCGTTCTTCTTCTACGTTGTCTTCGTCAATGCTGCTTTGGTGCGGCAATAAGCCTTCTTCCATGCCCACTAAAAATACAATAGGAAATTCCAAACCTTTTGAAGCGTGTAGCGTCATTAATTGAACTTGATCCCCTTCCCCGTCGTCTTCGCCGCGCTCCATCATGTCGCGCAATATCAGACGGTTCACCACTTCGGTTAAGGTCATGGGTTGGTCTAGGTCATTACCTTCCAGCATATCGTTAACCCAACCGAATAAGGTACTTACGTTGGCCATGGCCATTTCGGCGGCTTTGGGGCTGGCGCTGGTTTCATATAGCCATTCTTCGTAGCCCATAGTGCGGATCATGGTGCGCACTGCGTCAGCGGTGTTGCCACGCTCTGCATTGTCCGACAACTCCACTACCCAGCGGGCAAAGGTAGAAACCGAATGAAAAGCTTTGTCTGGCAACACGCTGTTTAAGTTAGGGTGCGTCGCCGCTTCGAACATAGACACACCCAAGCTATTTGCAAAGTTACCCAGTTTTTCTAGCGTAGCGCGGCCTATACCGCGCCCTGGCGTGTTAATAATGCGCAGCAAAGCGTTATCGTCATCTTGGTTCACCAACAGCCTTAAATAAGCCATGATGTCCTTCACCTCGGCACGGCCAAAGAACGACATACCGCCGCTAATTTTGTACGGAATGCGGTTACTCATTAACAGCTTTTCGAAAATACGACTTTGATGATTCCCGCGATACAAAATGGCGTAGTCTTTAAACTGGGTGCGGTTCATGAACTTATGCGCCAGCAGTTCTGCCACCACGCGCTCACCTTCATGCTCTTCGTTCTTCGCCTCTATTACTTTTAGCGGCTCGCCGTACTGCAGCTCTGAGAACAGGGTTTTATCGAACAAATGCGGATTGTTCTGAATAAGAATATTCGCGCAATGCAGAATACGACCTGACGAGCGGTAATTTTGCTGTAGCTTAATGACGTTTAAGCGCGGAAAGTCTTGCTGTAATAGGTGCAAATTCTGTGGCTTAGCGCCACGCCATGAATAGATAGACTGGTCATCGTCGCCCACCACGGTAAAGCGCGCACGCTCACCTACTAATAGCTTTACCAACTCGTACTGACTGGTATTGGTATCTTGGTACTCATCCACCAGCAAGTAGCGAATTTTGCTCTGCCATTTGGCTCTTATTGCTTCGCTACTTTTTAAAAGCAATGTAGGTAATAAAATTAGGTCGTCGAAGTCTAGCGCGTTATATGCCTTAAGGTTGTCTTGGTAACGCTTGTAGGCTTCTGCAAACTCTCGTTCGCCCGTGCTGGTAGCTGATTTTAATAAAGCATCGGGCAAGATAAGGTCGTTTTTCCAGTTCGAGATACAGCTTTGTAAAAGCTGAAGCTGATCTTTATCGCCATCGAGGGTGTCGGACGTCAAATCGTTAAGCAACGCGAACGAGTCTTTATCGTCGAATAACGAGAAACCTGGCTTTAAGCCAAGATCTTTCACATGCGCTTTAATAATGGTTAAGCCCATGGTGTGGAAGGTCGATACTTTTAGCCCGCGCGCCTCTGGCTTGCCCAAGGTCTGCGCTACACGTTCTTTCATTTCACGTGCTGCTTTGTTGGTAAAGGTTACCGCTGCAATGTAGCGAGCTGGCATATCGCAGTTTCTAACTAAATGAGCAATCTTATTGGTAATTACGCGCGTTTTACCACTACCCGCCCCAGCCAGCACCAAACATGGGCCAGACACAAAGGTTACGGCAGACTCTTGAGCTTCATTTAGTTTCATTTAATACCTAGAACAACGTACATTTTTGGCGCGACACAGTTTTCATTGCATGTCGTGTCGATACCGATAGAATAGCTTTCATAATTTGAGCTGCGCATTATAAGGGAATTCCATGTTGGATCCGAAGAAACTCGAAGATTTAGCGAAACAAATTGCTGATGCCGTTCCACCTGGCGTTAAAAACATGGCTGAAGAAGCCGAAGGTCGAGTAAAGGCGGTATTGCAGTCGCAGCTGTCTAAGCTTGATTTAGTGACTCGCGAAGAGTTCGATATTCAAAGCCAAGTGCTTATTCGCACTCGTGAAAAGCTAGACGCTATGGAAAGCCGCATTGCTGAACTTGAAGTGAAGCTAGCGGAAAAGTAGGCGTTCAAAGCTTTTAGAAACTCAAAAAGCGCCTTTATGGCGCTTTTTTTGTGGCTGAATACCATAAACAATGGTTTGTATTGGGCTAGTTACTTTTACTGTTACACCAAATAAAAATGCAGTGCCGTTCCTAGCGTGATGGCTAAACCAATATAGTGATTTTCAATAAACGCGGTGAAGCAGCCTTCACGCTGACGGCGTTTAATAAGCTGATACTGGCGCACGCATAGCAGAGCCGAAAACAGCACGGCTAAGTAGTAAGGCCAAGTTGCGTTAATAGCACAGCCTATACACCACAAAATGGCAAGGGCAGCGGCCTGTAGCAGCATGACTATGAGCACGTCGTTTTTGCCGAACAATATGGCCGTAGACTTGATGCCTATTTGTAGGTCGTCATCGCGGTCTACCATGGCGTACATGGTGTCGTAAGCTACCGTCCATAATAAGTTAGCAATAAACAACCACCAGCCGTAAGCTGGAACTGTTTCTATCACAGCCATAAATGCCATAGGAATGGCCCAACCGAACGCGGCACCCAATACCACCTGCGGTAAATTGGTGTAACGCTTCATGAAGGGGTAGCTTGCTGCCAAGAGTAAGGCTACCACCGACAACGCAATGGTTTGCCAGTTAAGGAATAACACTAAGACAAATGCTAAAGCGATAAGCGCTGCAAAAAGTTGTAGCGCTTGTTTAGCCGATACTTCTCCGGTTGCAAGAGGACGCTGGGCAGTTCGCTTTACGCTACCGTCTACTTTTCTGTCTGCATAATCGTTAATCACACACCCGGCTGAACGCATGACAACTACGCCAGCCACAAAAATGAGCGTAATGCCTAAAGGCGGTAAACCTTGTGCAGCCATAAGAAGCGCCCACAGCGTAGGCCACAGCAGCAAGTAAATACCGACTGGTTTATCAAGGCGCATAAGTCGCGCATAGGCGTTCCAATTGTGCTTCATAATTGCTTTTCGCTTTCCTTTTCGTTTTTAGCAGAGCGGCTATAGGCCGGTGAGGACGGAAGAAATACCTCTGCTACTATCATGCTGTAGTTGCCTAACGTAAACAACGAGCGCCGGCCCCACAAGGTTTGATTGCTGTTAATACCAAACTGCGAAGCTGGCACTGTACACAGTTGAAACGCTGAGCGTGTAAAGCGCTTATCGTTAAACAAACGTTTTCCTAAAGGCTCTCGACCAAGATCTGAAAGTTCGCTGTCAACAAAGGCTTGAGGGATGATAGAACGTGCAAACACCCACGGCTTATGATCGCCACATAGGAGAATTTCTCGCGCTTGATAATGGGTTTCACCGTTGTCGAGTAACAACGACAGTTCATTGTCGTGAGGAATCTGCTCGTGCTGGCCAATAAGCTCTAGAGAAAAGTGGTTGCTTAAAGACTGCACTCGCTCGGTTAACGACCCAGTGTCTAACAGCCAGTTTTTTAGCTGTGCATTAGGAATTGTGATGCCAGAAGGTGCTTGCCAGTCAACCGCCAAACCCACTGGAAAAGTGGCATTAAAACTCACACGAAAAGCCCGAATAATGAATCTGTTAGTATGATAACACGTCATGTTCAATTATTTTCACTCGGTTAAACTTTTGCAGTAGTGTGTTTAATCAGAGTTTTGCTACACTACCAAGTGAATTTACTACTTTGGTGTTTCGGACTTCACTATGCTTAAGTCTTTAGTTTTACGCGTATTTGCGGTTAGTTTTTTCGTTCTTGGTTGTAACGCAGCAGTGGCGCAAGACAAGGCCAACTATGCTTATTTGGGCTTAGAGCCAGAGATTGTTACCAACTACATTAGCGATAGCGCACAAAAGCTTGGCTATGTACGCGTGTCAGTTGAATTGATGATCCACGATGTTAATCAGCTTGAAATTGCTGAACACCATATGCCGTTGCTGCGCTCTACTGCCATTGAAATATTCGGCCAGCAACCGGCAGAGAAAGTTAAATCACTAACTGGTCGTGAAGATATTCGCCGCGCTATTCTTAAAGCGTTGCAAGAGCACATGAAGCAAGAGACGGGCGGCGAAGTGGTGAAGAACGTTATCTTCACCAAATACTTATACCAGGGCGGTTAAAAGTAGATAACGGGCTAAAAGGCTAACGTACGCCTTTTAGCTACATAAAACGCCACTAGCGTTTACCCGACCCAAGACTTAAGGCTCCGGCGAGCAAACATCCAGAAATAAGCCCCGCTGTATGCGCAGCATTCGCCATGTTTACCCACAAAATATCGGCATAACCTAGTACCAACCACACCAACATAAAGCCTACAATTGAATTTGGCAGCGACAAGCCCCAACTTGGTCGCAACCAGCCTAGCCACCACACAAAGCCCATTACGGCATACACTACACCAGACAAGCCGCCAAACAAGAACAGATTGCCTTGCACAGGGTCACTAAATAGGGCTTGTGCGGCGTTCGAAATAGTGGCCGACACTAAGAACACTATAAGCAGCATGCTCATGCCAAGGATGCGTTCAATTTTAGCTCCCAACATGCCCCACCACAGTAGGTTAAATATAATGTGTAGCGCCGAAAAATGAATGAACGCAGGGCCTAGTAATCGCCACCATTCGTGATTTTGCGACAAAATGGAAAATGGCTGCATCAATAAATGCTGTGCGATAGGGGCAAACAGCCCAAACAACGACAGTAAATAAACCGCAACACACAGAATAAATACCACCGAGGTAAAAGGCGCTTTCACAGCATCGGCAATGATATTACCCATGGAAAAGCCATTACCCGAAGGCGCCAGCCGTACGTTCTTGCCATTATCCCATGCTGCTTGCTGGTACTTCGGATCGGTAGGGTTTGCCAAAAAGCCATCTGCAATAACTTTTGCGCGGTCGAGATGGTCGTGATTATCTAATACCACCACGAACTCTTTATCGTGCTGTACTACAGCGGCCTGAATGTGCTGACTGGTTAAAAAATTGGCGAGAAGATGTGCAGGACTTTGCTGATTGAACGCAATTAAAGGATGAGCCATAAGCTAGTTGTTACCCCGAAACAGAAGAATATGAATGCGATATGACATATACCAAGGGCGCAGTATATAACCTCTTTATACTGAAATACTGCAGTAGCTGCAAAAAATAAAGGTGCACATTGTGCACCTTTATCAAATCGCTATGCCGTGACTACCGGATTTGCCAGTCGCCATGCTTCGAAGCCACCGTCCATACTATAAACGGTTTCAAAGCCTTGCTGTGCAATCACTTGGGCCGCCTGCTGGCTGCTTACGCCGTGGTAGCACACTACAACCACTGGGATATCTTTGGGCGTTTGGTCGATAAACGCTGCAAAGTTGTCGTTGTTCAGCTGCGCTGCGTTAGGCATGTGTCCATTAGCAAACGATTGAGGATCGCGAATATCCACAATGGTTACGTCACCTTGAAAGTTTGCAACGTCGTTTACGCTAATGTGTGAGAATGTTGTCATTATTGCCAGTCCAGAATAACTTTACCTGAGTGTCCAGACCCCATGGTATCAAACCCTTTCTGAAAGTCATCAATAGAAAAGGTGTGTGTGATGATAGGCGATAGATCTAAGCCGCTCTGCAGCAAGCTCGCCATTTTGTACCATGTTTCGAACATTTCACGGCCGTAGATACCTTTTATCACCAAGCCTTTGAAAATAACCTGGTTCCAATCGATGGCAACATCTTGTGGAGGTATTCCCAGCATGGCAATTTTGCCGCCATGGTTCATTTTGTTCAGCATGTCTCTGAAAGCCACCGGCACACCAGACATTTCCAGACCCACATCGAAGCCCTCTGTCATACCAAGTTCGTTCATTACGTCTTTCAAGTCTTCCTTGCTTACGTCAACGGCGCGGGTTGCACCCATTTTTTTAGCAAGCTCAAGACGGTAAGGATTGATGTCGGTAACCACGACATGACGAGCACCTACGTGCTTTGCAACTGCAGCAGCCATAATACCTATTGGGCCAGCACCTGTTATCAGCACGTCTTCACCCACC
This sequence comes from Alteromonas sp. CH_MED4-4, assembly GCF_037029575.1. Taxonomy (NCBI): domain Bacteria; kingdom Pseudomonadati; phylum Pseudomonadota; class Gammaproteobacteria; order Alteromonadales; family Alteromonadaceae; genus Alteromonas; species Alteromonas sp. CH_MED4-4. The sequence goes on along the minus strand of NZ_JAYMEU010000006.1, from coordinate 17,203 downwards.
AAGTCGAAACTTAGTGCAGTGTGAACAGCGTTGCCAAACGGGTCAAAGATAGACGCAAGGTCGTCACTAATATTGTCTGGAATTTTAAACGCGTTAAATGCAGGAATTACCAAGTATTCAGCAAAAGCGCCCGGGCGGTTTACGCCTACGCCTTCAGTGTTGCGACACAAATGTACGCGACCTGCACGACAGTTACGGCAATGGCCACAAGTAATATGGCCTTCGCCCGAAACACGGTCGCCAACCTTAAACCCTTTCACTTCTTGACCCATACCAACGACTTCACCCACATACTCGTGGCCTACAACCATAGGTACCGGAATGGTTTTCTGTGACCATTCGTCCCAGTTGTAAATGTGCATGTCGGTGCCGCAAATGGCGGTTTTGCGAATTTTAATCAGTAGGTCATTGTGTCCTACTTCAGGCTCTGGCGTGTCTTGTAGCCAAATGCCTTTTTCTGCTTTCGCTTTAACTAGCGACTTCATGAAATTACTCCCAATTCACGGCCGACTTCAATAAATGCATCTACCGCTTTATCAACATGTTCAAGGCTATGACCTGCTGACATTTGCGTACGGATACGGGCCTGACCTTTCGGCACAACAGGGTAAGAGAAACCGATAACATAGATGCCTTTCTCAAGCATCTTGTCTGCCATTTCGCTAGCTAAACGGGCATCGCCTAGCATAACAGGAATAATAGCGTGATCTTTACCAGCTAATGTGAAGCCCGCTTCTTCCATACGCGTACGGAAGTGATTGGCGTTGCGCCATAGATTAGCGCGAAGCTCGTCGCCTTCTTTCATCATTTCAAACACTTTGAGCGATGCTGAAACGATAGGTGGCGCAACCGAGTTTGAGAAAAGATAAGGACGCGAGCGTTGACGCAACCACTCTACGACTTCTTTTTTACCCGAGGTGTAACCGCCAGACGCGCCGCCTAGTGCTTTACCTAGAGTACCGGTGATGATGTCTACACGACCCATAACGCCACAATACTCATGGCTGCCTTTGCCGTTTTCGCCAAGGAAGCCCGTTGCGTGACAATCGTCTACCATTACCATGGCGTCATACTTGTCGGCCAGGTCGCAAATAGAGGCTAAGTCGGCAATCACGCCGTCCATTGAAAACACACCGTCGGTGGCAATAATTTTGAAACGTGCGCCATCGGCGTCAGCTTGCTTCAACTGCTCTTCTAATGCTGCCATATCGTTATTGGCGTAGCGATAACGCTTAGCTTTACATAGGCGCACACCGTCAATGATACTGGCGTGGTTTAACGCATCAGAAATAATGGCATCTTCAGGGCCTAATAGCGTTTCAAATAAACCGCCATTCGCGTCGAAGCACGATGGGTACAAAATGGTGTCTTCTGTACCGAGGAAGTCGCTGATAGAGGCTTCCAGCTGCTTGTGAATGTCTTGTGTACCGCAAATGAATCGTACAGATGCTACACCAAAACCATGGCTATCCAGGCCTTTCTTTGCTGCTTCAATCAAGCTTTCATTGTTTGCAAGACCAAGGTAGTTGTTGGCACAAAAGTTAATAACGTGCTCGCCGTTAGCAACACCAATATCCGCTTGTTGTTGCGACGTGATAACACGCTCTTTTTTGTACAAACCATCTTCTTTCGTGGCTTCAATTTGCGATTGCAAATGAGAAATAAATGCCGCAGACATGCCATTCTCCGAGTGTAGGTATATTAAAACCGTTAGTTTAATGAAAGCGCGGTAAAGGGTACACACCCTTGCGCTGTATTTAATGGGTTTGTCGACTAAGTTTGTAAATTATTCAGCACACTACATTGATGAAGCGTGCACCTTTTGAAACGGTAAAGTAGCCCTAGGCGGATTCTTTCCAAAAACCAAACTCTACTTTGTCGCTTAACACGTCCCAAATGTTAACCTCGGGAATAGGTTTGCTGATAAGGTAGCCTTGACCCAGGTTGCAGTCGAAATGACACAGCAACTCGTACTGTTCACTGGTTTCAATTCCTTCTGCCACCACTTGCATTCCCATGTTGCGCACCATAGAAATCGTAGAGTGAACAATATTTCTATCGTCAGCACTGCTAGCGATATTCGCCACAAAAGAGCGGTCAATCTTGATGTAGTCGGCGGGTAACGATTTAAGATAACTCAACGACGAATAGCCCGTGCCGAAATCGTCGATAGCCAGCATGCACCCCATGTCGCGAATATTTTGCATGATGGTGGTTGCACGCTTGATGTCTGATACCAATACCGTTTCGGTTAACTCTAAGCAAACTTGGTCGGGCGCTATGTCATTTTTGATAATTTGCTGCTGCAAGAATTCAGGCAAACTCGGGTCTAAGAACTGACCCGCTGACAAATTAATCGCCATCTTCACGTCGGGGTAGCCGCTATTTTTAAGCTCTCTAATTAAATAAGTTGAGCGCGTAATTACCCAGTAATCAAGCTCAAGCATGAATGACGTGTTTTCTAGAAGCGGTATGAAATCTGCCGGGGAAATATTACCCTTTTTAGGGTGATGCCAACGCAATAGCGCTTCAAAGCCCACCAGCCTTCCGGTGTGCATCTCAACTTGGGGCTGAAGCGCTAAGCTAAACTGATTGTCTCTGAGGGCTTCACGCGCCTCTGACTCCAGCTCAACCTTCTGCATTACTTTAAGATTCATGGTGGCGTCATACACGCGATACTCCGCCCCTTTTTTGGCTTTGGCTTCGTACATCGCAATATCCGCATGCCTTAGCAGTTCTACTGGCGTGGCGCGAGAGTGGTTGGTGATAGCAATACCAATACTGATGGAAACGTAAAAGGTTACGCCATCTACAATGATTGGCTCTTTAAACTCTTCTATCAGCTTTTTGGCTACCGTATCTACGTGCTTTTTGCTTTCGATATTTGAAAGTAAAATAACAAACTCATCACCGCCAAATCGAGATGCAATATCCGACTCTCTAATCGGCTTAGAAATACGCATAGCAGCAGCTTTTAAGAGTTTATCGCCGACGTCATGACCGTGACTGTCGTTAACCTTTTTAAAGTCATCAAGGTCCATGAACATCAGTGCCACTAACCTATCGTCGCGAATTGAACTAGCTAGCTGCTTTTCTATTTGAAAAGTCAGCATATTACGGTTGGGAAGTCCGGTTAACACATCGAACATCGCCATTTTTTCAAGCTTCGCTGTGTTAATAGCCATTTGTCCGTCAAAGCTTTCTAGCTGGCGCGCCAGATTATTTGCCGCGTCTTCAACAACGTCCAATTCATCTGTGAATTTGAAAATAGGCGACTTCCTTCGTTTAGCTGCAATGGTGTAAAACTCGCTAAACTTGTGTTCGGCCAGCATAGGCAAACGTTCGCTTACATCTAACAAGCGTATTCTGTATTGATTTAGGAAAAGGTAAAGCAGCGAAGAGAAGATAAAAAATAGCGCAACAGCGCTAGAAATAACTATGTACTGGTATTGTTCGTTTTGACGCACCATGGCCGACACGTCTTGCACAATAAGCAAGTAAGGATGATCACCTGATGCGTGATTAAAAGGCAATAAACTAACCAGCAACTGCTGATTTTCCAGCGCAACGTTCATGCCTCTAATAACTAAATCGTCAATTCGCCAATTATCGGGTAACGCATCAAATAGAGATTGTAAATACTGTCGATTAGCCGCAGACACTTGGCTTGCCACCCTTAATTCTGACAGCTCAGATGAGGTTTCTTTGTGCTGGACAACAGCAACTTTGTGCACATCGGTAGCGCGACTAAACAGGTATAGCAGTTCTCTCATCGACGTGGACACAACGATGACGGGCAGAGTTTCACCGTTTGCCATGATTGGAATTGAAATGTAGTGTGTGCATACCGAGTCACAGGACAATAGTGAGCGGCTTTCAAACGACGCGCGAGTGGTATTCACTAGCTTTTCAATGGTTTTATTTACTGGCTGTAGCGGGTTGCCAACAACGCCGTGTTCGTCAAACAAATACAGCGATTCAACTTGAAAGTTAAGGGTCAGGTATTCACTAAGACCGCTAAGCGTTTGTTGTAGCGATTCAAGGCTATCTGCGTTGCCTCCACTCTTATGGCTGATGATATCAATAAGCGTGATCATTCTGCCGTGCAGAATGTCTTCAAAAAGCTGAACCCGTCGTTGATTACTAACTTGGTTTTCCCTTTGCTGGAGCAGAATTCGAGCGTCAGACTCCTGAATAAGAACCGTTGATATAACCACAGCCACAGTTAATACCATAGCCAACAAAATTGTGATGGTTTTAGTGGTGAAAGATACCTGAACCTTCATCTAATGCCCTTAAAACCAATACATCAATTGCACTGACCACATTTCCCAGTGCTTATCGGCATGAGACGCCACATCTAAGTTCAGTAAGCTCACTACCCTTGTCGCACCTTCAACCCAATGATACTCACCTTGAAGTCGCCACTTCGGTGCAATGTCCCAACGCAAGCCTAGGGTATATGTATCTTGGTAGCCAAAGTAGGCGGGGATCACGCCGCCTGTCATCGCCTCTAATTGCCTTCCGTCTCGATCTGACCTGTCGTTAATGTATGTGTCGTAGCCAATAAGACCACTTACATTGTTATTAAACAAATACCTAAACTGAACAAAACCGCCCTCGCCCGTGCGTTTAAAGGCAAAACCAGGGAAGAATAGCCCTTTGCTATCCTGGACTTCTCGAATTAGCTCAGCCGACACTTCCCAGTTTTCTGCAAAGTATTGCGCAGACAGCATAATACGCTCTATGTCTGCATTACCTGCAATACGGTTGTCATTCTGAGAAGGTGTGTATCTGAAATCAGAATTCAACCAACTGGCACCTAGTTTCCATGTCATGGTAGCCGGTTGCCAGAATACGCTGGCTTGATGAACAAAGTCTTGCTTGATGTCGCCTTTTGCTTCGTCGCCGAGTAAAAAATCTCGCTGGGAGTCGTTAATATTAGAGCGGCCGTAACTCCAGTTTAATTCCCAGATATTCTGAGTACCATAGTGTGAGAAACTGGTTTGGATACCGTTGCTTCCCAAAGCAACGTCGCGAAATCCGTCAAAGTACACAGACTGGGGAAGAACAGACGTGTAACGTGTTTGTGGCACATCTCTGGTCACTGAGTACAGCCAGTGGCGGTTTTTGAAGCGACCAATGTGGACTTGTCCTTGCCATTTACCGGGCAAGTCAGGCAATTTCCAGTCGATAAACAAATAATCTAAACGAGCGCCCTGCTCAAAACGATTCCCGCCGTCTAAATAATTAATTTGCCCGGCAACAGAGATGTTTTCCGCTATTCGATAGTAACCATTTAGCCCAACTTCGGTCAGCTCACCTGTTATTGCGTTATCGTCAGTTATAAAGTTACTTCCATGTGACTGAGTAACGCCTTGAGAGACATAACCATGCCACGAAAAATCTCCTTGTGAAGCAAGGACAGGCATGCTTATCATGCCAAACGCGAGAGCGATGTATTTATTCATTCTGTTCCTACCTCTACGCGTCTTAATTTCACAATTTCGGTATGTTCAACATAGCCGATAGCGCCTGTGGTACTTTCTAACGCCTCTATCAACGCTTGGTAAGACGTGACCCTAACGGGTGTAACGCCCTGCCCAGAATAGGTGATTTGATCCCATAGACGAGATAATTGATAAGGGAACATCTGAAGTACTTCACGACAAAACTGCTTGTGGAGCTCATCGTTATCTTGCAATACAAATACCGTGATTTTAGTACCATCGCTCCAATATTGACGATGGCCGGTAAATATCTGGCGAAGCTCAGAGCGGTTTAGCTCTGAAACCATGACACTCTCATTAACCATGACGTTTAGTTCTGCTGCGTGTGCTGCAGGCACGCCTGAAAACAGTGCAATATTCAGTAATAGCACCAGTCTAAATTGAGTATAAGCAAGAACAGTGGATAGCCATCGCAAAGCGGGCTTTTTCATTCAGTAACGACTCCCTGTTATTTCAAAGGAACACTTCGCAACGCTAAGTGTAGATAATAGTTGATAGTTTTACCTTACAATTAAGTAAATTAAGCGACAATTAGCTTGTAATGGTGCCCTGGTCTATCAACAGTATTTTTTCCTATTGTTCGTATCTTTTGGCATGCGCTAGGTGAAGCCTATTTGCTCGAGTATTACCTATTCGCGCCAAATAAATGCTTATTTTTCAGATAGAACTCTCCGGGCCGCCGCAATTTAACATGCTCATTCCAAAATGATGAATATGGTCAACGATACTCGCGTATGAGCATAACGACTTAGGTTTTTATACTTAAGACGTTGAATTAGATTCATTATTTCAACAAATAATCTTAGTACGTAAAAACTATGAGCGCGTAAACAGACTTTTTTACCTCTGAAACGCGGTCGTTGCTGAAAAACTAAAATAAATCATTAGAATAAAGAATTTACCATAAGTTGTGGGCGACATGGCGACAATACGACGAGACATAGGTGCTGGGCACCACTTTATTTTCGACGACACTTTAGTCAGTCATCCCAACGCGGAGATGTTTACCCCCGACTTTTGGCAGCTTCAAGACAAAATAACAGGTCAAGCCAAGGGACGTGGTACAACCATTTTCATTGAGCATGAGGGTCAGCGCTGGGTTTTACGCCATTTCAAACGTGGTGGCTTGGTGGGCAAAGTACTGAGCGACCAATATATGTTTATTGGTGTTGAGCGTTCTCGCCCGTTTGAAGAGTTCAGGCTGCTCGAATATATGCGAGCACAAGGTCTTCTTGTGCCTGTTCCTGTTGCGGCGCGTATACACCGCCGAGGCCTAATTTACCGCGGCGATTTAATTACTTTAAGTATTCCAAATAGCAAAGATTTACACCACGCACTGTGCGATAAACCACTGGATAAAGATGAGTGGTATGAGGTTGGCCGAGCGCTAGCAGCTATGCACAATTGTCAGGTGTACCATCATGATGCCAACGTTCGAAACATCATGATTGATAGCGATAAGCAAATTTGGCTTATTGATTTCGATCGCTGCGAGCAGCGTCAAGGTAACAGCTGGAAACAAGGTAATTTAGACCGTCTGCTGCGTTCTTTACATAAAGAGAAAGCGAAGAACCCTGTCTTTCACTGGCAAGAGAGCGACTGGTCAGCGTGTATGAATGGTTACCGCGAGGCAGTGAAGTAATAAAAGCACATGTGGTAAGCGGATTGGTATAAGCTAATAATGTGTTACATTAGCCACGTTGAACACATAAACCCTCTACAACGAAAAGATTCGACTTTATGCACACTAGAGCACTTTACCCTGGTACTTTCGACCCGATCACTAACGGTCATGCCGACCTTATTGAACGCGCATCTCAGTTATTTTCTCATGTGATTGTAGCGATTGCTTCTAACCCAAGTAAAAAGCCACTGTTTACGTTAGAAGAGCGCGTAGAAATGATAAAAAAAGTCACTGCTGACTTACCAAATGTTGAAGTAGTGGGGTTTACTGGTTTATTGGCTGATTTTGCTGACGAACAAAATGCCACAATTCTCATTCGTGGTTTACGCGCAGTTTCTGATTTCGAATACGAGTTTCAACTCGCAAATATGAATCGCCGTTTAAACCCAAAGCTAGAAAGTGTCTTTCTTACTCCTGCTGAGGAGAATTCATTTATCTCGTCCACCCTAGTAAAAGAAGTCGCTCTTCACCGCGGTGCAGTGAGTGGCTTTTGCCACCCAGTAGTTGAGAATGCTTTAAAAGACAGGCTGAGTAAGAAAGATTAAGCACCAATAGTAAGTGTATTAGCGTTGGCAGTGAGTACAGAAAAAGGTATTTCGCTGCCCAATAACTTTACTTTCAATGGCTTTGCCACACACTTCACAAGGCTCGCCTTTTCTCCCATACACATTCAAGTGCTGTGCAAAATACCCAGGCTTACCGTCGGTTTGCGCAAAGTCTTTTAATGTTGTGCCACCTTGTTCAATGGCTTTGGCCAATACTTGCTTAATGGTTGCAGTTAGCGACTGATAGCGAGCAGCGCTGATGTTGCCTGCGGCTCTTCGCGGGTCTATACCAGCTAAAAACAGTGCTTCGTTCGCGTAGATGTTTCCTACACCTACCACAATGGCGTTATCCATAATGAAGTTTTTAACGGGGCCTTTTCGATTGCGCGATAGTTTAAATAAGAGCTTATCGTCAAAGTCGTCTGTAAGCGGTTCTGGGCCCAAATTATTAAGCATGGCTATTTGCATATCAGGAGCCTGAAATAACACTGCGCCAAAGCGCCGTGGGTCGTTAAAACGTAAGCACTTACCTGTGTTTAAAACAATGTCTACGTGGTCATGCTTAATAATTGGTGTCGACGCATCGATAACGCGTAATTTACCCGACATACCTAAATGTAAAATTAACGTGCCTTTAGCTGTTTCAATAAGTAGATATTTAGCGCGGCGTTTTACAGCAATAACGCTCTGACCTTCAACGTTCGCTACCTCTTGTGGAATGGGCCAGCGCATTCTTCGCTCACGCACCACCACCTGCGTAATGGTATTGCCAATAAGATGTGGAGAAACGCCCAAACGGCTTACTTCAACTTCTGGTAGTTCAGGCATTTACAGTATCCAAGGTAAAAGATTATCAAGTTCGGTGTTGGTTAATGTGTACCAATTGTTTTCAAATTTGATCACAACAGGTGATGTATTCGGATAGATGGCGTAAACATTGCCGTTATTATTGCCTGCGAGCCATACTACGACGATGTAAGGCTGTACGTTGGTAATCGCTTCGGGTACGTCAGTGGCCGGCTCAAGCCTTGCCCGCTGCCAATGGGAAAACTGAACATCCGGCTTGATGGCGAGGACTGTATTTTGACCTGACTGGCGCCACTGCTGTCCAACTCGCTCTAAGCTATGGCCATCGTGCTCTATTTTTAACACATAAGCGTCTTCAGGTAGCAGGCTGCGAGATTGAACAACGTCCTTCTTAGGTACAAGACTGTCTAAGTTAAACAATGCAATCATGATAAGCATAGCAATAATGACCACGTTATTCATTGCTCGCTGAGAAATTCTAGCCACCTGACTTCCCGTTAAATATGAGTCCTGAAATTAGGAATATAGTAATACCTAGCCAATATATAAGCTAATTCAATTCAAAGAAAACCTAGGACCTGCTGGAAAAAAGTAAGTGGGAGAAAGCAGTGATCGCAAGACAAACTCAAGGGATCGTGGACAGTCGAATATGGGATCTGGTGGGATCGTGACGTGATGAAGTAGAAATATCTTCTTCAAAAAGCAAAAAACCCAGCAAGGGCTGGGTTTTCGTGGAGACAAAAGCAAGCTAATTACTTGATTTTGGCCTCTTTGAACATAACGTGCTTACGCACAACGGGATCATACTTTTTGATCTCCATTTTGCCAGGCATGTTACGCTTGTTTTTATCAGTAGTGTAGAAGAAACCTGTACCTGCTGAAGAAACTAGTTTAATTTTATCACGCATTGTCGGCTTCCTTAGATTTTCTCACCACGGGTACGGATGTCAGTTAGTACTGAATCAATACCTTTCTTGTCGATGATACGCATGCCTTTTGCAGACAAACGTAGTTTTACAAAACGGTTTTCGCTCTCAACCCAAAAACGGTGTGTTTGAAGGTTTGGCAAAAAGCGACGACGAGTCGCATTTCTTGCGTGTGAACGGTTATTACCAACCGTTGGACGCTTACCTGTTACTTGGCATACTCTTGACATTGTATTTGTCTCCAGAACAACGATAACTGTCGCGTCAGTTAATCCCAAGCGCTCAAACAGTGGTTGGGTCAAATGACGTATTACTATAAATTAGAGGGCGCATTTTATACAGCAAAGGCAGGATCATTTCAATAAGAAAGTACAAAAAGGTTACTTTTTGGCTTTTTTTTGCTCGAAAAACTACCAGCTCTCATTTTTCACGGCCCGTATTGTACTTTTCCCTAAGCGGTTAGGCTATGAATAAATACGCAATCTACGCTTTAATTTTATATTCGCATTGCAGCATCTAAGATACCCGTACGAGAATAAACGCCACGCGAACGCGGCGTATTACTATTTAATCAAAAAATGGTGACCTTATTTCAGTCATGTCAATCAAACGAGTGGGTCGACGCAGCATTTGACCGCCATCACGAGAAATCGGCACCCATGGGAATAATCCGCGACCTTTGGTAGGTTCTAACAAGAACAGATCTGTAGGTATGGAAATGTAGAAGCCTTTGGTGAAGCTTCCCTCGCCGTATTCTTCTGACGATACATCAGTGAATGCCGCATATGCACCAACTATGATACCGCTATCGAAACGCTTCGCATAATCGATATTCACGCCTTTATCTTTGGCTAAGAATTGTCCAGCACTTACGGTAATTTGCGTGTCGTCTAAGAATTCTGGCTGCCAATAGACACTAGCGTGTCCAGTGACCGCTGTGTAGTCTTCCAGACCTGTTTGACTGTAAGGATCGCGCTGTTTTACGTAAGCGATATCAAGTCCGTAAGCTAGATTACTATCAACGGGACGATACAGTATTTCACCGCCTACACCAGCAAACATGGTTTCTAGATAACCCGCGTACGCTTGAGCATAAAGGTCTTCTGCAATGGTGTCTTTGTAATGTAAGAATGTTGTATCTAGCCATACATCGTTTGCTGACACATATTCACGAACTCGAGTACGCACGCGAGGTAGCGACACTTCTTCGTTATCTACCAAGTAGTTAAACTTGTCGAAGTTATCTAGAAGCGTAACCCTGGCACTGCTCATGATTGCGAAGTTTTCGTTAAAGGCATAACCGCCGTTTAGCAATAATCCGGTTTGATACAGATAGAAATCTTCTGGGTTACCGAATGATTGGGTAAAGAAGAAATCTGCGCTGTAGTAGAAGCCAGATGTATTGGCAGGATCATAGGCGTCGAGCACTTCTTTTGAGGGTGATGTTCTGACGTAGGTTTCAGTGATATCTGCGTCAACAGATTCGTAACGCGCTGCTGCAATAAAGGCCTCGGCATCCACCTGCGTGTCTACTAAAGGAAGACCTGCGCGATTGTCTACTACATGATAGGTTTTTACGGAATCTGGAAGCTCTGAGGCCGCCACGCGACCAATTCGCTCAATGGCTTCATCCTGGTCACGATAGGCAACCTGTGTACCGTAAAACGTAGCGCTGTCCTCTTTAATTTCAGCATCAGACAGTACAAAGCCCCCCGACCGGTAAAGGTCGTTGTAAAGACGGGATTTATCAACATCTTTCACGTCTTGTGGCACCTTTCTTCCCATCAGGTTCTTAGGTGGTTCATCGAACTTTATTTGCGAAGCCGTATTCATATTAAAGCGATACGTAACGCCGAAACCAACGGTATTACCTCGTTGATAGTTCAACGTGAAATCGAAGTCTTTATAACGATACACTGCACCAACATTCCAACGAGAATCTTGCTCTAGCTGTCCAGCTCTGTCACGAGAATAGTCATTCCCTTCGAACTCAAGCTTTAGCGTTAGCGGCTCCCATGGTGTTTGGTATTCCACACCACCGAAAAATGCGGTTGTTCCTTTAAAAAACTGGTCGTAGTCTACCTTACCACCGCGGCCAGAGAAGCCCCCTGGGCGTTCACAGAAGCTGTCTTTAAGCTCGCAAAACGGGTTGCTGATGTCATCGGCTGTACCAAGATATCCCCAGCCTAAGCCAAGGTGAAAGTCGAATGGACCGATAGATTTACTGGCATTGACGTATTCACTTTCAAAAAAGCCTGTTCCACCAAAATCTCTGAAGCCGACACTGATATCTGGCAAATAGTAGCTTTCTTTCCATAATCTGAATTTAACGTCTAAGCCTTTATCTTTCAGCGTTTGATCACCACTGAATGATTCAACTTGACTATAAAGTCTTGTACGCACGTCAGTGTAACGGGCTGTTGCTTCCATCCAATCGTAAAGCTGAATGTTAACAGACCAGAAGCGATATTCGCCGTTGTCGGTATAGTTAATGGCCATTCCACCTTCGTCTCGCATACGAGCCGTTGGTGTTTGAATAAGACCATTTCCGCCCTGCACCATCTGCGAAGGAGTAACGCGAACTTGAGTATCAGCAAAAGCGGTAGAAGAAAGCGCGCTGCCAATTACAAGCGCGAGTGTTTTTTTCTTAGAAAGTAGTGGCGCACTCATTGAGGTAAAACCCTATGTACTGCTAAAGCGGCTACGCGCTCATTTAATTGCTTAAGTTTATTGCTAAAGAGTTCTGATGAGATAGGAACATAGACTTGGCTGCCCGGCATAAGCTGCCCAAAATCTAAATTCCAATAAGCAATACCCTTTTCTTCAATATTTCCCATTGGATCAATTACGTAGACATGACTTCTGTCGGCATCAACCGCTTTTTTCACCGTGTGAACAGCCGTATAAACCGACGTATCGCTTTGATGCTTGTACGCACCAGGCTTTACAACAGCGCCAGAGAAATGCACAACGTCAGGTCTTCCATTTAGTCGAATCCAGTATTTACCTGGCTGAAACATAGGGTTGTCTTCAAAAAACAACCTTGCTCGATTGTAGGAAATTGGCATGTCTATGCGTGTAGACACCGTCCATGAGCTTACCTGATCATAGAGATTTTGAAGGGCTTTATGTGTTTCAGAATCGGCATCAAATTGATTGAGCAGCCCGCTAATTTGAGATAGCGCTATCTCTTTCTCTTCTTCAGCTTTAGGGTTAGCTAAATCAAAAGCTGAAGCTGAAGGCCAGTACCAATCACCATTATCAGCGACAATGGACAGTACGCTTGATAGTCGTATCGGCCTGTCGAACTGATAGGTTTGCTTGTTTATCATGACACTAACAAGGTTATCATTTGCATATAACTTGGTAGCTGCAGTAAGGCCTAGGGCAATAAAAAGCGTATAGATATACTTCATTATTGCGTTGCTCCTTGTGTCTTCATCTCACGTACTACTCGGCTTAAATAAACCATATCGTAAACGTCTCCTTCAGGGCTGAACTGCTGCTTTGAGGCCAGAAGTTCCTTCGAGTATTTGTGCAAGAAATACGTGTTTTCCCACGACAACCCTACGTCGATAAATGGCGTGTATTCAGAAAATTCTACGGTTTCGATAACCTTAATTACCGGAACAGAAAAACCTAAATATTCGCGAGTTTCTTCCCCTTCTATTCGCCAAGATGAGTCAACCGGCACACCGTAACCTATGGAAGCAATATCAACTTTGCGTTTCCAATTGAATGGCAGAACATTGTTGGTGGCAAGCGGGTTGTGCTGAAGATTTCCCGTGTAGTATAGGTCGTGATCCAAACCTTCAGTTTTAACGATAATGCCATGGTGCATGGTGAAGATGACTTTATCACCAGATACCCACCGGTACTTTTCACCATCGATATACGCAAGGGCAAGCGAGGCTGCATCTCTTCCGCCCGCTTTAATTTGCATAAGATCAGCTTTACTAGCAGCAATCTCTTCAACGGTATAACTAACTGTTCTATCTTTTAGCGCGAGCTTCAGCGTGTTGTAATACGCTAGTGACGTGGTGGAACATCCGGAAAGAAAAAGGCAAACAACACCCGAAAGGGCAAATAAAGTGTGTAGTTTCATTAAAATGCGCCGACAAAAACTAAAAACAAATGAACTTTGCTATAAAAATAAAAAAAGCCGCTAAAAAAAGCGGCTTTTTCGAATACTCTTAAATTTACTGTACGGTCGGTGCGTAAGTAAATGTAACAGGTACGGTGATGGTTTTTGTTACAGAACCAGAGGTAGTTACAGTAACAGTTTCGGTTGTACCTACGCACACACCATCAACGATTTGGTCGTCACCTTCACAAGTAGGTTGACCTGGAGTAGTGCCGCCATTTCCTGGTGCATCAGCAGAGTTGTTGTTTACAACACCTGCAACGATACCCGCAACAACAACACCAGACGCGATCATACCGCCGCTTACGCCGCCGATGCCAGTAGTACCACTACCACCTTCACCGTCTTGTGCGTTAACGCCTGCAACCATAGTTGCAGCTGCAAATAATGCAATGATTGACTTCTTCATAACAGTCCTTTAATAAAATAACCCACTAAATCCTATGCTAAATCATTTTCAACCATTTGACTAGATTATAATCGACAAATGACTTAGATTTCTTATCTTAACAAGCCTCGCTGTGCGAATGAAACAGTTTCTTTATCACCAACCACAAAATGATCTAAAACTGGCACATCGATCGACGCCATTGCGCTTTTGATCTCTGCGGTTAATCTTATATCCGCATGACTAGGCTCAGCAACGCCTGAAGGATGATTATGAACCAAAATGATCGCGGCTGCATTATCGATCATTACTTGTTTGATCAATTCTCTTGGATAGACCGCTGCACTGTTTATCGTACCGTTAAACATAGTGCGAAAAGCAATAAGCTGATGTTGGCTATCAAGCATTAAAAGCGCGAACTTCTCACGTTCACAGTCTCTTAGCTTTGCCTGTAGATAACGTTTAGTATCATCTACATTATTAAAAACGTCCTGACGCTTCAGCTTTATTTCCAAATTGCGTTTAAATATTTCAAAGCCCGCCTGAAACTGCGCATACTTGCACGGTCCAACTCCCGTTATTTTGGCAAACCGTTCTTTCGTTGCTGTTACCACACCCCGTAAGCAGCCTAGCTCGTTGAGAAGTTCATGTGCAACAGACACAGCGCTTTTTCCTTTCACACCTTTTCCCAGCAAGACAGCGATGAGTTCAGCATCACTTAAGCTTTCAGCCCCGTGCTGCAATAATTTTTCTCTTGGCCTTTCATTCTTTGGCCATACTTTTATCGACATTCATCTAGCCCGACTATTCTATAAAAGGTTGTTTATAGATGAATGGTGACAAAGAAACGACTGTATAAAAGGCGGGTTTATTATTGATTTTTGACACCTGTAGGCACTGTTTACATGCCACTGTCGAAACAAGACCTACTTTCGTTCAGCTATCCGATTTTTTGTCACCATGGTAGGCTAACGCTAATTTCGAGATTTTGTGTTCTTCTATGTCTATTGCTAACAAAAATATTTTGCTAGGTGTTACTGGCGGGATTGCCGCTTATAAAGCACCTGATCTTGTGCGCAAGCTTACTGCGTTAGGCGCAAACGTGCGTGTGGTTCTAACAGACTCTGCTGCAGAGTTTGTTAGTTCATTATCACTTCAGGCCGTGTCAGGAAATCCAGTGCATCGCCAGCTGCTTGACCCTGCTGCCGAAGCCGCTATGGGGCATATTGAATTGGCAAAATGGGCCGATATCTTACTTATCGCTCCCGCAACTGCGAACACTATTGCCAAGCTTGCTCACGGTATGGCAGATGATTTGCTGACTACACTGTACCTTGCAACAACAGCGAAACTCTTTATTGCTCCTGCCATGAATCAGCAAATGTGGAAAGCGGTAGCAACAGAGCGCAACATCGATATTTTAAAAGAACATGGCGTAACCTTTATTGGCCCAGCAAGTGGTGAACAAGCCTGTGGCGATGTGGGTTCAGGTCGAATGGTTGAGCCTGTTGATATTGCCAATGTAATAAATGACGCAGAGAGAAACGCTTTATCCCTTTCTTCGTCGCTAATGGCGTTATCGGGAAAGAATATTACGATAACAGCGGGACCAACTAGAGAGCCTTTGGACCCTGTACGATATATTTCAAATCACAGCTCAGGAAAGATGGGGTTTGCCATCGCTCAGGCAGCAGCACTCGCGGGGGCAAATGTAACCTTAGTGGCAGGTCCTGTGTCGCTTGAAACGCCCGAACGCTGTGACCGTATTAATGTCACAACCGCAGAGGAAATGCTTAATACTTGTCAAACGCTTAGAGCCTCCACAGATATATTTATTAGTACGGCTGCTGTAGCAGATTACAAGGCCGTGAGCGTTGCCGACAATAAAATTAAGAAAACCGGTGATGAGTTAACACTTACTTTTGTTAAAAACCCTGATATTCTAGCAACTATATCCACCAGCCAAGACAGACCATTTTGTGTGGGCTTTGCGGCCGAAAGCCAAAATGTAGAAGATTATGCGCGCTCGAAGCTAGCCAAAAAGAAGCTAGACATGATTGCGGCTAACGATATTACTGCCGAGGGTCTGGGGTTTAACAGTGATAAAAATGCACTGCACGTAATATGGCAAGATGGTGATAAACGATTACCTGCAACCAGTAAAAGCGAGTTAGCGGGTCAATTACTTGCACTTATTGCAGAGCGTTACGCTTTAAACAATAAAAACTAACAGATGCTTATTAAGTGTCGATAATAAAAACGATAAATATAAACGCTTTGGTGTAAGCCAACTTAACATGGAGCCCGAGTTGCTATAACTCGGTAGCGGAGGAAATACTTTCGTCATGCCTGCTGTCAAAAAAACAAATCGCAGAGCTCAAATTCTGCAAGCACTTGCTGGAATGTTAGAAACCAGCCCAGGTCAACGTATCACTACTGCTAAATTAGCGGAAAAAGTGGGAGTGTCTGAAGCGGCACTTTACCGTCACTTTCCAAGTAAAGCGCGAATGTTTGAAGGGCTTATCGAGTTTATTGAAGAAACACTTTTCACGCGCATCAATAAGATTGTGAATGAAGAGAAAGACTCGCTTACGCGTTGTCAGCTTATTCTTCATCTTATTTTGGGCTTTGCTGAGAAGAACCCGGGTATTACTCGAATATTAAATGGTGATGCCTTAATGGGTGAACAAGACCGGTTGCGCGCGCGCATAGCAAAGCTTTTCGAGCGTTTAGAAACGCAGCTTAAACAAGTGCTAAGAGAGCGCAAGCTACGCGAAGGTAAAACCCTTTCTGCAGATGAAGCGATTATCGCCAACATGATGATTTGCTACACCGATGGCCGTATTAATGGCTTTATCCGCAGTGGATTTACGCGTAAGCCAACCGAGCAGTTCAATGAACAATGGGCTGCTTTCAAGCAAATGTTTGTTTAGAACCCAATTAAGTTACGACTAAGGCGCTTTCAAGCGCCTTTTTTATTGCCTGTTTCCCATTCTATATTGCATTGATACTTTTCAAAATTAATATGGAAAGTGCAATGAAATCAAATAGCTGCCGAGCACAGCCCTCAGCGTTCAAACATGCACATAATTCATTACTTCAGTCACTATCCATAAACTACATGACCCGTCCTAAGATAGGTTGACAGTTATTAGGCCAGCTCTCGAAGCTGGCCTTTTCTATTATGCACTGCGTTAGG